>JAIQFZ010000006.1 GCA_020073015.1 Terriglobia bacterium | reverse complement strand
CCCTCTTCGCGAGAGTACGAAACTCGACGGCTGGCCGAACGCGCCCTGGAGAAACGGTTGTCGGACGTAAATTCCCTGCACTATCGCGCACGCCCGACTGGCACGTTCGAGCAATTCATTACTAGATGGGAAAGGGACGTTCTGACACAACATAAGCGTTCGACCGGGTCCGCCGACCGGTCTCGAATCCGAAAGCATCTCCTCCCCTATTTGGGGTCCAAGCCAATGACGGACATCAGCACGCAGGTGCTCCAGGAGATGGTCAAGCTGGGTATCGAGCGCTGCGGCTTTCACGCATTCCGGCATGGAAACGAGACGGTCATGGACCAGGAGAATGTCCCGATGGCGGTTCGCCAAGGCAGGCTGGGGCATTCCGATGCCAAGACGACGATGCGTTACTCGCACGCGCTGTCGGAAGACGGAAGGCGGTTTGCGGCGCGTCCGGTTTGCGGCGCGTCTGGGCGACCGGCTCGCGCCAAAATCGGCGTGGATGGCAGCAGGAAAGGCTTCATTTTGGTGCCAATTGGTGCCAAGTCGAGCGGCAGAGGTCTGTAAGTGATTGATGGAGTTGGTTGCGGGGGCCTGCAACCATCCGAACGTCCCCTCAATCCCATTCTCCTTCACAATCTAACCGAATCATCAGCGACAGGAAGACCCTGGCCAAGTGAACGCCAGGAATTGAGCATAGAAGAGTGCTGATTTGAACATCACGAACCCTCCGATTTTCCGCCCCATATCATATCGCCCGCTTCCGCTACTGCATAGCTGTTGTAACAGGCGTTTACACTTGTAACCGTTTGGTTACGAGTGTAATGGGGATTTTTCGCCAACTAAGAGGTCGTTTCCATTTTGCTCTTGTCCTGTTGGTAGAATCTCGTGCATGTGGCGAGTTCACTTTGCGTGCAGGGTATTGATTTTTTTCACTCTCTTCGTCGGATGGACGAGCCACTGCGCCGGGTCCGACCAGGAGCGGCTCATCGTGCGCGATGGGAAGAAGTTGATTTGTACGGTGTGGTTCGCAACCACCATGTCAGGGGACTGTGGGACCGACAGCTACGACGCGGTGTTCAC
Organism: Terriglobia bacterium; assembly: GCA_020073015.1. Taxonomy (GTDB): domain Bacteria; phylum Acidobacteriota; class Terriglobia; order Terriglobales; family Acidobacteriaceae; genus Acidiflorens. Next base: position 211,174 of record JAIQFZ010000006.1, on the reverse strand, counting down.
TGCAAAGATATTGACGGCTAGGCAAGTCCATGGCAGCGCTGACCAACATACCGCCAAAGCTCTCGGCGCAACGCTAGGCAGTGATTTGCGCTTAACTGTTGAGCCCCAAGAGATATTTAAGGGGCATCCTTCTCGTGAAGTTCAGATCTTCGCCGAACAAGGCGAGTGCTTTTCCGACGTTCGTGTCGGCGATGAATGGCTCTTCTTTGCCGGGAGGGGCCCGAAGACGGGCGAGCTGGAGATCTCATACCATGCATCCAATCCCAGCGGACCTGTCGAACAACGGCACGATTATGTCGAGCGGCTTCGTCGGCTTGCGCGCGGAGACGGGCTCAGCTTCATTGCTGGTGAAGTGGATTTTCCGTTCAACGACTTCTCTAGGCTGAATCACAGCTTGCGGATCACGTCCAAAGATGAGAAACAACACTATTCCGCAGCAACGGACACTCAAGGGAGATTCGAGATTGGGCCGGTTGCGCCGGGGGTCTACCGGATTGATGGGGACACCGACCCTCAGTTTCGCAACGTATGGGACGGACTGGATAGCACCGCCACGCACGCCAACGGGTGCTCCTTTATCAGACTTCAACTTGAAGTCAATAGCGAGATCAGTGGCAGGGTGATCCTTCCCGAAGGTTATGAGTATAAGAAGTCGGAAGTTGGAAACCTCTTTCCGCTTTTCGCCGTGGAAGTCGACACCCCAGATGGCAAACAGGTGCGCGGAACTACGATTGGAGATCCTCTCAGGTTTGCGGTGAGGGGACTTGCTCCAGGAAGCTACATTGTCCAGTTGGTGAATTACCAAGGCGAGGACTGGCTCAAAATGCCTGTATATGCCCCCGGCGTAACCGATACGGCAAGCGCGCTTCGGATCGAGCTAGGCTTGGCCGAACACAGGACCGGACTTGAGATTCGAGTTCCACCAGAAGCCCTGAAACGAGCGCACTGAGGATTCTAAGAATTGAGCCTTTGACCGCAGCGATCTGGTCAACTGACGCAATCAGGCGTTTGCACCAACTATCCGGAACGACTACTGAAGGAATGCCTCTAGTCTCGAAACGTACCCCGTATGGCAAAGACATCCCGCCCCGCTCCCTCACGCGGGCAATCGCTTGAGCACATCCTTGGCCCGCCGGAACCAGGGACGCTCGCGGCGGCGCAGGTAGCCGGGCATGGTGGGCTTCTTGTCGAGCACTTTCTGCGCCCACTCGCGGGCTTCGGGGTTGCGCTGGCCGGACGCCAGCAGGTCCGCGAAGTTCAAGTAAGTCTCTGACAGGGTCGACGTCACGGTCACCTTACGAAACAGCGCTTCGGCTTTTTCTTTTTGGCCGGTCCGCGCGTAGGCGTGGGCGAGCAGGCCGGCGGCGCGCTGGAAGTCGTAGTCCGGATCTTTGCTGACCACTCTTTCGAGATCGGGCAGCGCCGCGGCAGCGTCTCCTAACTGAATCGCGCACACCGCGCGGCGGTAGAAGAAGGGATCGGGCGTATCGGCGCGCGCGGCGATGGCTTTATCGAACGCGGCGCGGGCCTGTGCGAACTTGCCGTCGTCCATGTAGAGATCGCCCAGTTCTTCGTAGTTTCCCGGCGACGGATTGTCGCGGATCATCGCTTCCAACTGGCGAATGCGCTTGCGGCGCGGAAAGACTTTGAAGGACTGGCCCAGCAGTCCGATGTCGGGAAGTGCCTCCACCGCCAGGTAGACAATCGCGCCCAACGGCCCCAGAAATAGAATGACGAAGAACCAATAGTTATCCGGCCGCCGGCGAATGAAGTGCACAATTGCCAGTCCCTGGAGCAGAAAGCCCCATGGATACAGTAGAGAACTCAGAAGTCCCATGTCTGGTGTCCCAGCGAGAAATATCACATTCCGCGGGGTTGGCGAAAGTTACCCGCGATGAGTCCGCCAACATGCTTTAGTGTAAAGAGTTACCGGAGGAATTACGATGTCGCGGGTGCAAGACGAACGACCAACCGACGAGCAGCAGATTCTGGCCTTGCATGAAGCCGGAGACCGCGCGCTGATGAGCGCGGATCTCGTCGTGCTGGCGCAGATTCTTGCCGACGACTACGTACAGTACAACGAGGCCGGCAAGGCTTTCACGAAGCAGGATGTGCTCGAGAGTTTCCGCAGCGGATCAATCCGATATCCATCGATCGTTTCAACCGGCCGCAAGATTCGCATATTCGGCGACACTGCCGTCGTGCACGGCTCAGAATCGGACGAAGTGGAGAGCAACGGAAAACGGTTCGCAGTGCGATACGCTTACCTCGACGTCCTGCGCAAGCACGATGGAAAGTGGAAGCTGGTGGCGTCGCAGTTGGCGAAGCCAGTGGAACTTCCGTGACCACGATGTTCCAAGGTCCCCTTCCTGTCCTGCGTGGTTCAAGCAGTTCGGTTAACCACCAAGGACACGAAGAATCACGAAGGAAATCCGCCCTACTCTGAGCTCGGGCGCAGCCGATTCTGCCAGTGCGACCACACGAACCAGATGATGCCCGCCAGCAGAATCACGCCGATGACGGTGTCGAGTTGGTGGAAGTACTTGCCGATCGAGCGCCAGTTTTCGCCCAGCTTCAGGCCCAGCCAGGCCAGCACGAAGCACCATGGCCACGATCCCAGAAAGGTATAGACATGGAACTTGCCGCGCGGCATGCGGGCGATTCCGGCGGGCATTGCGATGAACGTGCGGATCACCGGCAACAGGCGCGCAATGAACACGGCCGCCTGTCCCCAGCGGAGAAAGAAGCGGTCGGCCCAGTCGAGCTCGCGGCGGCCCATGAGGATCCAGCGCCCGTAGCGCTCGACCAGCGGACGTCCGCCGTAATATCCGATCTCGTAGGCGACCAGCGAGCCCAGATTGCAGCCGATCGCGCCCGCGGTCGCGACCCATACCAGCTTCATCGTGCCCTGAAACACCAGGTACCCGGCGAAGGGCATGATCAGTTCCGAAGGCAGTGGAATGCAGGCGGACTCGATCGCCATCAGGATGGCGATGCCGGAGTAGCCGGTCGCGGCTACGATCGACTTGACGAAGACAAATAGGACAGCGAGGATTTTCTCAGTCATTGATTAGGCTTTAGGCTCTGGGCTCTGGGCTCTGGGCTCTGGGCTCTGGGCTCTAGGAAACCCTAGCGCCTAGAGCCCAGAGCCTAAAGCCTGCTTTTTAGAACGCCCCTTCCTGCGTGAAGCTGAAGCCGGGCAGAGTCACTCCGTCGGCGGACTTGGCGACCTTCACCTTGACGGTGGGCGCATCGGGCGCGGTAACTTCGGCGGGACGCAGGACCGCGTAATGGCTGAACACTTCGCTGTAAACCTTGGTGACCAGGAAATCCTGGCCGCTTGCATCCTGACGCCAGACCTGTCCGAGTTTGATGCTTTTGACGGCCACAATTTTTTTCCTTTGATTTTTAGACTACTCACCCAGCCTGCAGCGCGTCAATTGCCGCGGGGTTACCCAAGTGCTTTGTTACCATGATTGCCTGGCAAGGAGAACCTATGCCCCGCGGAAACATGCCGCGCCAACCGAGCCGCAGTGGACGGCAGGAAGGCGTACGAGGGAAGAAATTGCCGCTGCCCAAAACCTCACCGACCCGCGCCGCCCGAACCAAGACAGTGCCGGCGGGCGGGGGCGCCCGCCCCACGCGCGCCTCCTCCTACGATTCCTTGGCTCCAGAACGCGTGCGGCAGATTCTTGCCGGGCTCGATCGTCTCTATCCGGATGTGACCTGCGCTCTCACGCACCGCAGCGCGTGGGAACTGGTAGTGGCAACCATTCTTTCGGCGCAGTGCACGGATGTACGTGTCAACCTGGTCACGCCGGGGTTGTTTGAGAAATATCCCACCGTGCAGGATTTTGCCGCGCTCGAACCAGAACAACTGGAACCGGAGATCCGGTCGACCGGCTTCTTCCGCAACAAGTCGAAGTCGGTAGTCGGTGCGGCGCGAAAAATTGTTTCCGACTTCGGCGGTACCGTTCCGCAAACCATGGACGAGTTGCTCACGCTGCCGGGCGTCGCTCGCAAAACGGCCAATGTCGTACTCGGGACGTGGTTCAAGAAAAACGAGGGCGTCGTGGTCGATACGCATGTCACGCGAATTTCGCGGCGGCTCGAACTCACCAGGCACGAGGACGCGCAGAAAATTGAGCAGGATCTGATGGCGATTGTTCCGCGCGAGCGCTGGACCGATTTCTCGCACCAGATCATCTGGCACGGACGGAAGCTGTGCGTAGCGCGCGGACCGAAGTGCGCCGACTGTGGACTCGAGAAGCTGTGCCATGCCGCCGACAAGACCTGGTCGACGGTGGAGATCCACAAGTCGGCGAAGCCTTGACTACCCGGCTCGGGCACGGCGACGACAAATCAACAAGTTGCCAACTATTTCTTTAAGTTACAGCGATCCGTCGCACAAAAGCGCGTCGATCCGCCCATTTTTCGGTTCCGATCGTCGCGCAGGATGCCTCGCCATCGTGCCACAAAGCCCCTAGGCGGACGTTTGGCGCGCCGGACATCCCGAAGGTCATCCGCGACGCTGTCGGACGATCCTGGGGGCATCTGGGTGATGTGTATTTACTTTTACATATTGACAAAGTGCGCTGGTTGACCGGCCTTGCCTCGCGCGATAGTATCGGTGTCATGGCCAAGGCCCGATATCACTACAACATCATGCTCCGCCCCGAACCGGAGGGAGGCTACACCGCACTCGTTCCGGCTCTACCGGGCTGTGTTACCTACGGCCGCACTGTGGAAGAAGCGCGAGAAATGGCGAAGGATGCTATCTCCGGATACATCGCCAGCCTGCGCAAGCACAACGATCCCATACCCACCGACGACAACACGCTCGTAGCCTCTCTCGACCTAGAGTATTCGCACTAACCCAAATCGCCATCGCTGATGGAATGCGGGCGGCGAAAGGTTCGAACGCGCAACCCTTGTTGCGCAAACTTTTGTTTTGAAGTTGGACGTTTTTCAGCTACGATGCCCGCAAATGTCGAAGTTGCCGGCCGTTAGAGCCCGTCAAGTAATCCGGTTCTTAGAACAAAATGGCTTCATTTTGGATCACACATCCGGCAGTCATTTCATTTTCCATAACCCTGTTTCTCGCCGCCGCGCCGTGGTACCTCGGCACAATCGCGACATACCAAAAGGAACGCTTATGTCGTTACTGAGGGAAGCCGGATTCACGCGGGAAGAGTTGATCAACTTCCTAGCAGGCTGATAAGGTGTCCGCCGGCTCAGGTAGCGGACTCGGGGCAGGCTCTTCGACTCCGCAGAACGATGCGCTTCGCGCATTGTCCTGCTCCGCTCAGGATGCCACTGTAGGGGGAACCCGGCCTTACCCGCCGGTGTAGGCGAGTTCGACGACCGTGCAGTCGTCATTGAGCGGCGTGCCGCCGCAAAAATCAGCGACGGCTCTGAAAATGTCTTCCATCGAGGAACTCTTCCCCGACACGGCTTCCAGGCGCTCGCTCTCGAACATGTCGCCGCGGGCGTTTTCGGCTTCGGTCACGCCGTCGGTTACCAGGATCAACCGGTCGCCGGGTCTCATCTGGCAGCGATCGCTCGAATAGGTTGCATCCGCCAGCAAGCCCACGGGCAGGTTGCCGTGCGACGGTCTCAACACTTCGTTGCCGCAGATCCAGACGGGGGGAACGTGTCCGCAGTTTACGTATTCGAGGTCGCCGTCCGGGCGAAGGCGAGTGAGGATCATGGTCGCGTACTTCTCGCCGATGTGCTTGTAGGTGAAAAAGCGATTGACGGCCGCCACAATGTCGGTCAGCGGCATGCCGGAAATGAGGTGGGAGTAAACCATGCCCTGCAAGGTCGATGCCAACAAGGCGGCGGACACTCCTTTGCCGCTGACGTCGGCGAGCACGATGGCCAGGCCTTCGGGCGTGCTCACGGCTTCGAAAAAATCGCCGCCAATTTCCTTGCAAGACAGGTTGCGGCCGTTGACGCGGGCAAACGGAACTTCGGGAAGCGTTACCGCCAGCAGGCGCTGCTGGATGGAGGCTGCGATCGAGAGTTCCTGCTGGTAGCGGCGTCCGGCTTCTTCGGCCTGGACGAGGCGCGCATTCTCGATCAGTTGAGCCGCCTGGGTGGCAATGGCGCGCAGAATGTCGTGGCTGACCTTGGTGATATCGCGCGAGGCGAAGCGGGAGTCCACGTAGAGCACGCCCATTGCTTCCCCGCCCGCGGGTTGATCGGCGCGACTGGTTTGCACGATCGGCTTGCGCAAGGGCATGCAGATCACGGTGCGCAGATCGAAGGCGACGATGCTGTGCCGCTCCTTCATCTCGAGCATCTGGCTGGTGTCGGTCACCAGGTACTCGGAGTTGGAATTCAGCGCCTCTTCGAGCACGGAGCGGGAAATGGTCTTGTCATCGAGCAGCGGTTCGTTCTTGGAGTTGCGGCCGGCGGCGAGGCTCAACGTTCCCGCGGCATCGCGGAGAAAAATGTAGCCGCGTTCGGCGAGCGTCAGCTTGAGCGTGGCATCGAGCAGCGTAACCAGGATTTCATCGAGCACGCCGATGGTGTTGAGCCGGCGGGCGGCGTCCATGAACAGGGTCAGCTTTTCGATGTCGCTGGCTTCCGGGGCAATCTGAATGCCGGAGATCTGGCTGAGGAATTCGCGCGCCGTGTTCGAGGTGCTGTGCATGGGGTGGAAGATGAGGTAGGCACCATCGCGCGCCCCAAATTCCATCTTGTCGTTGCGGTTCAGCTTGCGCCGTTCCACCCGCTCGCCGTTGACGAAGGTGCCGTGCTTGCTGCCCTGGTCGACAACGAAGAACTCGCCGTTTTCGGAAATGATGGACGCGTGTTCGCGCGAGACGCGCGGGTCCGGGATCACCAGATCGCGATCCACTTTCCGGCCAACCGTATAGGGAGTGTGATTCAGAGATAGGGTCTGCTCGTCGCCGCCCTGCACAAAGATCGCAACCGGAAAGATGCTGGAAATTCCCGCATGCGATGACGAAGTCGCGGACATGGACTCTGGATTCTCCTGCGGACATCGTGCCACTCCCCGGGGCACGCGCCGTAAGCATTCTACGACGTGCCCGGCTCTTGGCGAGCAGCAAAAGGCTTCTGGTAATAATGGACCAGCATCAGGGCAGCCACGGCCACCGGGATCTGGGTCGTCGTCCAGATGGGGACGGCCCAGACTCGCTGGACCGTCTCCTGAGGTAAGACGAAGGACATCCCAGCTAGGGCAGTGCTCGCAATCCACGGCCAAGCGATCAGGGCAGTGGTGAGCAGGAAGAAGACGCGTTTGGCGATACTTCCGTGCCGAAGCGACCGGTGCTCCTTGACCAGCAGCAGCAATGAGGGGATCAAAAGCACCTGATTGTACTGGGCCGATGTGGGTACGAGAAGGACGGTGATGGCGAGCACCAGACTCAGCGTGAACGCAAACGATCCAGTGTTCACCGCTTGCCGACGCTCGCTCCAGCAAACACGCAGCAGGACAGTAAGGAAAAGAAGCTCGACAGTCCAACTCCAGGGAGGACCGATCAAACCGTCCATGACCGACATCGCCCCGGTGTAGCGTTGATATTCACGAATCGCATGCCAGAAGCGGGGAATCCAGTGCGGCAGGTACCATTCGGAGACCGTGAGCAAGATGGCCATCGTGACCAGGAAGGACGCGGCCCAGCGATAGCGCCGGCGCCAGTCGGCCAGGGTCCAGATCGCGAGCCAGAACAGCAACAGCACCACGAGCTGGGGCTTGATGCTGGCCAAGGCCAGCAGACATCCGGCGGCGACCGCGTGATCCGCCACCAGAAGCGCGATCGCGGCGGCTATAAGTCCGGCAACTAAAAGGCTGATCTGTTGGAGCTTCAGCCCCTGCATCACGGCCACGCTGCCGAGAGTCAGCCCGAGCAGGCTGACTTGCGTCCAGAGCGGCGCGGACCACCGCAAAACTCGGAGCCAGAGCAGCGTGCTGACGGACGTGAGGATGAGCAGGATCCAGAAGAAGCCCTTCTGGACGATCGCGAACGGCAATCCAATGGTCGGGGCAAGGCCGAAAACTACATAGACAGGATAAGCAAAGCCCTGCTCATCGCGTGGGTCATCGGGACGAGACGGATCGAGTGGACGGCCATAGTAGCCGGCTTGAATTTCGCGGGCGACTTCCGCGCTGTAGGGATCGCGTCCATGCAGGAGCAGTGCTTTCGCGCCTACCCAACGCGGATAGAGATCGGAGAGATTGCCGCGGGGCTGGTCGTGCGCAGCCGCGATGCGGATCTGATATGGAATCAGCACGCGCTGCAAATACAACCATCCGCCCGCAGCGGCGAGCACCGCTGCCAACACCAACCAGATCTGTGAACGAACAAAGGTGGAGCTATTCAGGCTGGTACCTCCGCGGGAGCCGGGGTCAGTACGAGCCGCACATAAAGCCAGAGCAGAATCAGCGAAAACCAGACAAAGCGGTCGACCACCGTCAACAAGAAAACATAAAGCGGGGTCAGGAAAAAAAGGAAGAGCAACAGAATCGTCCGTACCCCGACTTTCCTCCCGTCAACCCCGACCATCCGGGACAGCAGGAAAAGCACCATGGGAAACAGCAGAGTGAGGTCGTACACCAGCGCATGAAAGCTGACCAGGATTGTGGTCACCGCGGCCAGGCTGGACGAAAAGATGATGGAGTCTCGCCCGTTGCGGATGCGGCGTAACGCCACGAAAAACACAACCATCGACGATACGAAGATGAGCAGGGCGGTCCACCGGCCCGAGGCGCTGAGTCCAGGCAAACTCGCGATTAGACCCCGGAGGTTCGGTACCGCCTCCGGGCCAAAAGCGCGGGCCTCTGTTCCTTCCAGGCGGAGAACAAACCGGGCGTAGTCGATAGGGCCGCGCCATCCCATGATTGCCACGGAGATGCCGGCCAGAACAAAGGTGACGGGTGCGAATCCGATCAGAACACGCCAGCGGCGAATTGCGACGAGGACAACCAAAGCTATGACCAACTGAGGCCGGAAGAGACCCGAGGCCAGAAGCGCGCCAGCCGTCGCGTCATTCCCTCGGTCGAGGCAGATGACCGCCAGCACAAAGAGGAGCAGGAGGAGGATGACGTCCTGCCCTTGAATAATGCCCATTGCCAATGGGAAGAATGCAATGGCGCCAAGCCCCAAGAAGATGGGAGGAACAGCTGCCAATGGCCGAAAGTGCCTTCTCAGAAGGGTTACGCTCACGACCAGCATAAGCAGGTTGATCGCGGTCCAGAGCAGATACGCCGGCCAATACTCCAGCAGCGTGAAGGGGACGAACAGAAGCGCTTCGAACGGCGGGTGATTGTACGGCAGCGGTCCTTGCCGGATTGGGACATGCGCAAAGGTGAGTTGCGTCTGATATTGAGCGGTCAGATTGTAAAGGGCGGAAGCCTGGCCATTTCGGAGAAGGCGAGCGGCGGTGTAGTAGATGGTGAAATCCTGGTATCCATTCCGCAGCAACGGCATCACTCGGAATAGCAGGGCAAGGTTGCAAAACGCCATCGCCGTCAGAAAGGCCGCGACGAGAAACTTCCGGTTTTGGACGAACGCAGTCATGCAGATTTTGCAGACCATTGATTCTATAATCCGAGCCAGTGGCGACGCTTGGAATTCCTCGCTGTAGCGGACGGTTTGCTTTCGTCGGCATCCTTCTGTTCGGCTTGCTGGCGATGACGGCACGCCCGGCGACCGATCATGACCTGTGGTGGCACCTTCGAACCGGACAATGGATCATGGAAACCGGTACGGTGCCGCGCGTGGATCCATTCTCGTTTACGCGCGCCGGCCAGCCCTGGGTGTCGCATGAGTGGTTATCGGAGCTGGTGTTTTATGAGACCTGGAAACATGCCGGGGCCGGGGGGTTGATTGTTGTCTCGGCGATCGTTACAACTGCGGGATTCCTGTTGCTGTATCTGCGCTGCCCGGGCAAGCCGCACTGGGCTGCGGCCGCAACTGCGCTGGGGGCGCTGACCTCGGCGCCGGCCTGGGGTGTGCGACCGCAGATGTTTACGTTTGCGCTGGCCAGCCTGCTGCTGTGGCTGCTCGAACGCGGACAGCAGCGGCCCTGGCTGCTGGTCTCCATTCCGCCGATGTTCTTGCTCTGGCTGAACTTGCATGCTGGATCCGCGTTGGGCCCAGCGCTGATGCTTGCCTACAGCCTCGGTCTGGTGATCGAGGTGGCACTTGGGGACACTCCATGGCAGGAGGCTTGGCGGCCTCTGGCACGGCTTCTGCTGCTGGTGCTGGCATGTATGGCCTTGGTGCCTCTCAACCCGAGTGGCGCGCAGCTGTATCGCTATCCGTTCGATACGCTTCGTTCGAGCGGGATGCGTTCGTTTATCGTGGAATGGTTCTCGCCGAATTTCCACGAACTCCGGTTCATTCCATTTCTGATCGTACTTTTGTTGCTGCTGGCCGTGCTCGCCCGCGTGCGAGCGCGCCCACAGGCCCGTACGCTGGTTCCACTCGTTCTGACGACGCTTCTCGCACTGGATGCAGTTCGCCACGTTCCTATTTTCGTTCTGCTCGCGATCCCAGTTGTGGCCGCGGGTCTGGCGGGGTCTCGGTCGGCAACTGGAGAACCCACCCCCTCGCCGGCGGCACAGGTTCGACCGATGTTCAACGGCTTGGCGGTGGTTCTGATGGCCGGGTTTGCGCTGGTGAGGTGGGTCGGGTTGGCTCAAGGACAAGCGGCAGCCGAGGCCCAACAGTTTCCGGCCAAGGCGGTGGAAGCGTTGCGATCTCGCGACTTAGGGGGACAGGTCTTCGCCTACTACGACTGGGGAGGTTATACAATCTACAAGCTTTATCCCGAGTATCAGGTATTTGTTGACGGGCGAGCTGATCTCTACGGAGACGACCTGCTGCAGCAGTTCCAGACGGCAATCCAGCTCCGAACCGGCTGGCGCGAAGTTCTTGACCGCTGGAATGTGCGGGCCGTGCTTCTGCCGCCCCAGTGCGCCTTGGTGCAGGCCTTGGTTCGCGACCATACTTGGCACCTGGAATATGGCGATTCCCAAGCGTTAGTTCTGTTCCGCACATCCCAATCCAGCGAAAAAGAGGGCGTTTCCACAAACCCATCGCCAGTCCGGGAAAAAAGTGCAAAAATGTTAGCTAAGACCGTGCCGAATCTGCGACACTCAATGTAGAGTGAACCCGTTTGGTTCCCTAGGGTTGGGTAACGGAATGGGGTTGTCAGCTAAGCGGTGCAGGTGCCGAGTCGGTCTTTCCGCCTTCGGGTTCCGGCTTGTTCGATGCGACGTGGAGAGACTTGCAGCGGTTAGCTGCTGAAGCCAAATCGGGAAAGGGGCAACTATGATGGGCTTGGCCAAACTGTTGTGGCGCAATGAAGAAGGGCAAGACATCGCGGAGTACGCCGTGATGCTGGCGGTCATCCTGGTCATCGTGGTCGGGACGATCCGCCTGATTGGCGCGAATGCCAATAATGTATTTTCGCAGGTTGCCAGCGGCATCCAGCAGTAACCCGAACTTCTGCGTCGGGGTTGGGAGCCAGGGGCTGCTGGCATCCTGCTGCGCAGTGGCGGCAGCGAACAGGTCCGGGGGCGACCCGGGGGGAGAGGAATGAACCGAGGCCGTTTGTTAATGATCGGTGGCTTGGCGCTCGCCGTCGGCCTGCTGGTCAGCTATAGCGTGTATAACCGGCTGCGGACCTCGTCGGGTGCCTACCGAGAGCCGGGCGTAGAAGTGGTGATCGCGGCCAGCGATATCCAAGTGGGAGCCAAGCTCGAAGATCGCGATCTGCGCTTGCTGTCGTTCCCGCAATCCAATATCCCACCCGGCGCGTTCGCCCGAAAATCCCAGGTACTGAACCGGGGAGTGGTGATGCCAATCAGTCAAGGCGAATTTATTTTGTCCAACAAGCTGGCGGCGGCCAACGCGGGAGCGGGCCTGCCGTCCCTGATTCCGCCGGGCATGCGGGCGGTCTCGGTGCGCGTGAACGACGTTGTATCGGTGGCTGGCTTTGTCCAGCCGGGGACCCGGGTTGACGTGCTGGCCACAGGCAGTTCCGGGAACGAACGGCAAACCACGACAGTGCTGGAAAACGTGGCCGTGATTGCGGTTGGCAAGAGCCTGGATCGGAGCACCACCGGGGAGGCTCAGACTGCCCCGGTGATCACGCTGCTGGTTTCGCCTGACGATGCCCAGAAGTTGGCGCTGGTATCGCAGGAAGGACGAATTCAGCTGGCGCTGCGCAATCCGCTGGACACGCGCAAGGGTGGAATGGGTTCGACCAAAACGAGTTCCCTGTATCCCGGGGCGACGCCAGCACCGTCTGAGCTAAAACCAAAGGTTCACAAGGCGGCGGTGAAAGTTCCGGCTGCTCCTCCGCCGCCGTATACGATTGAGATGATCCGGGGCAGCAAACGGGATGAAACAAAGTTCTGAGCAGCAACAATTTGCGCCGGCACATTCCACCGACGGAGTTGCGCTTGTTTCCTCGCAGAGGTCCGAATTCATGAAAGCTCTTACGCTGATGGCCGCGCTGGTGCTCCTGGGCACCTGGCCGGCATGGCCCGGGTCTGCCCAGGCCGCTCCGACCCAAGCTTCATCGCAGGAAAATACGCCCGCTCCGCAAGCCCCCGCCACCGCCGCTGCCCCTTCCTCCGAGACGCCGGGAGCAGCCCCGTTGCGGGTGATGGTGGGCAAGTCCTTGCTGATTAACACCACGGAGCGATTAAAGCGGGTTTCGGTCACCGATCCCGCCGTGGCCGATGCGCTGGTGGTGACTCCAACGCAGGTCTTGGTTAACGGACTCTCTCCCGGCGAAGTTTCGCTGTTGATCTGGGATGAACTGGAGCGCTCACGCAGTTTCGATCTGCGGGTGGATGTGGATATCACGGCGGCTTCTGAAGAGATGCATCGCCTTTTCCCGGAGGAGAGGATCAGCGTGAGTCCCTCGCGTTCGGCGATTGTTCTCTCCGGACACGTGACCACCGAGGATGTGTCCAAGCATGCAGGCCTGCTGGCCTCGGCGTACTCGAAGAACGTGGTCAACGTGCTGACGTTTGGTCCGGTCGGGGCGGAAGAAGTGATGTTGGAGGTGAAATTCGCGGAAGTGGACCGCGCGGCGGTGACCCAACTGGGCGCGAATCTGTTTATGCCCGGGTTGGGAAACACGGTTGCCCTCAGCCAGACGGGGCAGTATGGCGGCCTGGGCATCAGCAATACTGCGACGACGACGGTGACTAACGGAAACACGCAGACCACCACCACGACGGCGACGCCGCCCACGGTGCATATCACCGACTTTCTCAATCTGTTTGTGGCGCGTACGGACATTAATCTGGGCGCGGTCATCAAGGCGCTGCAGCAGAAGAACCTGCTGCAGATCCTGGCGGAGCCCAACCTGATCGCGGTCAACGGCAAGGAATCGAGCTTCCTGGCGGGCGGCGAGTTTCCCTTCCCGGTGGTGCAACCGGGCGCGAATGGATTGACCGCGGTCACCATCCAATTTCGTGAATTCGGCGTGCGCCTGAAGTTCACTCCCGTGATCCAACCGAACGGCAGTATTCATCTGCACGTGGCTCCGGAAGTCAGCACGCTGGATTTTACGAACTCGGTGACGGTCGCTGGCACTACGATTCCGGCCATCAGCACACGGAAAGCGGAGACCGAGTTCGAACTGCAAGACGGGCAGAGTTTCGTGATCGCCGGGCTCATGGATAATCGGGTCACCAACATCGCTAGCAAAGTGCCGGGCCTGGGAGACATCCCGATCCTGGGGAATTTTTTTAAAAGCAAGAGCACGCAGAAGAGCGACGCTGAACTGATGGTGCTGTGCACGGTACGGCGTGTTTCACCCAGTTCGCTGGCGCCGCCGGGCCCGGCCAATCCCGAGCCGTTTCTGAACAACGGAAAGTTCGATAACAAGAAGCCCGCGGGCAGCAAGTAACGCGCGGTTGCGCAGCAGAACAAGATTGAAGAAGGGCAGGATTGTTGAGGTATGCCAGAGCTGTCAGTTGCCGTCTTCGGCACGGACAATGATCAGCGCGCGGTGCTTCAGGTGCTGGTGGACGGGACGAGTGTGGCTCGCACCGTGTGCAGCAACGCGAGTCTGCCGCTGGCGGCGAATGATCCGGTGATTCGCAGGACGCAAGGGTTTCTACCCGACGTGATTCTGGTCGACATTGCGGCGGACACAACCACCGCGGCCTTGCGCGCCATTGAACTGCTCCACCAGGAACTGCCCGATGCTGCCGTTTTTGCCATCGGCAGCATGACGCATCCGCAACTGATCGTGAACGCCATGCGGGCGGGCGCGCGCGAGTACATCGAGCGTCCCACGACGACGACCGATCTGCTGGAAGCGTTCGTCCGGCTCACGTCGACCCGGCGCAAACCGGGCCGCGAAGGTTCCCGCGGGAAGGTGTTCACGATCATCAACGCCAAGGGAGGGAGCGGAGCCACGACGGTGGCTGTCAATCTGGCCCTCGCCCTGCAATCGGTGCATCACAGCACGGCCCTGGTGGACCTTGCGCCGCTCGGCCACTGTGCCTTGCATCTGAACCTGAAGCCCTCCTTCACCGTATCGGATGCGATCAGCAATCTGCATCGCCTGGATTCGTCGTTGCTCGATAGCTTTATGTCCCGTCACGATGGCGGCCTGCAGGTGCTGGCCGGCTCCACGGTTCCCGCGCTGGTCGAACCGTCGGCCTCGGACTTCGCGCGGCTCTTCGACACGATGGTGGGGGTTTTTCATTACATCGTGGTCGACGCCTCGTCTCGGCTGGACAGCGCCACCCGCCTGGTCAGCAATCTGGCGGAAAAGGTGCTGCTGGTGGCGCACGCCGATGTCGCTTCCCTGTGGAGTGCAGGACGGGTCGCGCAGTATATGGGCGAGAGCGGTTCGCGCGATCGCTTTGCGCTCGTGCTCAATCGCTATCGAAAGGTAGCCGGTTTCAACGAGAGCGAAACCGAGGCGGCCATCGGCGCTCCGGTGCTGTGGAGAATCCCCAACCAGTACTTTGCGGTCTCGGCGGCCATCGATCGGGGCGTGCCCGTGATTCAGCAGGGGAACAGCGAGATTGCCCGCTCCATTATCGGACTGGCGCACTACTTGACGAAAGACGACCTGGACGTCAAGCGGACGGCCTGGTCGTTGTTTAAGACGGTTTAGAAAACATGCCCAATCTGCAAGCCTTTGAGCGCAGCGACTACCAGCAAGTCAAGGCGGACCTGCACCGCAAAATCCTGGACCGGCTCGACCTGGAGAAACTCGGTAAGGCGACCGGCGAAGCGGCGCGCGAAGAAGTGCTGGTGCTGATCCGGAACTCGGTCAACAGCGAGGCGGTGCCGCTGAGCTTTGCCGAACGCGAGCGCCTGGCACGCGAAATCCTGGACGAGATCTTCGGTCTCGGCCCGCTCGAGCCGTTGCTCAAAGATCCGAGCATCTCCGACATTCTGGTCAACCGTTTTGATCGCGTGTACGTGGAGCGCGCCGGCAAGCTCGAGGTGACGGGGCTGTCGTTCAAAGACAACCAGCACCTCATGCAGATCATCGACCGCATCGTGTCCCGCATCGGACGCCGGGTCGATGAGTCCTCTCCGATGGTGGACGCCCGGCTCGCGGACGGTTCGCGTGTCAACGCCATCATTCCGCCCCTGGCCCTGGACGGCGCCTGCCTCTCGATCCGGCGCTTTGGCCGCGACCCGATCACTTCGCGCAACATGATCGAGAACAAGACGCTGAGCGATCCGATGCTGGAGTTTCTGTCGGCGATGGTCAAGGGGCGCCTCAATCTGCTCATCTCCGGCGGAACGGGCGCGGGCAAGACGACGCTGCTCAACGTTCTCTCGGGATACATTCCGAACTCGGAACGCATCGTAACCATTGAGGACGCGGCCGAATTGCAGCTCAAGCAGGAGCACGTGGTCCGCCTGGAAACCCGGCCTCCCAACATCGAAGGCAAGGGCGCGGTGCGCATGCGGCAACTGGTGATCAACAGCCTGCGTATGCGTCCCGATCGCATCGTGGTAGGCGAGGTGCGCGGCGAGGAGGCCTTCGACATGCTGCAGGCCATGAATACGGGCCACGAAGGCTCCTTGACCACGGTGCACGCCAACTCGCCAAGCGACGCGCTGGCCCGGGTCGAGAACATGGTATCGATGGCCAACCTGAACATTCCCGAGCGGGCGATTCGGCAGCAGGTGGCCTCCGCGATTCATGCCGTGGTCCAGATCGCGCGCCTCTCCGACGGCACTCGCAAGGTGATGACGGTTTCCGAACTCACCGGCATGGAAGGGGAGGTGATCACGATGCAGGACGTGTTCGTGTTCGAACGCACGGGCATTGATGAAAGCGGACGGGTGCGCGGCGTGTTCAAACCGACGGGTGCGCCGCCGCGCTTCGCCGAACGCCTAGCGATCGCCGGTTGCCGCCTGAACCCGGCCATCTTCGAGTCGAGGCTGGAGGTCTAGCCCAATGCACTTTGCCATTGCCGTGCTGGTGTTCGTGGTCGTCACCCTGGCAGCGTTTGCGGGTTTGTCGCTACTCGACGAGCGCAACGCGCAGGCCCGGCTGCTTCGCGACCGTCTTTCGGAGTCACAGAAACCGGCGGAGCAGCCTCTCCAGGATGTCGCTCTAGTTCGCGACGAGATGCTCAGCCGCATCCCGGCGTTTGACGCGGTGCTGCGGCGCTCGGAGCGCGTGTCGCTGCTCCAGAAGATGCTAACCCAGGGCAACGTGAATGTTCGCGCCGGCAACTTCCTCATGTTCTGTGTGGTCGGGGCGGCGGCGTTCGGGCTGCTCTTTTTCATCGCGGGCGGCAACCTGATCTTGGGCTGGGCGGGAGCAATTCTGGGATTCTTCGTTCCCTATGCGTATGCCTCGCACATGCGGCAAAAGCGTTTTCAGCGCTTTGAAGAGAAATTTCCGGAGGCCATCGACACGCTGGCGCGGGCCGTTCGCGCCGGGCACGCCTTCACGACGGCCCTGGAAATGATCGCCAATGAAGTGTCGGAGCCGGTGGCCGGCGAATTCCGCCAACTCTACGAAGAGCAGAAATTCGGCCTGCCGGTGCGCGACGCTTTGATCAACCTGGCTGAGCGCATTCCTCTGGTGGACGTGAAGTTCTTCGTAACGGCGGTGATGTTGCAGCGCGAAACCGGCGGCAATCTGGCGGAGATCCTCGACAACCTCTCGTACGTGATCCGGGAGCGGTTCAAGATCCTGCGCCAGGTGCGCGTGCACACCGCCCAAGGGCGGCTGACGATGGTCTTGCTGATGGCCCTGCCGCCGACCATCGTGGTGATCATGCTCAGCATCAACCCAGGATTCATTCGTCCGCTGTTCACCGATCCGCTGGGACACGCGCTGATCGTGGTGGGCATCACGTTGCAGACGTTGGGTTATTTTTTTATTCGCAGGATTATAAGGATCCAGGTCTGATTCATGCTGGTGGCCCTTTCCATTCTCGTGTTTCTCACCATCGTAGTGGTGGTGTTTTCTCTGGGAGCGGCCACGGTTGCGCCCTCCTCGGTGCTCGGTTCGCGGTTGCGCGAGATTGGCTGGCAGAGGCCGAAGGCGCAAGAAAAACCGCCCATTCGCGAACGCATTCGCCAGGCTCTGGATCCGTTGAGCCGGGCGTTGCCGGTTTCACCGGAGAACGTTTCCAAGACTCGCCAGTGGCTGATCCAGGCGGGCTATCGCGATCCCCAGCACGCGACCATCTATCGCGGCTTGCGGGTGTTGTTTGCCGCGCTCGCCTTCGGCGGAGTGGTGCTGTCGACCGGGATGAGTTCGCCTCTTCTGCTCGTCGGGATGCCGGCGTTCGGCTATTTCATCCCTCGTTTTATGCTGAAGAGAGCGGTCCAGGCGCGGCAACGACGCATTCGACTGGCGCTGCCCGATGCGCTCGATTTGACGGTCATTTGCGTCGAGGCCGGGTTGGCCCTCGATCAGGCCATGCTCCGCGTGGGGGAAGACTTGCGCTACGCGCATCCGGAGCTCAGCGGCGAGTTCCACATGTTCAATCTGGAGACGCGCGCGGGCAAACCTCGGGTGGAGGCGCTGCGCAATCTGGCCGCGCGCACCGGAGTCGAGGACATTCGCTCCCTGGTGATGACGCTGGTGCAGACCGACCGCTTTGGAACCAGCGTGGCCCAGGCTTTGCGCGTGCATTCCGATTCCCTGCGGACCGAGCGGCGCCAGCGCGCCGAGGAGCAAGCTGCCAAGACCACCGTAAAAATGATTATTCCCCTTGTCCTGTTTGTGCTCCCTTCCCTGATTTTTGTCACCGTCGGCCCGGCGGTCATTCAACTGATGCACGTGCTCCTCCCCATGGGCGGGGGCAAGCGTTGAATCCTGATCGGAATTGAGGAGTGGTTATGCCCGCGCGCGGTGCCACGGGATACGCTTTCAACCGAACGCGCACTACTTATCTCGCGACCGAGTTGATGATCGCGCGGACGCACTGGACCCGTTTTCGCGGGCTGATGGCGACCGATGCTTCCCGCTTCCGGCGCGGCCAGGGACTGTGGATCTCGCCCAGCCACGGCGTCCACACCTTCGCCATGCGATTCCCCATCGACGTCATCTATCTTGACCAGGAGCGGCTGGTGATCCACATTGAAGAGGAACTGAAGCCGTGGCGCCTGGCAGCGGTTCGCATCCAGGCCACGTCGGTGCTGGAGCTTCCGATGGGAATGATTCGCGAGTCGCAGACGGAGCTTGGCGACCAGGTGGACATTTTTCTGGAGCGCCCGCTTGATACTGAGGCTGCATGAACCCGGTTGAGACCATTCCCGAAGTCGTCGATCAGTGGCCGGAACCGCCGCGGCTGCTGGTGGAGTGGTCGTCTCCCTGGGAAGAGTTCAGGACTGCGCTGGCACCGGCGCTCTCCAGGGCTCCGAAGGCGCTGGCGGGTGAGGCACCGACGGGCATGTTTCCGTATCGCGGTATGCTGGCGTGCTGGCTGCTGGAATGCGTGTTGCTGATTGTGGCCATTGTGCTGCCCGAGCGCATTGCCAGCCTACAACCTTACCAACCGCCGACGCTTCCGAAGTGGGATGTCATTTACTACTGGGGCGACGAACTTCCCCAGACGCAGGACAACGGTGGGGCGCAGGCAGGCAAGGCAGGACGCGCGGGCGGCCAGGAGGCACACCATCGCACGCAGAGCATTCGCGTAGCGCGCGGCGACCGGCCGAGCGAGAAGGTCGTCGATGCTCCCAAACTGAACTTGCCGCACTCGGATTCGTCGGTCGCGAACCTGCTTGCGGTTAAGCCGGTGCCAGGACCGCCGCCCGCGGAGGGCCTGCGCTCGTCGTTGGTTGCGCCTGCGCTGCCCAACGCCGCGGTGGTGCCGCCCTCTCCAGAATTGAATTCAACGGTCAGCCGCAAACCGAACGATCTGACGGCCAGTGTGGTGGCGCCTGCGCCCGAAGTGTCCCACACCAACACTCGGACGACACCCCTCTTAAGTACGACCGTGGTTGCTCCCACGCCGGACATTGTGCGCGACAAGATGCGCAGCGGTGATTCGATCAATCCGTCGGTGATCGCGCCGCCGCCGCGCGATGCGCAACGCGACTTGGCCAGTTCCCGGTCTCCGGTGACGCAGACGGCCGACGTGGTTGCGCCGCCGGTTTCGGCGCCGCCGCGGGACGTGTCGACATCCTCCAAGTTGTCGTTGCCGGCGCCCGCTGTCGTGGCGCCGCCCCCTTCACAGGTCAGCCGCGATCTCAACAGTTGGGGAAGTACCGCCACCGGGAACCTGCGCACGAATCCGGTACCGCCTCCACCGAGCACGATGGGGAGCAGCGGTTCGATCGCCAGAGGAGGCGTTGGCACCCTGACTCCGCAGGTGGTGCCGCCGCCTCCGGTAAGCGGCACCGAGCCGGGTCTGGGAGGAAAGACGGGCGTGCGAGCAGGCGGGACCTTGTTGGGCTCGGCGGATGTAGTGCCGCCTCCGCCCAGTCTCGGCGGGGGCAAGGCACTCTCGGGAAGCGGACGGGGCAATAAAGGATCCGGGGCGGGCGGGCCGCTGGACTTGGGTTCGTCGGTTGCGCCACCAACGAACGGTGGCGGGGGCGCTTCTGGGTCTGGAGTCGTGGTCTCGGCTCAACCGGGCACGAAGGTTGGGTTGCCGAATTCTTCGGGCGGCGGAGCGATCACGATGTCCCCGAGCGGCACTGCGAAAACGGGAGTCGGCGGCAGTGGCGGTGGAGGAGGCATCGGCAAGGGCAACGGGCCGGGCAGCGGCATGCAAGGAGAAGGTTCGGGCGCGGGCAGAGAAGGCACAGGACGCGGCTCCGATCCGAATGCGCGGGGTGGCATCTCGCCTTATCCGGGAACTGGCGGCGCGGGAAGTGGCTCGAGTGGGGCACCAGCCATGCCCGGCGTATCCGTGCAGGGCGGCACGACGACGATTACTCTGCCGAGTTTTGGAACTCCGGGCGGGAACGACGCCGCTTCGGGACCAGGCCGTTCCTCGGCCAACGCTCACAAGAGATCGGGCGTGACGGTGATGGCGACATCGCGTTCGGGCGGCGTGTTCAACTACTACGGCCTGTTGAAGGGCGACAACTACTCCATCTACATCGATACCTCGTTGGGCATGGCCGTGATGCAGTACGCCGACGCGGCTTCGGCAACGCATCCTTCCAAGGAAGCGTTGACCGAGCCGGAGCCGATCCGCAAAGATCTGCCTCCGGGCTTGCGTTCGACTCGCGTGATATTCTCCTGCATCCTCGACCGCTCCGGAGTCCTGAAAGACATCAAGGTGCTGGAGCCGGGCGCCGCGGAAACTACGTCAATCATTCTGGTGGCGCTGCGGAACTGGAAGTTTCGTCCGGCGTTTCATGGAAACGAGCCGGTCGAGGTAAATGCGATCCTGGGGTTTGGGGTGGACACACGATAATTTACCGGATCACTTGCGCTTGTTCGATGCTTCCAGCTGAATCTGCGCACAACTGCCATTCCGAATCTCGACATCCTCCGGCTTCTCATAGCTGAAGAAGTCCGTGCTAAATGACCACCCCGGCTCGCTGATAGAGACCTTATAGTGCCCCTCAGGAACTCGAATCCGGCATTCTCGCTCGGAGTTGACCCGGCCCCGGTAACTCTTTTCGCGGCTGGTTGCGACGACCGTCGTTCCCGGAATTCCGTCGGCCACCACGACCTGAATGACGCCTCCATGCGAGGCTTTCTGCATCCTCTCTATGGCCGCCAGGGTGCGTCCAGCTTCCTTCAGAGGAGCCGAATTCCCGCATCCATCCAGGAGCCAGGCGTGCTCGTCCTTCGAGTAACTCAAGAACAGCAGATAGGACTCGTCCTTTCTCCATTCAAATCCAGCCCGGCCGCTGCTGTTCTCCTCCCATATTTCGAACACTGATGGAATCTGCCCCTTGATCTTCTTCTGCACGCGCAGTTCGTACACGTAATAGTCGTGGGTATCTTTGGGCGCATGATGTGTAATCCGTATGAGCTTGGCGATCACCGTGGCCTCTTCCTTGAAGTACTCGGCACAGACCATCCGGGGTTGTGGTGCATTGCAGACGGCGTACGTGGAGAAAGGCAAGGCCACACTAAAAACCACGCACAAAATGACGCGCATTCCCATGAGCGTCAGTATCCTTTCTGCTTGTCTACTACCCCCAGCAGCGGTTGGCCGCCGAGATAGCGGCGCAGGTTCTCCGAGAACAGCGCGTAGTGACGCTCCCATAATTTATCGGTTAGCGCGGCTGTATGCGGGGTGATCAGCAGGTTTGGGACGTCCCATAGAGGTGAATCGGCGGGGAGCGGTTCTTTCGGAAAAACATCGAGCGCGCCGCCGCCTATCTTCTTTTCGCGCAGAGCGGCGGCGAGCGCGGGTTCATCCACCAGCGGGCCGCGGCCGACATTGATCAGGCAGGCGTCAGGCTTCATGAGCGCCAAGCGTTCGGCGTTCGCAATTGCCTTCGTGCCGGCCGTGACCGGTGCGGCCAGGACAACGTAGTCG
Organism: Terriglobia bacterium; assembly: GCA_020073015.1. GTDB lineage: Bacteria > Acidobacteriota > Terriglobia > Terriglobales > Acidobacteriaceae > Acidiflorens. The sequence goes on along the minus strand of JAIQFZ010000006.1, from coordinate 189,219 downwards.
GCTTGCCGGAATATTTCGTCAATCTGTGCCGGACCGAAGACGGCGTCGGTGCCTTCGCTTCCCTTCTCCGGATGCTCGCGCGCGGCAATGACCCGCATGCCTAAGGCCTTCGCGGTCTTTGCCACCGCGCGTCCGATGCTGCCCAAGCCAACGAGGCCAACCGTCGCACCTGCGACCTCGCGCACGCGCGGCAGTTCGTCCCAGAGGATTTGCTGTCCCCAAGCGTGTTTCTCCTGCAGATGCACCGAGCCAGGGATTTTCTTGGCCAGCGCGAAGATGAGGGCGAACACGTGTTCGGCAACGACCGGGCCGTGCACTTCACGGGCGTTGGTCAGAATGATGTCGCTGTTGACCAGTTCGGGAAAGATCAGCTGATGGACGGCGGCGGCGGGCGAGTGAATCCAGCGCAGCTTCTTGGCACTTTTGATCTGTTCCGGCCGGACGGACCAGGTGATGGCGATTTCGGTATCGAGGATCTCTTCGTCGACTCGCTTGTAGTCGGGAAGGTGAACGATGTTGAGTTCAAAGAACTCGGAACGCAGGCGCTCGGGAAACCAAGCCGGAGCGCACCAGAGGTCGAATGGATGGTGGACAAAGATGAGGAGCTTCATTGGGCAGGAGTCGTGGCGCGTGGTCGCAATGCGAATCGCTCAACCCACACACGCTGCAAGTCCGTGTCCGGGACGTTGCAGCCTCTTGCTTCGCGGATCAACTCGAAGGCACGATCGACCGAGAGCCCCATTACGACCAAGGTACAGGCCGCAAGGAGCGAAGAGCGCCCAATCCCTGCCCGACAGTGGATGGCAACTGCCTTGCCGCTGAGGATTTCCTTGCTCAATTCGTCCACGAAAATTCGAACGGCACCATACGACGCCGGAATGTCTCGATCCGGAATTGGAAATGGTCGAAAACTGATCCCGTTCTGGTAGCAGTAGTCGGGTTCTTTCACAAGATCGAGTTCTTCCACCTCCTCCGAAGTCAATGCGGAAACCAGAATGTCGACGCCCTCAGTGCGGAACCTGTTAATTTCGTCCTCAAGCCAGTCGCCTCCCCTTGGGCGGGGCATGATTGCCACCCGTGCAGACCCAAGTTCTGATATCCAATCCATGCTTGCCTTATCGCAGTCTACTCTGCCCTCAGGGGCTAAAGCCCAGATGCTTGGAGAATCGGTACGGCACGGCTGAAGCCGTGCCCTCACAAACCCTGGTCGAACCCGTGTCCGGGTGGCCAGATCAACCGATCTTCTTCACTCGCAGATCCGCACCGGTCATCTCTTTCGGCTCGGTGATCCCCAGCATTCCGAGGATCGTGGGCGAGATGTCCCGCAGGGACCCGTTCGGCTTCAACGTGTACTTGGCAGCATCTTCCGCGATCACGATGAAGGGCACGGGATTCGTGGTGTGCGCGGTGTGCGGGCCCCCGGTGGCGGGATCGATCATCAGCTCGGCGTTGCCGTGGTCGGCGGTGATCAGCATGGCTCCGCCCTTGGCGCGCACGGCTTTTTCGATCTCGCCCAGGCAGGCGTCGACGGTCTCGACGGCCTTGATGGTGGGCTCGATCTTGCCCGAGTGCCCGACCATGTCCGCATTGGCGAAGTTCACGATCACCACGTCGAAGGCGCTGTCGTTCGCGGCTTTGACAACCGCCTCGGCGATGCCGGCGGCGCTCATCTCCGGCTTCAGATCGTAGGTGGCAACCTTCGGCGAGGGCACGAGTACGCGGTCTTCTCCCGGAAACGGCTGCTCGACTCCGCCGTTGAAGAAATACGTTACGTGCGCGTACTTTTCGGTTTCCGCCACGCGCAGGTTGCGCATGTTCAGGCCACCCATCACGTTGGCCAGGATGTTCGCCATCGACTCGGGCGGAATCACCGCCGGCAGCCTGAAGTTCTGGTCGTATTGCGTCATGCACACGTACTTCAGGTTTTTCGGCGTGCGGTCGCGGGGAATGGTCGCGTCGAGGTCAGCCGCGCCGGGGAGATCGCTGCCGCCTTTCTCGTTCAGCCCGCTGTTGCGGCAGAGAGCGCGTGTGATCTGGCGGACGCGATCAGCACGAAAGTTAAAGCAGATACAGGAATCGTCGTCGGCAATCCGGGTGAGAGGTTCGCCGCGATTGTCGGTGCACACGAAGGGGATGACGAATTCATCGGTCACGCCCTTGTTATAGGACTCTTTCATGCCCTGCACGGCATCCGTTTGAGTGCCGCCTTCGGCCTTGCCGTCGACCATTGCGGTGAAGGCCTTGGAGATGCGTTCCCAGCGGCGGTCGCGGTCCATGGCGTAGTAGCGGCCATTGACGGTGGCGATCTTGCCGGAATTGTATTCGCGCATCTTCTGCTGCAGTTGTTCCAGATAGCCGGCGCCGTTAGTGGGCAGCGTGTCGCGGCCATCCATAAAAGCGTGCACGAAGACGCGCTCCACACCCTGCTGCTTGGCCATCTTCAGAAGTGCGTAGAGATGCTCTTGCCTTGAGTGCACGCCGCCATCGGAGACCAGCCCGAACAGATGCAGCTTGCGGCCGCGGGCATTTTTCATCGCCTCGACGAGCACGGGATGCGAGAAGAATTCGCCGTTCTGGATCATCAGGTCGATGCGCGTGATGTCCATGTGCACGATGCGCCCGGCGCCAATGTTCAGGTGGCCAACTTCGCTGTTGCCCATCTGCCCTTCGGGCAGTCCGACAAACGGGCCGCTGGTATGGATGAGCGTGTTGGGATATTCGCGCAGCAGCCGGTCATAGGTTGGCTTGCGCGCGAGCGCGATGGCGTTGGCTTTGGTTTCGGCGCGGTATCCCCAGCCGTCGAGGATGATGAGGACGACAGGTTTAGGACGGGGCATAAAATCAGCTTCTGGCTCCTGGCTCTTGGCTCGAATAGCAATTCACCAACTAGACACGGAGAAAAACAGTGAAAGAAGAAATCTATAGGAGGGATACCCAGCTTTTCAAATCAGGCGCGCAGATAGACTGGGCATTCGCTTCCGCCAGCCGACTTGGCGTCTTATACTGTCGCAGAGGATGAACATGCCCATTAGTGACCTTTTACTTGTTGAATTCGACGAAGAAATGAAGAAGACGCGTACCGCCCTGGAACGTGTTCCGGTGGACAAGAAGGATTTTGCGCCTCATCCCAAATCAATGCCGCTCGGCAAACTGGCGCCGCATGTCGCTCAACTAGCCGGTTTCGGTGTGATCGTGCTGACTACGCCGGAACTGGATTTTTCCACCGGAGGGATCGCGCGCTTGCCGTTCGAGTCTACCGACCAACTGGTCAAGGCTTTCGATGAAGGCGCAGCCCAGGCTCGATCCGCGCTTAAGAACACCCCGGATGAAGCTTGGACGCAGCCGTGGAAGCTGAGCTTCGGGGGCAAGCCCATCTTTAGCGGCTCGCGCTTTCTGGCCTACCGGCAAATGTTCCTCAACCACCTGGTGCACCACCGCGCTCAGCTGGGCGTGTATTTGCGATTGAACGAAAAGCCGGTGCCCGCGACTTACGGGCCCTCGGCGGACGACACGATGGGATTCTAGTTCTTTTTACATGCCTTCACCAACTCGGCGATCTCTTGATCAAGCTGTTGGGACTTCGCCTCGAACGCTCGACGCCCAATTTCCCCGCCGGCCTGCATTGACTCGGACATGATCGCGGGTATCTCTTTAAGGATTTTCTGGCCCGCAGCAGATGAGTAAAAGGCCGTGATGGCAGCCAAGTCCGCCTTCGTGAGGTGCTTCTGGTAAATCGGGATGATGGCATCCACCATCTCGTCGACCGGAAACGTCGCAATGCTATCGACCAACTGGTCGACTTTGGCGAGCTGCTCGGGAGTAGCGTCTGGGACCTTCTGCTTAAATCCTTGCTCGGCTCCCAGACGCATCTGCTGCGCCATTCCCTGCACGACTTGAGCCATTTGCGCTTTCGCGTGCATCAGGTCCAGGAACTTCATGACGTCCGCCTTGTCTGGAACGTCGGTGGAGCTTGCTTGCTGGGTTCCACTCAAGACAGGAAAGGCCAGCGCTGAACACAACATCAGCAGAAGAACCATCTTCTTCATCAGGTCTCCTTGTTTGCTCTTTATCGTTTCCTACACGTGGTCATCCCTTGTAGTTCAGCGCCTTGATCCCCAAGAACCTTGCCGCGCCGCCTAACTCTTCTTCGATCCGCAGCAACTGGTTGTACTTGGCGACGCGGTCGGTACGGGACGCGGAGCCGGTTTTGATCTGACCTGCGCCGGTGGCGACGGCGAGGTCGGCGATGAAGGTGTCTTCGCTTTCGCCGGAGCGGTGCGAGATCACGGACGTGTAGCGGTTGCGGCGGGCCAGATCGATGGCGTCGAGCGTCTCGCTGACCGTCCCGATCTGGTTGAGTTTGATCAGGATCGAGTTGGCAATCCCTTTTTCAATGCCTTCGCCGAAGATCTGAATGTTGGTAACGAAGATGTCGTCGCCGACAAGCTGAACCTTGCCGCCGAGTTCTTTGGTCAGAAGCGCCCAGCCGTCCCAATCTTCTTCGGACAAGCCATCTTCGAGTGAAACGATGGGATAATCTCGCACCCACTTCGCCCAATACTTCACCATCTCCTCGGAACTCTTTGAAGACCTATCAGACTTCTTGAAGACATACTTGCCGTCCTGATAGAACTCACTGGCAGCGGGGTCGAGCGCAATTGCGATTTCATCGCCCGGCTTGTAGCCGGCCTGCTGGATGGCTTCAAGGACTACTTCAATGGCTTCGACATTCGATTTGACCGACGGTGCAAACCCGCCTTCGTCGCCGACTGCAGTGTTATATCCGCGCTTCTTCAGCACTGCCTTGAGCGTATGAAAGACTTCGACGCCCCAGCGCAACGCCTCGGAAAATGACGGCGCACCCACCGGCATCACCATGAATTCCTGGAAGTCGACGTTGTTGTCAGCGTGGGCTCCACCATTGAGGATGTTCATCATGGGCACCGGTAGCGTGCTGGAGCCCGCGCCGCCGAGATAGCGGTACAGGGGAACCTCAAACGCGCGTGCGCTGGCGCGGGCCGCGGCCATCGAAACGGCGAGAATGGCATTGGCGCCGAGCCGGCCCTTGTTGGGCGTGCCGTCGAGTTCGATCATCTTGGCGTCGAGCAAACGCTGGTCGGCAGCGTCCACGCCGCCGAGGATTTCGGCGATCTCGCCGTTCACATTCGCGACCGCCTTCAGTACTCCCTTGCCCTTGTACTGCTGCTCGTCGTCATCGCGCAATTCGACGGCTTCATGTTCGCCGGTAGACGCGCCGCTCGGCACAATGGCGCGCGCACTGGCACCTCCGGCGAGAAAAACTTCGGCTTCTACGGTCGGATTGCCACGTGAGTCGAGCACCTGGCGTCCGCGGATTTCAGCGATCGTGGTGAGAGGCATGATTGCGTCCTTGCTTGAATTGGATTGAAAGTGAGAATTATAGCGGACGTGACGGGCACGTAGGGACAGCCGCCCTCGCCTGGACAGCCAAGGGCGGCTGTCCCTACGCATGTGCGGGCCGCATTACTCTCATGGTTCTCTTGTCCTTTCCATCGTTGTTCCCGTTTTTCTTCTGGCTTACAGTCGAATCAAGGTGCTGAACCGAACGGACACTCTGACGATCGGATCCCGCGCGCCGGATTTTTCTCTGGCCGCGGCGCATGGCGCGGAGACGTTCACTCTCGCCGGGTTGCTCAAGGGCGGCCCCTTGATTCTTGAGTTTCTGCGCGGCACCTGGTGACCGAACTGCGGGAAGCGCATGGCTCAGTTCGAGTCGCAGAAGCAGAAAATTGCCAAGGCGGGAGTCCAATTGGTTTACGTAGCCGCCGAACGGCGTGACGGGTTCTGGAAGCCAGGAAAGTTTCTGGAGAAGCATCCGGTCTCATTCCCGTTCTTGCTCGATGAGGATCGTGCCGTGACGAAGGAATATGGCCTCTATCATGCCATCGGATTCGACGCTTTCGACATTGCGCACCCGGCTACGCTCGTCATCGATCGTAGCGGCATCGTGCGCTGGATCTATCGGGGCGAGAACCAGACTGATCGGGCGCCGCTGGAGGATGTGCTCACCGCTGTAAGGGAGATTGGGAGTTGATTGCGCGACGGGCGAAGGCGCCCGCCGGACAGCCGGCGAGGCGCCGGCGCTACATGAAAATTCTGGAGGTAGTATGAAAAAAGTATTTCTGCTGATGTTGGTTCTCTTGCTCGCGGCGCTGGCTGCGGGACAAACATCGCTGCCTACGGGCACAGCCGTCAAGATGAAACTCGAAAATACTCTGACCACGTTCAGCACTCAGGCGGGCGATGCTTTCTCGGCCCGAGTCACCGAAGCAGTGGTCGTGGATGGTAAAACCGTGATTCCGGTCGGCGCAACCGTGCAGGGGCGGGTCACCAAGACGAGCGAACCCCGCCGGGTCGCCGGCAAACCCACCATCGCCATTTTCCCGGAGCACCTGGTACTCCCGAACGGCGATCGCTTCATGCTGAACGCGACGCTGGTGGACACAAGCCGGGGCCGCGGCACCGACGTCAACAATGAAGGGCAATTCAAGGGTGCGGGCCACGACGGCAAGGACCTTACCGAAGTCGGCATGGGAACTGGTGGTGGGATGCTGATCGGCGGCCTGGCAGCCGGTGGCAAGGGGATGCTGATTGGCGGTGCGATTGGCGCCTCCGCAACCGTCGCTCACTGGCTCGGCAAACACCGTTCGGCCATGCTGCCGGCAGGAACCGAGCTGGTGATGGAATTGAACCGGCCGATGGTGATGAGTGCTAGTGCGGGACAGTAGTGAGTAGTGAGCCACGAGTAGCGAGTGACTAGGAGCGAGCAATCCTCTTTGAGGGTTAGCGGCGAGGGCCATGAAGACTCGCTGCTCGCACCTCGCTACTCGTCACTGTCCTACAACTGCAGCGACAACAGATCCCCCTCCGACAGCAGTTCGAGTTCAATCCATCCTTCCACCGGCAAGGCATCGACCGGCAGGTGATTTTGCCACAGGCTGAAGCGTAAGCGCAGGCGTGTGGTCAGGACGTCGGAGCTCTTGGGGCCACGCGCTTTTTCGATCTCGATGGGTGCCGCGAGCAGCCAGGTTAGCGGAATACAGAATTCAAAATTGCGCAGCAGCACCACTCGAGCGGATTCTGTTTTCCCAACGGTCGCTGTTGGCAGTTCCTCTGCTCCCTCGGTCACTTTCCAGGACAGCAACCGTCCACCCTCGACGGCCGCATCGAGCCTTAGCTCGCGCCGCGGTTTGGACGCGTGGTTTGCCCACGATTCCAGATTCACCACGATCTCAAAGCTGTCTTCGGGCAGTTTGCCGGCAAAATCCAGGCGGCCGTACACGTTGTGCTCGTCGATTCCGGCGAACACGGCATCGAGCAGAAACTGCTTGCCGTGCATGGCTCCAGAACGGCGGTCTGCCGTGTAGCACGCTGCGCCCATCCATTCGAAATAACGCACCATGTCGCCGGTGATTCTCGGATGAATGTAGGCACTTTGCGGCGTAAACGAAGGCCGCGCTACTCCGCCGATAATCGGTTGCGCCAGGTAGTCCGGCGGCGTGCCCCCGAGCGCCTGGTACACGTTCGAGAGGTGCTTGCGGTAGAGTTCGTCGAAGTCTCGATCATTGGCCGAATGGTGTTCGGGGCCATACCACCAGTTCCAGTCGCTGCCCTCGGCGATCAGGATCTCTTCAAACGCCAGCTTCCGCTGTTCCTCTTTGGCGGCGGCCGCGGCTTGCGCATAGAAATTACGCGCGTGATAGAGGTAGTCCCAGGCCTTGTTGTCTTCCGGCGCCCCGATCCAAACGTTGAAGTTGGCACTGATCCACGATCCCGGCACCAGAGACTTCAGCGGGCTCACGTTCCTATGGCGTGTGATCGCCTCCTCCACCGTAACGGCTTCGATCCCCGGATCGTTCTGCAGTGCGTCGTAGAACCGCCGCAGGAACTCACGTCCGGAGCGCGGATAGTACTCCCAGGCATTCTCGCCATCCAGAATGATCGGAACCATGGCATCGTGCCCGCTCGACAGAACGGGCTGAGCGCATTCTTTGATCTTGTGGATGAGGTTATCGGCGGCCTCTTGCGGGGGCATTCCGGAGTACACGAACCCGATCAAGTCGGAGAGCGTGTGATCGCGGAAGATCATGTTCATCCGAGTCTCGCCATTCTCGTATTGATGGATGGTGTACAGGCGGTGGGCGAGATCCGAGTTCAGATGGCCATGACCGTCGTGTGAGAACAACAGGCCCAGGCTGCGGCCCAGCACGCCTTCGTCGGTGGCCATCCACCGCACCCCGAGCCGGTGTGCGATCGCGATCGCCTCTTCGGACACGCTGCCCTCCGAGGGCCACACGCCTCGCGGCCGCATCCCGAATACCTTCTGGTGGAAATCGAGTCCGCGCTGCAATTGTTCGCGCGCGTCTTCGGGATGGCGATACCGGTTCTGGGGCAAGGGCAAGCCGGGCGAGGAAACCGCACCGGCCTGGGTATCGCAGACCAGAGGCAGGATGGGGTGGTAAAACGGCGAAGTCGAAATCTCGATCTGCCCTTTCTTGGCCGCCTCGGCGTGCACGGGTAGAACACGCCCCAGAAAGTGGCGCTCGAGCGCGATCACCAGGCGCTGGTCCTCGAGCGAATAATTCCGGCCCTTGCGAATCAGACCGGCAATGTCTTTCTCTTCCAGAAAGAACTCATCGAACCAGCCAATCTGGGAGAGCACCTGCAGATCGGTGAAGTCTTGCGGCTGAAAGTACTTTTCCGCACGGTCCGGGGAGTCGCCCGCGCCGCGGAACCGTTCCCACAACTCCCGATAGCGCGGATACCTCCCGATCACATTGACCGGGTGCGCTTGAAACAGGTACTGCAGAGCAAACTTTCTTTCCTCAAGGGTCAGGTCTTTGGCAGGTTTCGCGGCGACCTGCAGAAATGGGTCCTGCGCCTGGCCCGAAACATAGTCCTGGATCTGCGTGATCAGCGAAGGCACCAGGTTGAAGGTCTGGTGGACCTGCGGAAACTCTTCCAGCAGTTTCACCATTCCGTAGTAGTCTTTGAGGGCATGAAGGCGCGTCCACGGCATACGGTACTGCCCGGTAACCAGATCCTTGTAGAAGGGCTGGTGCTGATGCCAAAGGACAACCACTCGCAATTGGGCCATAGCTATCTAAGTCAACCTAATTCATCGGCAGTTTTCCAGTATGGCATAGCCGGAAGCGTTATTTTTCTGAAGATTCAAATACACTAGACCCAAAACGAGACTATGAATCCCAACTCTGCAACCGAAGCGTCTCACGTTCGATACGACATTTCCCTGCTGACCTCGGAGGATTTCTACCTGTTCAACGAGGGTAGCCACTACCGGATTTACGACAAAATGGGCGCGCACGTGGTGGAGTCTAAGGGAACGCAGGGCACCGTCTTCAGCGTCTGGGCGCCCAACGCTCGCCATGTGTCGGTGATCGGCAGCTTCAACGGGTGGAATCCGCAGTCCCACCAACTGCAGCCGCGCGGCAGCTCAGGGATCTGGGAAGGCTTTATCCCGGGTGTGGGAAAAGGTACCCTCTACAAGTTCTACATTGTCTCCAACCACCATGGGCACCGCGCTGAAAAGGCGGACCCGGTCGGCCTGTTCGCCGAGAAACCGCCGCGGACTGCTTCCGTGGTCTGGGACCTCAACTACACCTGGAATGACGCCGACTGGCTCAAAAAGCGAGCCGCCGCCAACTCGCTGCACGCTCCCATGTCCATTTACGAGATGCACCTGGGCTCGTGGATGCGTGTTCCGGAAGAACACAACCGTCCTCTCACTTATCGCGAGGCCGCTCCGCGTCTGGCCGAATACCTGAACAAGCTTGGCTTCACGCACGTCGAACTGCTGCCGATCATGGAGCATCCGTTCTACGGTTCCTGGGGATACCAGACCACCGGCTACTTCGCTCCGACCGCCCGCTACGGCACGCCACAGGACTTCATGTACCTGGTCGATGTCCTTCATCAGCACAACATTGGGGTCATTCTGGACTGGGTGCCATCGCACTTCCCTTCCGATGGACATGGACTCGCATTTTTCGACGGCACTCACTTGTTCGAGCACTCGGATTCCCGGCAGGGCTTCCATCCTGACTGGAAGACGCACATCTTCAACTACGGCCGGTCGGAAGTACGCAGCTTCCTGATGTCGAGCGCCATGTTCTGGCTTGAGAAGTATCACATCGATGGGCTGCGCGTGGATGCGGTCGCTTCCATGCTGTATCTCGACTACTCACGCAAGGAAGGAGAATGGATTCCCAACAAGTACGGCGGGCGCGAGAATCTGGAAGCGATTGAATTTCTGCGTCGCTTCAATTCAGAGTGCTACAAAGAGCACGGCGACATTCAGACCTTCGCCGAGGAATCCACTTCGTACCCGATGGTCTCCCGGCCAACTTATCTGGGCGGCCTGGGCTTCGGCATGAAGTGGGATATGGGGTGGATGCACGATACGCTCGAATACTTTCAACAGGACCCGATTCATCGGCAGTATCACCACAACAAGCTGACGTTCCGCATGCTCTATTCGTTCCATGAGAACTTCGTTCTGCCGCTGAGCCATGACGAAGTGGTCCATGGAAAAGGGTCGTTGATCGGCAAGATGCCGGGCGACGAATGGCAGAAGTTCGCCAACCTGCGCCTGCTGTATGCCTACATGTTCGCGCAGCCCGGTAAGAAACTGCTTTTCATGGGTGACGAGTTTGGACAGGTCAGCGAGTGGTCGCACGACCGCAGCCTCGACTGGAACGTGCTGCAATACCCTGTGCATGGCGGCCTGATGACCTGGGTCGAGCACTTAAACCACATGTACCGCAATGAACCTGCGCTGCACTGGTACGACAACGATCCGCGAGGCTTCGAATGGGTGGACTGCAATGATGCTCCGGCCAGCATTATTTCCCTGCTGCGTAAGGGCAAATCGCCCGAAGACACGGTGCTGGTCACTTGCAACTTCACGCCCGTGCCGCGGGTCGGCTATCTGGTTGGCGTCCCGCACGGCGGCTATTGGCACGAACTCCTGAACAGCGACGGCACGGCGTATGGTGGCACTGGGATCGGCAACATGGGCGGGGCCGAGGCGATGCACAGTCCCGTGCACGGGCGTCCGTACTCGTTGCGGCTGACGCTGCCGCCTTTGGGGGCGCTGTTTCTTAAGAAATACTAGAACCTTGTGGCACGGACATTCTTGTCCGCGCTGCATACAGTTCGGGTAATGCCGGCACGCGGACAGGAATGTCCGCGCCACACAGGCTACGGCTTCCACACTCCTACATGTTCCAATAGCTCGTCCAGCTTGGCTTTTTTCAGGATCTCTCCTACGGCGGCGTGATCGATGTGGCGTGCGATCGGCTGCTCGCTCTCCGCGATTGCGTAGGCGGTCACCGCCAGAATCGCTTCTCCGGCTTTGAAGTCCAGCAGGTCTACCTTGTCCAGGGTGTCGCTGGGCTTGTGGTGGATTTCGAAATACTTCGACATATCTACCCAGAGATCCAGCGACGGGATTCCTTGCAGGACGAAAGGGCCATGGTCGGTGTCGTAAGTCGTTTCGGTCGACAGATCGCCCCCGCCCAATGCTTGCAGCAAGCCGTCGCTCCAGGGCTGCATGGCCTGTTTCAGATCCTCGCGGCCCTCGACTTTCCAGCCCTTCGGATGCCCGGACCCGTTGTCGGTGTTGAGCACGGCCGTGCACTTGCTCAACTCGCTCTTATGCGACTGCGTGTACGCGTAGGAACCGAGCAAACCCTGCTCTTCTCCGCCCCACAAGGCGAAGCGTACGCTGCGGCGCGGAGCCTTGCCGAACGCCTTCATCGCCCGCGCCACTTCGAGCACGCTGATCGCGCCGGTGCCGTTGTCCTGTGCACCGGTACCGAAGTCCCATGAATCCAGATGCGCGCCGATCAGAATCCACTCGTCGGGGCGCTCCCGGCCGCGAATCTCGGCTACCACGTTATTGACCTTCATTTCGCCGGAGGTCTTGTTCTCCAGCGACAACTGAAGCGTCACCGGGCCGTGCTCCAGTTCGCGCTGGATCAACTTCCCGTCTTCCATCCCGACCTCGGCAGCGGGCAACGGAAGCATCCGCGCGCCCCACAGCAAGCCGTGCGCATTGAGCACATTGTTCTTCTCGCGATCAGCGACAATGACCGCTACCACACCCGCCTTCTGCAATTCCGGCCAGGCGGCTTCCAGCTTGGGCAGCGCCTTGGCATAACCTTCTGCAAGAATCTTGCTGGTATCCAGAAACACGATCTTTCCACTCAACTGGTCCGCCACCGCCTGCAACTTCTCAGGCGCGATGTCCGAAATGACGGCCACCGTCCCCTGCACACCTCCCGCCGGGGTCGACGGCGACCACCCGAGCGAGGCCACGTACAGCGGTCGCGACAGGGGCGCAACCATCCGGCCGCTGGCCGATCCTCGCTCCCAGCCCGCTGGAATCGTAAACGGATCCAGGCGCACGTTCTCGATGCCATAGCTGCGGAACTTCGCCGCCGCCCACTCCGTAGCGCTTACGTACGTCGGCGTGCCGGTCAACCGTCCGCCGACTCCGTCGGTCAACTCACGCAAGGTTGCCATCGAGGGCCCGGTGTAAATCGAAGCCGCCAACTGGTCGGTGACCGGTTTCAGATCCGAGGGTTGCTGCGACCAGGCAACGACGGATACCACCAACCCCATCAACACTGTCAGGGCACGACGCAGAATCATTTTTCCCTCCTGGGCAGAAGACTGCTGAATTCCAAGTACAAGCGAATTGGGCATTGTCTACGGAACGCGCCGGCAATGCAAACCCGCCCCATCTGGAGACCGTGCTAGACTCGCATTGATTCGGCAATTCCGACGGATGCGCATCCTCACCCGGTACATTCTGGGCGAAGTCGTCTCGCACGCCCTGATCGGCGCGGCGGTTTTCACGTTTGTTCTTTTCACCCGCGACCTGGGACGCATTCTGGAACTGGTGGTCCGTAACAGCGCCCCGCTCCCCAGCGTCGCGGAAATTTTCTTCTTCACCGTTCCCGTCGCGCTGACCTACACCATTCCTATGGGTGTGCTCGTCGGCATCCTCATCGGGCTGAGCCGCCTGGCGGCCGACAGTGAAATCACTGCCATGCGCGCCAGCGGCCTCGGGGTGTGGACGTTCCTGCGGATCGTGTCCATCTTTGTCGTCGTCGCCTGGCTGCTGGCTCTCGGCAATAGCGTGTATCTCGCGCCGCGCTCTCTGGCTGCCCTGGGGCAACTGCAAAACCGGCTCAAGGGTGCCCAAGCCTCGTTTGAAGTGCAGCCGCGCGTCTTCTACGAAGGCTTCCCCAAGTCTGTTCTTTACGTGCAGGATGTGAAAGCCGCGACCGGTGCGGCCATCTGGAAGGGTGTCTTCCTAGCCGATTTGAGCGACCCGCTCACACCCCGCATCATCCTGGCGCGCGAGGGACTGCTGGTCAGCCAGGGGCCCGACACGCTCGACCTGCACCTCACGAACGGGTCGACTCACGAAGCAGATCCTAAGAATCCTGACCGCTACCAGATCTCGACTTTCCAGACCACCGACATCCCCATCCACATTCCCGCGCCTCAAGGTACCCAGGGACAGGAACCGGTCTCGATGGGGGAGATGCCGATCTGGGACTTGCTGCATGCGGCGCGAACCGGGGACCCGGTCACTCGCCGCTGGACGTTGCTTGAATTTCACCGCCGGCTCGCACTGCCGACGGCGTGTATCGTTCTGGCCTTTGTGGGCATTCCGCTCGGCTTGTCTTCGAAACGGGGCGGGAAATCGAGCGGCTTTGTGCTGACGATCCTGCTTGTTTTTCTCTACTATTCGCTTTCCCTTATTGGAGTCTCGCTCGCGCGTCAAGGGCGACTCTCTCCCGCCTCCGGTGTTTGGCTCGCCGACGCGGCGTTCCTGATCGGCGGGATATTCCTGCTTTGGCGATCCGAACGCCGCCCGATTGAAATCTCACCGATCCGAGCCTGGTTCCGATCGAAGACACCCAGTTCTTCCACCCGGTTGCAGCCCGCGCTGAACGGCGCGTCCGCGAGCATGGCTCATCGGGAAACGGCTGCGGACCGCCTCTCCCGTCGCTGGCGCCTGTTTAATCTTCACTTCCCCACCATCCTCGATGAATATGTGCTGCGCGACTTCACCGTCTACCTCACCCTGATCGTCGCAACTTTTCTGCTGCTGTTGCTCGTTTTCACGCTGTTCGAACTGCTCGGCGACATTCTGCGGAATCAGGTGTCGCCGCTGACCGTCGGCGAATATCTCCTCAACGTAACGCCCTACTTCCTCTACAACACCACGCCTCTCAGCATGCTGCTGGCCGTGCTTCTAACCTTCGGGCTGCTGCAGCGAACCAACGAAATCACCGCCATCAAAGCCACCGGCATCAGCCTGTATCGCATCATCGTGCCGGTGCTGATCGCTTCCACCGTGGTCGCCGGAGGTCTCTTTCTCTCCGACCAGCTCTATCTGCCTTACACCAACAAGCGCCAGGATGCCCTGCGCAACCGTATCAAGGGCAAGCCTGCGCAAACCTATCTGCGTCCCGATCGCAAATGGATCTTCGGCCAGCACTCCGACATTTACTACTATCAGTTCTTCGATCCGGACCGCGACGTCTTTGGCGGCATTTCCGTCTACCGCTTCGATCCACACACTTTCGAGATCACGAACCGCATCAGCGCGGAACGCGCGCACTGGTCCGATCCCATGGGCCGCTGGGTCTACGAGCAAGGATGGGAGCGCAGCCTCAGCGGATCCGCCATTCAGAACTACCGCCAGTTTGACGTGGCCACCTTTCCGGAGTTAACCGAGGCGCCCGCATACTTCAAGAAGGAGATCAAGCAGTCTTCGGAAATGAGCTACGAGGAACTGCGGCGCTACATTCACGACCTGGAGCAGAGTGGCTTCGATGTGGTGCGGCTGCGGGTGCAGTTGCAAAAGAAGATTGCCTACCCGCTGATCACGCTGGTCATGGCCATCCTCGCCATCCCCTTCGCGCTCTCCGCCGGGAAACGGGGCACGATTGCCGGGGTGGCCACCGCCATCGGGATCGGGGTTGTCTACTGGACGATCTCGGGCCTCTTTGAGGCCATGGGCAACCTGAGCCAACTTCCGCCTGCGGTGGCTGCCTGGTCTCCCGATCTGGTCTTCGGTTTTATCGGAGGATATCTGATCCTCCGCATGCCTACGTAAGGCGAGTCGCGAGAAGCGAGTAGCGAGTGCTTTTGAACTAACTCGCTACTCGCTTCTCAAGTCCTACTGTGACACCAGCCCAGCCGGCTGCGCGAAACTCGTAATCGTGGTCGGCGAACTCATCGCGCCGCTCGTCGTATCCAGGTTGAAGCTCGAGATGTTGCTCGAGGAGTTGTTGGACACGAATAGAAACTTCCCGCTCGAATGCATGGCCAGCGCCACCGGCAGGCTGCCTGTGTTCATGTTCGGCGGATTCAGAGCACTGAGCGTGCCCTGCGTCGCGTTAATTCGGAAACCGAACACCTGGCTGGAATTCTCGCTCACGACATAAAGGAACTGGCTCGTCGGGTCGACGACCATGGCGACCGGGTTGCTTCCGGCGTTGGTCGGAGTCCCAACCGGCAGCAAGGTCAAGTTCGTTACATTCTGTTGAGTGCAACTCGCGCTTTGAACCGTACACACCTGGTACGCGCTCACGCTGTTCGTCGTCACGTTGGTCACATACAGGAACAGACCGCCCGTTCCTCCAATTGGAGACGTAGTCACCGCAACCACCGCGCTCGGATTCGATGCCGTCGTATAGGGCGACCCCGGCAGTTCGGTCACGTTGCCGGACGCATCGACGCTGTACCCACTGACGGTATTGTCGTTGTTATTACTGGATAAGTCTTGGTTACTGGTGATGTAAAGCAGCGTTTGGGCGGTCGTATTGATGGCCGCGATCGAAGTTGGGATCCTTCCCAGGCGGATCGGTTTCCCTCCTACCAACGACAAAGTTGTCGAGCCTGCCTGCATGGTAAAGACGGAGAGCGACGGACACGCGTCATTGCCCGGGGGTATCTTGTTCGGGTCAGGGTCACGCGGGCAGCCCGCCGGCGAGGGGATCGTGCCTTGATTCAGAACGAATAAGAACTTGCCCGCCGGATCGCGCACCATCGCCACCGCCGTGTCGTTATCCGCTGGCTGGCTCAGAGTCACCGGCGAGCCCGGGGCCGAAAGACTGCCGTCGCTCTTCACGGTGTAGCCATAGACCGCGGGTGGAAGGGCTTGGGGGGGTACATGCGTCAGGTCAGGATCACGGAACCCCTGGTCCAAAACGAAGGCAGCCGAACTGTTTGAATCCAGGAGAATAGTCACCGGAAGCCCGCAGGGCGCCGTAGGGCACGTGCTGGCGTTGGAATTGATCAGCGACAGGCCCCCGCTGCTCAGGTTAATCGCGTAGGAACTGACGGCGCTCGAACCCTGGCTGAGCACATACAGGAGTCCCGACGACCGGTTCACGGTGCTGCCACAGTTGAGCAGAAACAAACTCAGGCCGCACAGGGCCACGAGCCCTACCACTCCGCGTGTTTTCTTCGACATCTGTTCTCCCAAAGGGGTTCCCGATCGACGCGTTTTCCGCCGATTGGGGTGGACAGCCGCTTCCCGTCCACAGGCAATCTCCCGCCTGCCGTCACGGAGACCGAAGCTCTTGGCTGAAATATACTTGTGTATCAGGAATGAGCGGGAAGAGCAAACCCGGAAACCGCCGGAATCCGGATTTCGACCTCTAATCCGCCCTCAGGCCGATTAGATGCTCGGAGTTGGCCGCCATGCAGCCTGACCGCGCGATCGGCGATCGATAATCCCAATCCCGCTCCACCGGTCTGCCGGTTGCGCGCGTCGTCCAGGCGGTAAAAGGGCTGGAAAATCCTTTCGAGAGCTTCGCTGGGCACCCCGGGACCGGAGTCCAGCACGCGAATCACGACTTCTTCTCCCGGAGACGTCGTCTGCCGCTCCAACCGGATCTCGACGAGGGTGCCTTCGGCCGTGTAGCGCGTCGCATTTCGAACCACGTTCTCGATGGCGCTCCGCAGCAACTCGGGATCGCCTTCGACCAGGAATTCGTCAGCCCCATCCGCGCTTACCCGGCAGCCGCGGCCCGGGGTTTCGTACTCCGCATCGCGGGCCACATGATCCACCAGTTCCCGAAGCGACAGCTTCGTCTTGTGGATGCCGTCCGTTCCCGATTCCAGCCGCGAGATCGTGAGCAACCGCTGAATCAACTGGTTCAGTCGATCCGCCTCGATTTCGATGCGTTTCAACGAGGCCTCAATTTCCGGCCCCGCTCTCTGCTGAGCCAGCCCCAGGGCCACGCTTAGTCTTGCCAGCGGAGAGCGCAACTCGTGCGAAACATCCTTCAGGAGCCGGGACTGCGATTCCACCAGCCCTTCGATGCGTTCGGCCATGCGGTCGAAATCGCGCATCAACTCTGCGAGTTCGTCGCGCCGCCCCCGCACCGGCGCCCCCGAACGTGCTGTCAAGTCGCCGGCGGCCAGACTCTGCGCGGCTCTTCGAAGACGCGCCACCGGGCTCGTCATGGACCACGCAAGCAGGTAGCAAACCAATCCCGAGGAAATTACCGCGATGAATATTCCCAGCCCCGGGATGTCATGAGGCCCGAAGAAAGCCGTGCGGCCAGGTGGAAGCTCCAGCACCAGCGTGTATCGCTTCCCGTCGAGCGTCAACGCCTGCCGGGAAATCCGAGGCGGCAGCAGACTCTCGATCCACCCACGATGACGCGGCGCGCCCCCGCGCCGTATTTCCTCAACCCACGGCGGTGGCATCCGGCCCGCCAGCTCCCGGCCGGTTGGATCGAACACGAATCCCCTCACCCCTTGGGTCCGATGCAGTTCCTCCTCGTAGTCGAACGCGCCGCGCTCGCCGCCATTCTGATACGCGTTCACAACCTCCGCCAGGATTTGTGGGGCCGTGTTCTCGACAGTATGCCGAGCGGGACGTATGGCAATCGTTACCAGAATGGCCAGCACCACAAATAATGCTTGCGCGGCCCAGAATGACAGAAAAATCCTGAGGAAGAGGCTCTTCATTTCCGCGCCTTCGCCGGCCGCGCAAACATATACCCTACCCCGCGAATTGTCTTGATGTGATCTCCGTTTTCGTCCGAGTCGCCCAGCTTCCGCCGCACCTTGCTGACGTGCATGTCGATGCTGCGGTCGAACGGCATGAATTTCCGGCTCAGCACCGCATTTACCAGCCGCTCCCGGGTGACGACCCGTCCCGCCTCCCGCAACAACACTTCCAGCAGGTTGAACTCCACGGAGGTGAGCTCGACCGGCTGCCCGGCTCGCAGAACGGTTCGCGTGGCCGGATCCAGTTCGACGTCTCCCACGCTCAAAATCTCCGGCACAGCGTCTGCGGCCTTGGCGGGCTTGGCTCGACGCAGGATCGCCCGAATCCGCGCCACCAGCTCGCGCGGGTTGAATGGCTTGGGAAGATAGTCGTCCGCGCCGATTTCGAGGCCAACGATCCTATCCACATCTTCACCGCGGGCGGTCAACAGCAGGACTGGGACCTTGGACACGCTGCGAATCCGGCGCAGCACTTCGAAACCATTCATCCCCGGAAGCATCACGTCGAGCACGACCAGCACATACTCATTCGTGAGGGCCTGTTGCAGGCCCGTCTCGCCGTCATGCACGGCCTTCAGCGTGAAGCCCTCGGCGGTCAGATACTCCTGTACCAGCCCGCAGAGTTCAACGTCGTCATCCACTACCAGTACATGATCCATGCGTCTAGTCATTGTTCTAGCACCTGTCCGGCCAGCCATCGGTAAAGATTTGTGATTGCTGAGAATCGCCGCTAGCTCCTAGCCACTAGCTTCTAGCAAGCCGGTTCAGGTGTTGCCCGCCAGTAGCCAGAAGCCACTAGCTGCCTTTACAAAACTTTACCGCGCTTGACCGACTCTTTACCGCATCTTTTGCCGGGAAGTGTTCTTATGAGCACGGTGACTCGGGACTGCCACCCGCACCGCAGGAGGAAACAATGAAATCGACCCGCACAAAAGTTCTGATAGTCGGCGCAGTCGTCATTCTTGCAGTTGCCGCCGCGCTCGCACAAGGCATGCGCGGTCACGGTGGCCCGGGCGGCTTCGAGCACATGCTTGGCTTCTACTCTGACTACCTCGACCTCAGCAGCGCGCAGCAAGATCAGATCAGAGCCATCATGCAGAAAGAAAAGCCCACCCTGGCCCCGCTGATGCAGCAGATAAAGCAGTTCCACAGCCAGATGAATCAGTTCGACCAGAGCGGAACATTTGATGAAGCCAAGGTGCGCGCGCTCGCGACCCAGCAGTCGCAGACCATGATTGAACTTGCCGTCCAGCATGCCCGCATCAAGTCGGAAATGCTTCAGGTCCTGACGCCGGACCAGAAAACGAAGTTCGCCCAGCTTCAGGCCAAGCGTGAACAGCGCATGCAAAAACACATGCAACATATGGGACATATGCCGGAACCGCCGTCCGACTAGGCACATCTCGTAACGTCTCTCTCCTACCCGGGCGCGGACTGGAACCCCAAGTTTCGGTTTTCGCCCGGCTTTTTAAAAACCGGAGTCCCCATGGAACGCGCTGACCTGCTCTACTCGGGACTGATGTTCGCCACCGAAGGCTTGCTGCTACTCTGGACCGCTGTCCTCCTGACGGCCGCCGTTCTGGTGCTCGGTCCGTCAGCCAGAAAATCCGCACCCCGCGCTGCTACAATCTCATCTACAACAGTTCATGGTGCCGAAGAGCCTACGTCCCCTCGTCCCCTACCTGAAGCGCTACCGCAGCGGCCTTCTCTGGGGCGGTCTTTGCGTACTGTTCAATAACGGTATCTGGATTCTCTTCCCGCAAGTGATTCGCCGCGCCGTGGACGCCTTAAGTCACGGCGTGACCCGCCAGAAACTGCTGACGTACTCTCTGCTGGTGATAGCGGTCGCCTTTGCCAAGGGTATCTTTCAGTTTCTGACCCGCTGGGTCGTCATCGGCATTTCGCGCGACATCGAATTCGACCTGCGCAACGATCTCTTTGCCCATCTCGAGCACCTTTCCTACTCCTACTACCAGCGCAATCGGACTGGCGACATCATGGCCAAGGCCACCAACGATCTGAACGCCGTTCGCATGCTGCTCGGCCCGGCGATCATGTATTCGGCAAACACGATTGTCTTCACGGCGGGCGCTCTGGCCTTCATGCTCGCGATCAGCCCCAAGCTGACGATCTATGCATTTCTGCCGCTGCCGATCGCCAGCATCGTAATCCAGTATTTCGGACGCCAGATTCACGAGCGATTCGAGCGCATCCAGGCCATGTTTTCCGACATCTCGGCGCGCGCCCAGGAAAACTTCTCCGGCGCCCGTGTCATCCGCGCCTATGTGCAGGAACAGGCGGAGATCGCCTCCTTCGAGAGCGCCAATCAGGAATACATCCGCCGCAGCCTCGGCTTAGTCCGCTTAATGGGCATGCTATGGCCGACGCTCGAACTTATGCTGGGCGTCGCCGTCGTCATCGTCCTGTGGCTCGGCGGACGCCAAGTCCTCCTTGGCCGCATGACCGTCGGCGACTTCGTTGCCTTCAACACCTACATGGTGCAACTCACCTGGCCGGTCATCGCCCTCGGATGGGTGATCAACATCTTCCAGCGCGGCACCGCGTCCATGGGACGCATCAATGAAATCCTGACCGAGCAGCCCGAAATTGCCGACGAGCCCGCGTTGGTTGGAGGGACGGGCGTCTCGCGCGTCCAGCCGGGCGAGGACGCCCGGCTCTCCATCAACTTGTTCGACATCCAGGGCGAAGTCGAATTCCGCAATCTCAACTTCACCTACAACGGCGTGCCCGTCCTGAACGGCATCAACCTGCACATTCCCGCCGGCTCGAGCCTCGCGATTGTCGGCCCGACCGGCTCCGGCAAGACGACTCTAGTCAACCTGATCCCGCGAATCTACGACGCCCTGCCGGGAGCCGTGCTCATTGACGGCAAGCCCATTCGCGAGTTTCCGCTCGACACTCTGCGCCGCAAGATCGGTTTCGTTCCGCAAGAGACGTTTCTCTTCAGCGATACTATCCGCGAGAACATCGCCTTCGGCAGACACGACGCTCATCTTCCCGAAGTGCAAGCCGCCGCCGAAGCCGCCAATATCGCCCAGGACATCGAAAGCTTCCCCGAGACTTACAGCACCACGGTTGGCGAGCGCGGCATCACCCTCTCCGGTGGGCAGAAGCAGCGCACGGCCATCGCCCGCGCCTTGCTGCGCAGCCCGCGCATCCTGATCCTGGACGATGCCCTCTCCAGCGTCGACACGCACACCGAGGACAAGATCCTCAACCACCTGCGCGAAATCATGCTCGGACGCACGACCATCTTTATCTCCCACCGCGTTTCCACCGTGCGCAATGCCGACCGCATTGCCGTGCTTCACAGCGGACAAATCGTGGAACTCGGCACCCACGACGAACTCATCGCCCGCAACGGTTACTACACCGACCTCTACAACAAACAGCTACTCGAAGAAGAATTGGCTGAAGTCTAGGCGATCTACCTATCTCTGTCCCTCGCCCCTTCAGCGATTGCGGAAGCTTCGTCGAGCATCTTGTCGACGCGACGGCCGCGCGATTCTGGCGTTCGATAACCAAAAATCCCAAACAAGTGACCGCGGCGCTTCGCGGCGGTCATGAGTTCCCAGCCCTCCCGCGCGGCCGGGTTGCGCGAAAACGCGACCTGCAAGATGGGAGGGAGTTCGCGCTCCGCCTCCATGGTGGCGAGCATACGCTCAGCAATCTGTTCGGCGCGACGAACACGAGTCTCGGGGCTCTTGGGTTCACTCACCCATTTGGCAATGTCGTTACGCGTGGAATGATTTAACTGGTCGAACCAGCGCCGAAGTGTTCGCTCTTCGGTCAGGATGCGGTTGAATTCTGCGGGGACGGTGACGACGCGCTTCTCCGTGTCAGGCTCGATCTGGAAACGGGCTACCGTCCCGGCCACTGCGCGGGCCCCTTTTTGCATGCGCTTGTTAACCAGCAGGATGTGTCCGCCCTGGCCGGTGGGAAAAAGAGACGTCCGGAACGCAAAGCCGTTGATTTCGCCTTTGACCCGAAGCTGGCCGCGACGTCCCCACACCTTGGCGACATCGAAAGGAATGTGAATGATGGTCCAGTTCAAGCGGGACTTCATGCACTCGAGGGTCGCTGGAAACGACTTGGGGACGGGCTGGACCTTGTTAGCTTTCGATTTCGGCATCGGCTTCCCGTAAGGCGAATGGAATTCTAATATGGAATTGACCGGAGGAAACTCCGGGCATCGAACGGAATACCTCGCAACGAGGTAAACGCGAACACTTTTCGCTTCTGTGGAATGTGCGGGGCAGTGCTGGAAAAGGCGATGCCGGCAAGCCCGCCCAAGGCTGAGACCGTGCGGGAAAGCGCCATTCCCGTGGCATTGACCATTCCCGCAAATCCGCGCAAAGCCGGAGCCGAGAAGCGCGCGGAGCCGATCAGCGGGCCTTCCATGCTGGGGTTGGGCGAGCCGACCCTGGATACGCTGAGGGAGAAAGCATTTTCAGGCGCAGACCCGTTTTTTGAGCCGGAAGAGCCCAAGACGGGTGGCCGCAAGCTTCTACTGCTGATACTGCTGGCGGCTCTGGGTGCCGCGATCTGGTGGACGTATACGAACTATGTCGCCATCGGCGAAAGCCAAAAGCAGCCAGTAGCAGCTCCGCAAGCGGGAACGAGCGAGGTTCCTGCGGAGAAACCGGCGACGCAACCGCAGGCGCCGGAAGCCAAGCAGGCAGATGCCGCGAAGCTGAGTCCTTCGCCTTCCGCAGAAACACCCGCAGTGGCGGAGAAAGCACCCGCCCCGGCAGGCGCTAGTCCAGTGAGCAAGCCCGAAGGAACCGTTGCGGTGGCGGCCGCCAAGCCACGTGCGCCTGAGCAAGCGGCTAAACCCGCAGCCCTAGCGAAGCCCGCTCAGCATACGACCACGCGTGTTGACCGGGCAGCCGTACCAGCTCCCAAACCTGCGGTCACGGTGACGGCCGCCGACACTGGCGATGCCGCTTTCCGCAGGGGCGAGGCGTATCTCTATGGCCGGGGCGTGCCGGTGAACTGTGACGAGGCGGTCAAGTATCTGAAAGCGGCATCGGCCAAGCAACATGCGCGGGCGCGGAGCACCTTCGGAACCATGTATGCCACCGGCCACTGTGTGCCCCGCGATCTGCCGACCGCGTATTCATGGTTTGCCCTGGCACTACGAGTGGATCCGAATAATCAGATCCTGGAGAAAGACCTGAGCGCAGTGTGGAACCAGATGACGCCGCCCGAGCGGCAGCTGGCGACCAAGATGAAACAGTGAGAATAGGCTCTGGGCTTTAGGCGCTAGGCTCTGGGAAGCTTCGTTTCGCTATTCGCTTACCAGGTTCAACGCTCTCTTCAGCGTGCCGCGTTCCTTTTGGATCTTCTCCTGCAGCAACGTGATGGCGTAGATCAGTTGCTCGGGACGCGGCGGGCAACCGGGAACGTAGACGTCGACCGGGATCACCTGATTAACGCTCTGCACGAGCGCGTAGTTGTTGAACACGCCACCCGAAGTTGCGCAGGCTCCCATCGAGATTACCCACTTCGGTTCCGGCATCTGCTCCCAGAGCTGGCGAATGACTGGCGCCATTTTGTTCGAGACACGGCCGGCGATAATCATCAGGTCCGACTGGCGCGGCGATGGGCGGAACACTTCGGCGCCGAAACGGGCAATATCGAAACGCGACGCGCCCATGGACATCATTTCGATGGCACAGCAGGCCAGGCCGAACGTCATGGGCCAGATGGAATTCTTGCGCATCCAGTTGACGGCCGAGTCGAGCGTGGTCAGCACAATGCCTTCCGGGGCAGCGTTGCCGAAGGTCAGTTCCTTGACGACTCTCTTGCCGTCTTCAATGTCAACGTAGGGGCCAAAGCTGAGGTCTTGCGCCATGGGTTCTATTTTAACCGCAGAGGGCCGCCGAGTGCGCAGAGGAAAGGCTTCCCTCACGAGAGTGCGATTTCACTCATTGCCCGGCTCGAAAGTGAAATCACCTGCTTACATCAGTTGTCGATGAGGTGGTCTCGTTTACTGGTCCCTTCGCGCGTATAATAGCGCGTTCTTCAGACGCGCGGCTTCTTCCGTCCGTCGCAGCTTTCAAGCCATGTTCCAAGGAGAGGAGACTCCCATGTCCAGTACCCCGTCCAGTCCGCAAACACCCGGCGGCGCCCCGCCCGCGCCCCAGAAGAGTTCAGGAGCCAAAATAATTCTGTGGATTGTCGGCATCGTTGTGGGGCTCATCCTGATTTCTTTTGCCAGTTGCGCCGTACTCGGCTTCTACGCCATGCACAAGGCGAAGCAGGCCGGCTTCGATTCGGACTTAATGAAGAAGAACCCCGGTCTCGCCACCGCGAAGATGGCCGTTGCCATGAGTCCTGACACGGAGATCGTTTCGAGCGACGACAATGCCGGAACCATCACCGTCCGCGACAAGAAAACCGGCAAGGTCGTAACCATGAAGTTCGACCCGCAGAAGAAGGCCATGGTCATTACCGACGAGAACGGCAAAACGACCTCAATGACCATGACGGGTGAGGGGGCAAACGCCAGCATGGAGATGAAAGGCCCCGAAGGCACCATGAAGATCGGCAACAGTTCGGACAAAACGCCCGATTGGGTGCCAGTGTATCCGGGATCTTCTCCGCAAGGCACATTCTCCGCCAGCAGCGGCAGTGAGCAGACGGGTTCCTACACGTTTGTCACCAAGGACCCGGCCAACAAGGTCATATCATTCTATGGTGACTCTCTGAAATCGGCGGGCTTTGCCGTGTCCAACATGACCAGCAACTCCGATGGAAAAGTCGGAGGCATGGTCTCCGGCGAAGACAAAGCCAACAAACGCGCCGTCATGGTAAGCCTGGGAACCGAAGATGACGGCACCCACGTGAATGTGACCTTCTCCATCAAACAGTAAACCCGAGGCTGCTCCACCCTCCGCGCCTTTTGCGAAGGGTGGGAACCACGGGGGCCGTGGCCTCATCTTCTCGGCGCGCGCCGCAGGACAGTCGGTCAGCCAATGTAGTTCTTCTCTGCGAACTCCGCCAGCTCTGCCGTTAAGCCTAGGGGTTCAGCACGATCTTGCCGAACATCTGGCTGCGCTCCATGTATTCGTGCGCGGCGCGGATTTCTTCCAGGGGGAAAATATGATCGATCACGGGCTTGAGGCGTCCGGCGAAGACGTGCCCGAGGACTTCGTGGAGTTCGCTCATCGTGCCCATGTAGGAGCCCAGTAGCGCAAGCTGCCGCGAAAAAAGGAAGCGCAGATCGAGAGCGACTTGCGGTCCCGTGGTGGCGCCGCAAGTCACGAGCGCACCTCCGGCTTTGAGCGATTTCACGCTTTCTTCCCAAGTCGCGACGCCGACGTGCTCGACGACAATATCAGCGCCTTCGAAGTTGGTGATCTTGCGGACTTCCTGCGCGATCTTCTGCTGGTAGTGGTTGATGACGAAGTCGGCGCCAAGTTCGCGGGCGCGTTCCATCTTGCGCTCGTCACCGGCGGTGGCGATGACGCGCGCGTGGAAGAGCTTGGCGATCTGGATGGCCGCGGTGCCGACGCCGGAGTTGGCGCCGAGCACAAGCACGGTCTGGCCCGGGCGGATGGCAGCGCGTCCGATGAGCATGTGCCAGGCGGTGAGGAAAACCAGCGGCACGCTGGCGGCCTCGTTGAAGTCGAGCGCATCCGGAATTGGAATAACGTTGACCGCAGGCACGGCGATCAGCTCGCAGTTGCCGCCTTCCACGGTGTTGCCGAGCACGGTGAACTGGCGGCACTGGTTTTGCAGTCCGGCAACACACTTCACGCAACGATTGCAGAACGACATCGGGGCCAGCAGCACGCGCTGTCCGGGCTTGAGGTCGGAGATGTATTCGCCGACTTCGACAATTTCGCCGGCCGTATCGCTGCCCAGGATGTGCGGCAGATTGACGCCGGGCAATCCTTTGCGCACCCAGACGTCGAGGTGGTTGAGAGCACAGGCGCGGACGCGGATGAGGACCTGATCTTTGCGCGGCGTGGGATCGGGAACATCTTCGTAGTTCAGAACTTCCGGACCACCGAACTGATGGATACGGACGGCTTTCATGGCGCTCCTCTGACTTCAACGGCCGGGATTGAACCCTACAAGCTAGCACAATGACATAGGACAATCTTAAGAACAATCTTAACCACAGAGGAGCACAGAGGACACAGAGGAAGACCTTGAACTACGAAGGGGCACCAAGGCGCACGAAGCAGATCAAGGAGCTGCGGAGTCTCCGTTTGACCTCCCACCGTTCACCACACCATAATCACCTGCATGGATATCTACGAGGAGATCGTCCGCTTGCGTAAAGATGGGCGCCGGGGCGCGGTGGCCACCATCGTCAACGTGCGCGGGTCGATTCCTTCGTTCAAGACGGCCAAGATGCTGGTGCGCGACGACGGCTCGATTGTGGGAACGATTGGCGGCGGATGCGTCGAGGCCGAGGTGTGGCAGGCGGCGCGCGAGGTGATGGAATCGGAGCGGCCGCGGACGCTCACCTTCGATCTGAACAACGATCCGAAGTACGATACGGGCCTGGTTTGCGGGGGGACGCTGGAGATCTTTGTGGAGCCGGTCCTCCCTCCAGCAGAGCTTTATATTTTCGGTGCAGGTCACGTTGCAGCGAGCCTTTACAAGATTGCGCACATTGCCGGATTCGACATCACGGTAGTCGATGATCGCGAGGCGTATGCCAGCCGCGAGCGCTTTCCTGACGCGCAGCAGGTGATCGCGGAAGATTTCGACCAGGCGATGGCGGGGCTATCGGTGAGTGAATCCTCCTATATTGTGATCGTCACGCGCGGACACCACGACGACATGCGGGTGCTGCGCTGGGCCGTGCAGACCCCGGCGCGGTACGTGGGGATGATCGGATCGAAACGGAAGACGATTGCCATATTCAAAGAACTGCAGAAAGAAGGATTGGCCGCGCCTCTGTTTGACCGCGTGCACGCGCCTGTGGGACTCGACATTGGCGCGATTACCCCTGAAGAAATCGCTATATCGATCACGGCGGAACTAATTGCGAAACGCCGGAACGTCGAGCGCGAACTGCCACACATGAGCTGGTTCCAGCGGCGAGAGTCTCCCGTCGAGCCCAAAGAAAAGCTTTAACCGCAGAGTACGCCGAGTTCGCCGAGAAAGGCTGGTTTCCTATTCTCCGGGCAACCGGCTTCAGGTACCAGCAGCAAATTCCTTCTTCACTCTGAAACTTCATTTCTTGCTTCCTCGGCGCGCTCTGCGTACTCTGCGGTTCAAGCTTTTTCTGTCTTCGGCGATTAAGATTTCAAAATGGGCAAGGAAGTCGAGATCAAATTCCGCATCGCGGATCTGCGGGCGCTCACTCGGGCGCTTAGACGCGCTGGATTCAAGCAGGTCACGCCATCGACTCACGAGATGAATGCTCTCTATGATCTGCCGGGCCAGAAGTTGCGCCGGCGGGGGCAGCTCCTGCGGCTGCGCAAGTACGGGGATCAGTGGGTGCTGACGCACAAATCCAAAGGCAAGGCCGGACGCCACAAGATGCGCGTGGAACTCGAGACACGAGTGCAAAACGGCGAGCAGATGGACGCCATTCTCCGCACGCTCGGATATGCGGCGACGTTCCGCTACGAAAAGTACCGCGCGGAGTGGAGCGACGGCGCCGGGCACGTGGTGCTCGACCAAACACCCATCGGCATCTTCGGCGAAATCGAGGGAACTCCGCGCTGGATTGACCGCACGGCGCGAGCGCTGCAAATTCAGTCCGCGGACTACATCACGCAGACTTACGCGGATCTTTTCTTCCGGTGGAAGCGGAAGACGCGGAGCAAAGCCATCGAGATGACGTTTCGGGCAGTTGGTAGCCAGGAGCTTTGACACCGCGGACGCCTACTAAGGCCAGAGAAAAACTCAATGATCCATAGTCTTGCGATCCTTGCTCCTGCATTGCTGGCGGTATCCACGCTGGTCCACTTGTCACCGGTGGACCTTGTCATCATCGTTTTCTATTTCGCGCTGGTCCTGGCGATTGGGCTGTACTTGAAGGAGCGCGCCAACACGGGCGAGGACTTCTTCATGGCCGGACGCGAGATGACCGCATGGGTGGCGGGCCTGGCGTTCTTGTCGGCGAACCTGGGATCGCTGGAACTCATGGGCTGGGCCGGGAACGCGTATAAGTACGGCATCCTGGCCGCGCACTGGTATTGGATCGGCGCCATCCCGGCCATGCTGTTCCTGGCGCTGGTGATGATGCCGTTCTACCACATCTGCAGAACGCACTCGGTTCCCGGATATCTCAAGCTGCGTTTTGGGGAGAGCAGCCGGACACTGGCATCGATTTCGTTCGCCTTCATGACCGTGTTGATGAGCGGCATCAACATGTACGCCATGGCGGTGGTGATGCGGGTCGTCCTGGGATGGGACATTCACGTCAGCATCTGGGTTTCGTCGATCACGGTTGCCGTCTATGTAGCCCTTGGCGGCCTGCGGTCGGCGATCTTCAATGAAGTCCTGCAGTTCTTTCTGATCTGGGCGGGCGCGTTGCTGATCCCGATTCTGGGGCTGGTGGAAACCGGCGGCTGGAGCGGATTGAAGGCGCGGATTCTGCAGAATCTCACCGAGCAGCACGTGGCAAACCCGAGCTCGTATACCCATCTGTGGTCGACCCTGGGCGACTTTGGGAACAATCCGATGGGAATCAACTGGGTCGGCATCGTTTTTGGACTCGGCGTAGTACTTTCTATGGGCTACTGGACCACCGACTTTCTGGTCATTCAGCGCGTCTTGGCTGCGAAAGACCTGCGCTCGGCCAAGCTTGCACCCATTATTGGGGCGGCTTTCAAGATGATGGTTCCATTCATCGTCATCCTTCCCGGCCTGCTGGGGTTGGCGCTGCTGCGCGATCCGCATACGGGCAATCTGCTGCGGCTCGTGCCCGGCGATCTCGCGTGGTCCGACGCGGGACGAGCGCAGGGCCTGCACGGCTACGACGAAGTTCTGCCGCTCATGCTGGCGCGCTACTGCGGACCCGGCCTGCTGGGCCTCGGCATTACCGCGCTGATTGCTGGATTTATGTCCGGGATGGCGGGCAACGTCAGCGCCTTTGCCACCGTTTGGACCTATGACATCTACGGCGCCCTGATCAACAAGCGGGCGTCGGACGACGCGAAAGTGAAGATGGGCCGCTGGTGCACTCTGCTGGGCGTGGGCGTGAGTATCGGCACGGCATATCTGGTGATGCAATCTCAGAGCATCATGGATTACGTGCAGGCACTCTTCAGCTTCTTCATCGCTCCTCTGTTTGGCACGGTCCTGTTGGGGATGCTGTGGAAACGGGCGACCCCGGCGGGCGGTTTCTGGGGACTATTTGCCGGGACCCTATCTTCGGTCGGCATGTGGGCCTGGGTGAAGGTCAATCCCGAGGCGGTGAAATACGTGGCGCTGTCGTCCCGGGCACAGGAGCAAGCTCAGAACATGTTCCGGGCGCTGTGGTGCTGCCTGATCTGCGTGGTGGTTACGGTCGTGGTCAGCCTGGTCACAAAGCCCAGACCAGATGCCGAATTGAGAGGTCTAGTCTATGGGCTGACGGACGTTCCGCACGAAGAACACGTTTCGGTTTTCCATCGGCCGGTTTTCTGGGCGGTAGTGGTGGGCGCTGTGTTTGTGATCCTGCAAATCATTTTCTGGTAGGGAGGAACAATGAAAGCTGGCGGTTCCTTGTCCATATGGTTTTTCATCGGTGTGTCGATGTTGGTGAACGGCGTTTTGATCACGGGAGCGGGGATGTGGGAGATTGCCTCTCATGCGGATAACCCGGTGTTGGCTCTGAATCATCACGCCAGCATCTGGTGGGGCGGGCTGTTGCTGATTTTCGGCACGGTTTACTGCTACCGTTTTTCGCCCGCGCGGGAGCGGCCGCGGAATGCCGGTAAATCCTAAATTGCGCCCATGACCGATTTCATAGACGAAGATGGATCTATCTGTCCACGAAGAAAACGACGCTGCCCAAGCTCATCCAAATTGCCCGTGCCAGACAATAACCTGACTTTCCCTTCCTGACAGAAGAGATCCTCCACAGCAGCGGGTTCATCGACCTTGCGTATACGAATCTTGCGCTTGCATATGCTGTGTTATATGTATATCATTCATGCAATGTCTGTACCTAGCAAACCTTCGACGCCATGGCTATTGCTGGTTTTCAGCCTTCCTGCCAAGAGTGCCAGCCAGAGAGTGGAAGTATGGCGGAAGCTGCAACGATACGGGATGCTGGCTCTGCGCAGTTCGGGTTACGTTCTGCCCAACTCGGCACCGAACCAGGAGCGCATGGAGTGGCTGGCTACAGCGATTCGCACCTACAAAGGGCAGGCATCGGTCGTCCAGGTACAGGGCTTCGACGATTTGTCGGACGCCCGGTTAAAGCAGCTGTTCGTAGAAGCTCGCTCGCGCGACTACCAGAAGCTGTTGCACGAAGCGAAAAAAGTTACTGCACTCTCGCCCGCCCGAAGATCCCGGGGACACCTGAATCGAATTCGCCGCCGGTTTCTGGAGCTACAGGATATCGACTTCTTCGGAAACCCGCTGCGCAGCAAGCTCGAGACCTTGCTGGCCCAAGCCGATGAATCTGAAACGGCGAAGGCAGGACGCAACGATAAACGGAAGGCAGGAGCATATCTGAACCGTTTGTGGATGACGCGGCCGCGGCCCGGCATTGACCGCGTGTCCTCGGCGTGGCTGATCCGGCGATTCATTGACCCGAAGGCCCGCTTCGTTTTCCACGACGAACCGGGGACCCGTCCCGACGCTATACCGTTCGACATGTTTTGCCCGCAAGGTTTCGGTCACCGGGGAGAAGACTGCACATTCGAGACGTTACGCAAGCAATTCTCGATCCGGGACAGCCGGGTGAAGCGTATTGCAGAGGTCATTCATGATGCCGACCTCGGTGATGAGAAATTCAGCCGAGTGGAAGGACAGGGCCTGGACAAAGTGTTGAATGGCTGGGCCAAGCAGGACCTGCCGGATGATGAGCTTCTACAGCGGGGGATGGATCTCATCGATGGGTTGTACGAGTCGCTCGCGTGAGCCTCTGGAGGTGCGATGGTGAATATGGATGATGGCAGACGCTTGCTACTGATCAGCAACTCGACCTTGCACGGCAGCGGCTACCTGGATCATGCGGAAAGCGAGATTCGAGACGTTGTCGGAAGTGGAACCAGCGTGCTATTCGTTCCATACGCCGTCCGTGACCGCGGGGCGTACGCGGCAAAGGCCCGGGAACGTTTTCGCAATATGGGCCTCTCACTCATCTCCATTCATGATATCTCGAACATGCCGCGAGCCATCGATGAAGCGGAGAGCATATTTGTTGGCGGTGGGAATACGTTCCGGCTGCTGAAAGGCCTTTATGACCACGACTTGCTGGGGCCGATTCGGCGGCGCGTAGCAGCGGGTGTCCCCTACATCGGGTCCAGCGCTGGTTCGATCGTGGCTTGTCCGAGCCTGAAAACAACCAAGGACATGCCGGTGGTACAACCTTCGTCATTCGAGGCCCTGGGCTTAGTACCCTTCCAGATCAGTCCCCACTACCTCGACCCTGACCCCTCCTCCACGCACATGGGAGAAACACAGGAAGAACGGATCACGCAGTTCCTGGAAGAAAACGAGGCGCCGGTGGTTGGTTTGCGGGAGGGCTCGATGTTGCGCGTACAGGAGGGAGTCGTTCTGTTGAAGGGGCCGCATACGGCGCGCATCTTCCGGCGTGGCGAAAAGCCGGTCGAAGCCGCACCCGGCTCCAATCTGCGAGCACTGCTGGAGGAAACCCTTTCTTTGGCGGGAAGGGTCGCATGAGGTCGGAAGAACTCCTGTTCCTGACGCCGCGAGAGGTTCAGAGTCTGTTGACGCTCGACGAATGCATCGCGGCGGTGGAGCACGCGTTCCGCCTCTATGGAGAAGGCAAGGCTGAGCCTCCGGCCGTGCTGAGCATGCACTCGTCGGACGGCGGATTTCACATCAAGGCTGGCTGGCTCGACCTGGACCGGCGGTACTTCGCGGCCAAGATGAATGGGAACTTCCCGGAAAACAGCGCTCGTTTCGGTCGGCCAACCATTCAAGGAGTTATCGTTCTCTGCGACGCCGAGAACGGCACTCCGCTGGCGGTCATGGACTCCCGGGACATCACCTCGCTGCGGACGGGTGCAGCGACCGCAGTAGCGGCAAAATATCTGGCGCGGCCGGATTCGCGGATCGCGACCGTTTGCGGCTGCGGTAACCAGGGACGTGCTCAGCTAAAGGCGATCTCCCGCGTCCGCCAACTCCGGACTGCGTTCGCTTATGACAAGAGCGCAGAACAAGCGCAGCGGTTTGCGCATGAACTCGCGTCGGATTTGCACCTCTCGATAACTCCGGTGCTTGACCTCGCGGCGGCAGTCCAACAGAGCGATATCTGTGTTACCTGCACCACATCACAACAGCCATTGCTGGGGCTAAGCGACGTAAGGCCTGGAACATTCATTTCCGCCGTGGGAGCGGACAACCCTCATAAGCAGGAACTCCATCCCTTGCTGATGGCAGAGAGCAAGATCGTGGTCGACATCCTCGAACAGTGTGCCGTGATGGGAGACTTGCACCATGCCTTGCAGGCGGGTGTCGTGACCCGAGCCGATGTGCATGCAGAGCTGAGTGAGGTCGTGGCCGGAAAGAGGCCAGGCCGCGAATCGCAAAAAGAAATCATCATCTTCGACAGCACAGGAATGGCGCTGCAAGACGTGGCTGCGGCAGCCATTTTGTATGAGAAAGCCGAGCGGCTGGGGGCTGGCGTTCGACTGAACTTTGCAGCCTGAGGAAAAGGAGAACTGTGACAATGCGTACCACCGTTCCACAAAACAATCTGTCTGCCCGAACCTTGAGCATGCTCGCAATCGCGGTTGTTGCCATCGCTTCCCTGCTCTGCGGAACTCAGGCGAACGGGCAGACGCCCAGCAACTGGAGGCCGGTCGAGGACGCGATGGGCCGCCCCGGGCAAATGCAGCCCGGTGACGTGATCAAGTTTGGCATGCCAAGAAAAGACCTGCACGTGACGCTCCAGGGAGTCGACATCAAGCCGGGTTTCGCTCTAGGCTCATGGGCGGCATTTAAGCGGGACGGCACTGCGGCCATGGTGATGGGCGATCTGGTTCTCACCGAGGACGAGGTCGAACCGGTAATGATGAAGCTTCAGGAGGGCGGCATCCACGAATCGGCGGTTCACAATCACCTGATTGGGGAATCGCCCCGTGTGATGTACATGCACATTGCCAGTCATGGTGATCCGGTGCAGATGGCAAAAGCGATCCATGATGCAGTGGCTCTGACGAAAACGCCGGGCCCGGATACCGGTGCGGCGCCCCAGACCGCGTCCGACTTGGGCTTCGACCAGAAGCAGGTTGAACACATTCTGTGGCACGAAGGGAAGGTCAATGGTGGGGTGCTTCAGATTGCAGTTCCCAGGTCGGAGACCATCACGGATTCGGGCATGACAGTTCCCCCTTCGATGGGCGTGGCGACCGCCTTGAATTTCCAACCGACCGGTGGTGGCAAAGCGGCAATCACGGGAGATTTCGTGCTGCTAGGGAGTGAGGTCAATCCGGTGATCAAAGCGCTGCGGCAGAATGGAATCGCCGTCACTGCGCTGCACAGTCACATGCTGATGGAGGAGCCACGCCTGTTCTTCATGCACTTTTGGGCAAATGACGACGCGCTGAAGCTGGCCAAGGGACTGCGAGCGGCGCTCGACAATACCAACTCAGCCAGATGAAAACAGAGTTCAACTGCGCCGAGCACGAGACAACGAGCGTCTCACTCCCTCGATTTGTCGGGTATTTCCTGCGTTTGGGAACGGTGGGATTCGGCGGCCCCATCGCCCTGGCTGGACACATGCAGCAAGACCTGGTGGATGATCGCGGCTGGGTCCGCAAGGAAGACTACGTTGAGGGTCTCGCCCTGGCGCAGCTCGCGCCCGGCCCTTTAGCGGCTCAACTCGCGATTTACCTCGGCTATATTCGTGGGGGCGTCGTCGGAGTTACTGCCGTAGGCACGGCCTTCGTCTTGCCATCGTTCTTGATGGTTCTGGGACTGGCGGCGGCCTATGTTCGCTTTGGCGGCTTGCCCTGGATGCAGGGGATGTTCTACGGAATCGGCGCCGCCGTGATCGGGATCATTGCCCGGTCCGCCTTCAAGCTCACCCGGCTCACACTCGCGAAAGACAAGTTGCTGTGGGGAATCTTCGCGGTGTTAGCGGTCTCCACGGCCTGGACTTCGCAGGAGATCATCTGGCTGTTTCTGCTGGGCGGGGTGGCCAACTTGCTGGCTAAGGCGCTTCCCAGCCGATTGCAAGCCAGAAGTACGGTGCCTTCCCTGTTCACGCCGGTAACACTCGGAGCGTTCGGGGCAAGTGGTACGCTGTTGCAGATCTTTGTCTACTTTGCGAAGGCCGGGATGTTCGTCTTCGGCAGCGGACTCGCGGTTGTGCCATTTCTCTATGGTGGCGTAGTGCAAGGGCATCATTGGCTGACCGACCATCAGTTTGTCGACGCGGTCGCGGTGGCGATGATCACGCCCGGACCGGTGGTCATCACCGTTGCTTTTATCGGTTACCTGGTCGCAGGTGTTAGCGGGGCGACGGCCGCAGCGCTCGCGATCTTCCTGCCCGTCTACCTTGTTGTGGTACTGCTGGCGCCTTCCTACAAACGATGGGCGAAGAACCCGCAGTTGAATGCCTTCGTGCGAGGCGTCACCGCGGCAGCCACCGGAGCGATTGCGGGTGCGGTGATCGTTCTTGCGCGCCGCTCCGTGTATGATCTGCCTACGATTCTGATCTGTGCTGTGAGTCTGGCGGTGCTCTTTCGCTGGAAGGTGCCCGAGCCCGCCCTCATCGCATGTGCCGCCATGGCGGGTCTGCTCTTGCGCCATGGGTAACTACGGAAATGGTCGCTGCGGGCGGTTCGTCTCCATCGCCTGGGGGGACTCAATCGTTCGATCCAGAGATATTTCTACGAGTGGCAGGTTGCAGGGACTGTTGTGTCCGGCTCCTTACTGGCGATCCGCTGCGCCCTCCAGGACCATTCGCTGAAGGGTTGCTGGGCTTTGCGGTTCCACGGGAAACAGTTTGCTCTCTTTTGAACTGAAGACGATCTGTTCCTGATAGTCGTCGAACGGGTCTTCGCTCGGAAACGTTTTCTGCACCCCAAAGCTCAGCGCTACCTCTTGTGCCGGGACAAAACCTTCGCGCTCGAAAAAACTCGCTGGGATGGCGATATCGCCGGAAAAGCCGGACGGAGTTTTTCTCCACACCGCCGTGATCTCCTGGTTGTAGTTGTGCGGGCGGGAGCGCGGCG
Source organism: Terriglobia bacterium (assembly GCA_020073015.1). Taxonomy (GTDB): domain Bacteria; phylum Acidobacteriota; class Terriglobia; order Terriglobales; family Acidobacteriaceae; genus Acidiflorens. The sequence continues at coordinate 153,751 of JAIQFZ010000006.1, read as the reverse complement.
GAAAGAAGTCCTCATTGCAGTAGATACTGGGTCTTACATCGGCGAAGTTACCGGGGCTCACATACAAATCGAACACTCCGGCCGGCCTTCCTGGCTTGACGGCGATCGGCAGGGTTGTGTCCACGACCAGGCGCAATGCACTGCCTTTCAGGATCTCCCGTCCCGAGAAGGGCTGGTAAAGCTGCGGATCGGTGACATCGACACCAAAATAGAGGTTCGTGTCGTCCCAGGCGAGGGCGATTCGGGCAGAGAACTGAGATGTTCCTTGCCACAGATCTTCGCCATCCATAATTTGGGAACGCCGGTTTAGCTGGTGGACGCTGCCGGATTCCCACTTTGCAAAATCGCCATCCAGCACGGGACTGGCCGGCAGATAGGAGGCCCGTAAAATATCCTGTTCCCGATCCCACTGAATTTTCCCTGCCGGCAGGTGCTTGAAGGCGGAATCCGCTGAAATGCGTTTGAGCTGTTCCTGGAGCAGATCGGGAATGGGAGAGATTTCCGGCGCCAGCTTCTCGAAGCCCGGCTGGCTTTGCAGCGAGGTCACGACCGATCTCAAACGGGATATTTCCGACTCGACCGCGGGAACGTCAACGGGGGACCACCGCTCTTCGAGGATGGATGCAAACAGCGAAGCCTGCGCGTCTCCCGCAAAAATCTGCAACAACGGAGCCAGTGCCGCCTCCGCGTTCTTGCCGTACTGGCTGATGATGGCGTGGCGGTGAGATTTGTCAGGATCGTAAGTCACGGGATTCCACAGGTAATCCGCCAGGGTCTGGAGCGGAATCATGGATGCGTGCGCCTGGGACATCGGGTTGGAAAACAGTCCCGCGACAGCCGAGAAGAGATTCGTTTCCCGCTCCCGCACCGGATCGAGGATCAGCCACGAGGGATGACCATCGTTGGCCAGGAGGTTGTCCCAAACCAGGGGCTTTCGGTGGAGATACCGACCCCATTCGGCAGCTTCCGCCACCGTGATTTTCTTCGGGATGACTTCCGTCCCGGTCCAATTCATCGGAACATCGGGATTCACCCCGGCCCCCAGGTCCTTGATGTACTCCCGATCACCCCACTCGTTGGTGTAAGTGGTCGGACAGACCATGAGACGGTTTTGTGGCGAGAGCGATTTGAGATGATCGTATAAGCGGTTGATCAGGTAGAGGTGGGCCTGAGCTAGCGTTTTGAAACGTTCCCGGTCCTCGAGGTGGACTAATTCTTGCGGGACATCGTCCAGGAACAACGCGAAACTGGTGACCCCCAGGTGGCTGACGCTGTCCAGTTTCCTGGTCAGAGTCTGAAACTCGGCGTCACTGGAGTAAGTCATCGAAAGGCCCGGGCTGATGGCGAAGGTGAAGTCAACGAAGTTTTCCTTCGCGGTGTCTGCAAGTTCGCTTAAACGCTTCATCTGTTCCGGGGGATACGGCTCGCGCCAGAGCTTGCGGTGATAGGGATCGTCCTTGGGCGCATAGATGTAGAGGTTCATCCCGTGCTGTCCCTCAAAACGCAGGATGTCGAGACGGTCGTCGTGGCTCCAAGGGTGTCCGTAAAATCCTTCCACGACTCCGCGGGAAGGAAACGACGGATAGTCTGCGAGGACTGCTTCCGTGCCGTTCCTTTTCAGATGCACGGCTTGCGGCAGTGGAACCAGATCTCGGGAGAGATTGGCAGGCGGAATGACCAGCAGATCGGGAATCCGGAGCAGCGCGAGATGAAGCCCGGCAGCAGTCGCCGCTTCGATATGAACACCAGAAGGCACCGAGCCGTGCGAGGAAGTGCTTTGCAGTATGTAACCTTCGTTTGCCCGTTGCCTGGTTACTTCGACTGCCGATCCGCGCGTGGCTTGTTTCAGGTCTGCCAGGAAAGCAACAGGATCTTGCGGAGCCCTGAATTCGAGCACCAGATTCCCGGAGCGTGTCAGGCGCTCATCGTAGTGTGGGGCCTGACGGGAAAAGCGAACCGAGGCATGATGCTCGGTCGCCAACCTTTTCAACTGGCGCTGAATTCTGCTGTCGATTTGGGTGGCGGAAACAACCGTCCAGATGGAATGCGCCTGCCCGGCGGAGAAGCACGGGATCAAGGTCAGCAGAACCAGTGCCAGGAACACTCGCATCGCAGATGTCATGTTCGTTCTTCGTGGGAACATGGGCTCGGACCTCGAAGGGGAGGCAGGGGCGTCATCTGTCGATGTCACCCCACCTTACGGCAGATCGGCGACGGTGGTCTGCCTAAAAGCTGATCTTCGCTCCCAATTGCATCTGCCGGCTGGTGTTGGCATAGCTGATCGTGCCGAAGGCGCCATCGCTGTAGTTCGTATTCGGCAGGCCGATGTTTGGGTGGTTGAACACGTCGGTTGCGGTTAATTTCAACTGCAGACTGCCACCTTCGCCTAGCATCTTAAGTGGGAAATTCTTTAGCAACGACAAATCCACCGTCCGCCAGTTCGGGCCGTAGATCGTATCTCGTCCGACGTTGCCGAAGGTACCGGAGGTCGGAGTCGCGAAGGCGGATGTATTGAACCAGCAATTGATGGTTCCAACCGAAGCGCCGTTCGGACACGTGCCACTGTGGGGGTTGCCGACTTCGTTGGGCCGCCACTGGCCCGATCCCACGCCAGCTCCGTCGTAACCCATGATTACGGTCGTCGGCACGCCGCTGCGCACGTGGAAAATCGAGGAGAGTTCCCAGCCGCCGACGATGGCGTCGACTAGCCCGCCCTGGTTCAGGAATTGCTTTCCATTGCCAAAGGGAAGGTTATAAACCGCGCTCCCGTTGAAAGTATGGCGGATGTCGTTGCTTGCCGGACCGTAGTTCGCATTCATGTCGTATGCGTTCTGATAATTCTGTCCGTACCGTTCGGAAGAGCCCGCACCGCCCCAGCCGCCGCCGGTCATCGTATCCAGCGCCTTCGCCCAGGCATAGTTCACGGAAAACGACAGGCCGCGGGCGAACTGCTTTTTGACAATGACCTGTAGAGCGTTGTAGTTGGCACGGCCATCGAATTTTGAGGCGTCGATCTGGGCAAAATTCGGATACGGTCTAGTGCCTGCATCCGGCCCAGTCAGCCGGATTTGGTTGATGTCCCTCCCCAGTTGAACATTGACGCCCCGGTTCCCTACATAACCGAGGTCCACAACGATTCCCTTTGCGAACTGGTGCTGGACGTCAAACTGGTACTCGGCGTAGTACTCCATGGGCATGTTCCATGGGGTGTAGTTGACGTTGTTGCCGTTGAACAGGTCCGGAGTGCGGTTTTGATCGGTGGGATAAATCGGCAGCGGTGACCCAATCCCAAGATTGGGGGAATAACAATTACTGGTCCCACCGCTTGCATCTTGCCAGTTTGGAGTTCGATTTCCGAGTTGGAAAAGCGGCGAGTCCGGACACCACATGTTACCGGCCGGCACCCACCCCTGACCCCAGGCTATCGCCGGGGCAATCGTGTTCTGTCCGGCGAAGATGTTGTAGAGACCGAACCCACCGCGAATCGCCCAGTCTTTGCCGGGAGACCACGACACTCCCACGCGCGGGGCAAAGAAAGCCGGGATGGTGTTCGTCATGGCACGGTGCCCATTCTGACCGCCGTACCACATGGCGCCCTTCGAGCCATCCGCGGGATTCGTGATCGAAGGCTGGAAACTGGAAATCCGGTTCTGAACTTCGCTCCATCCGCTCTGGGCGACGTACCGCAACCCGAGAGTCAGAGTCAGATTCGGCTTGAGCTTGTATTCATCCTGCACAAATGCTTGCGTGCTCCACATCCGCCCGCCGGTTTCAGGGTTGATGGAGATCCACCACGAATTTGGCAGGCCGAGAAGGAAATCGGCATAACCTTCCCCCTCGCTGGGTATGCTGTCGGCTAAAGCCTGGTCGGCAGGATTCTGCGTGAACACTCCGCCCCACCAGAAGCCGCCCTCGGTTGCCGTTCCCCAACCGGTGTTCACCCACCAGCGGTCGAATTCGCCACCCAACTTCAAGATGTGCTTGCCCCTTACCCATGTAACGACATCCGACTCGACAAAGCTGGTCTCGACGTCAATCGCGGGGGGAGCGCCGGGGGTCCCGAGGTCGGTATTCAGGTTTCCGTTGATCCAGAGTTCGGGGAATAGATCTCCCGCAGGATTGATCAGCCCTAGCTTGGCCGGCCAGCCCTTCCCTTGGCTTGCGACCGCGGCGATTCCGTACGCGCGGCTGAGCGAAAAACGAAATTCATTCACTAGATTCGGGTTCAGCGTCCATACATCCGTAATCTGTCCCTGCGGTTGATTGCCTTTCCAATGCGCGCAGTTAATGTCGCATGCGGGTGCGGTCAGAGCCTGATCGAACTTCACCACTCCCAGCGAAGCCGCCACCCGGTTCCTGGAAGTGATGTCGTAATCCACTTTCCCATTAATCCACGACATCAGCTGTTTTGTGATGTTCCAGCCCGACTGAACGCTGTAATAATTATTTACGTTTCCCGCTCCCGGAACGTTCGGGATGGGAAAGTACTGCTGAATCTGCGCCGCGGCGGGATCGAAGCGGTCCTGGGGAATGATGTTTCCGGGAAATGGATCGCGACAGATCTGCTCTCCGACCGGCCGTGTGGTGAGCGGGTCGTAGATCTGGCCCTGCAGCACCTGTGTTCCGGTGCAGGGATTTATGATCGGACTGCCATCGTTCATGAACGCTGGAGCCCCCAGGAGCGACGAGAAGTCTCCTTCGCGGAACCCCTGCCCTCCGTTTGGCTGCGGCCCTGTCGTGGGGTAGGAGCGTATGTCCGGGCCAAAACTGTGGCTGGGATTCCGTTCATAGCTGAAGAAGAAGAAGGCCTTATTTTTCTTGATGGGGCCGCCGAGGTTAAAGCCGTATTCGTTCCATCGCACCGCTGGTTTCTGAAACGGAGGCGGTTGGGCGAACTTGTTCATTGCGTTCAGGGCATCGTTCTCGATGTACTCATACACAGAACCGTGAAATCGGTTAGTTCCGCTCTTGGTGATCACGTTGAACACCGACAGGCCGTTGCCGTGCTCGGCTCCGAAGTTCGCCGTGCTGAGGCTGACTTCCTGAATCGTCTCTGTCGGGTTAGCCACATAATTGGGATTCGAGGACTGCCCGAACATGGCGATGCCGCCGTCAATCTGCCAATTGGAGAAGTAACGTGCCTGGCCGTTGACCGCGATGCCTGAGCCGCTGGAGTTTTCCCCGCTGCCGGGGTTCACTCCGGGCACGGCCGCAAACAAGTCCTGCCAGCTGCGATTGATGCTGGGGGCAGCACTGACGAAATCGGCCGTGAGAGTCGTGTTTTTTTCGCCAGATTCCGTCTGCACGAGCGGTATGGGAGCGGTTACCAAGACCTTCTCTGATGCCGCGCCCACTTCCAGCGCGCCATTCACCGTGATGGTTTCTACATGCAGCACAATGCCGGTGCGAGTGAAAGTCTTGAAGTTGTCTTTCGCGAAACTGACGGAATATTCACCCGGCTGCACAAAGGGCACGTCGTACACACCCGACGCGTCGGTGGTGGCCGTGCGGCTCACGCCCGTCGAGACGTTTGTGATGGTGACCTTCACTCCCTCGATCAGCGCCTGGGATTGGTCCGTCACCGTCCCGCGGATTTCTCCGCTTTGCCGGCCCTGGGCAACGGCCCGGTTCAGCAATGAGGGGACCAATAAGATCAGGACGAGAGCCATACGCAACCTTAGACTGGACAGTGACATTGCCGGTTTCTCCTTGGCCATTGAACTCCAGAACCTTTTGCGATGAAGAAGTTGCAACCGTTTCACTCCCTCCGCCGATGTCTTTTTTTCTATCGCACAAGTAAGCAAAGGGGTTGTGACCCCAATCACTGGTACGAGTGTCGAGACAACGGAAGCAGGTGGAGGGACTCCGCCGCTGACGCGGTCTTCCCATTGAGACCCAACAGTTTTCGTGGCTTAGTTCCCTGGCGTCAAGTTCGAAACAGTTCGCTGCGCACACAGAACAGGTTCTGAAACAGGTCTTTGGTCGGAAAATCCCTCGGATCAACCAGTCATTTTCCTGGGCGGGAGGTTCACTCCAGTCGCGAACCTACATGAATTCATAGTCACCGACTGGGACGGCTCAGCCGCCTGCAAGGTCGCTCACCCGCAAAAGCACACCATAAGGTTCGGAGAAACGCGCCCGGAAACGAGGTTTCCGTTTTGCTTTAGGAGGCGCGGAACAGTTCTGCCGGAAGCTCGTGCTACCATGCCGCGTACTCAGGAGTGCGGTATGCACAACTTTTCAAGTGCCATACGTCGAATAGCTCTCATCGCTTTCGTATTGGGATCCTTTGTCTGTCCTCTCGCTCAAACGACCGCCTCCGACCCGAAGCGCGAGATCCGTGGGCATCTCGCCAAGGCTCAGCAAGCGCTGGCTGACAAGCAACTCGATTCCGCGATTCGCGAGTTGAATGCCGTTTTGGCGCTCGATCCCAAGAACGTGGAGGCGAGAGGGAATCTGGGTGTGGTCCAGTTTCTACAGGGAAAGTATGCCGAAGCCAGCCAGAATCTTCGAGCGGCCTTGCGGCTTCAGCCTTCCCTCTGGAAAGCACAGGCGATTTTGGGGTTGTGCGAGAAGGTCCAGGGAAGATTCGATTCTGCGAAAACGCTCCTGGAAAAGTCGGTTCCGCATCTGGCACAGGATCCAAGACTGCAAATCCGCGCCGGGATGGCGCTGGTCGAACTCGACTATCAACGCCGGGATTTGGAGAAAGCACTGGGCATTCTGGGCATGCTGCAGAACACCGATCCAACGAACGCCGATGTTCTCTACGTGGTTTATCGAATCCACACCGATTTGGCAACTCAAGCGCGCAACACCCTGGCCCTGGTCGCCCCGGATTCCGCCCGCATGCACCAACTTCTCGCCCAGCACCTGATCAATGAGGGCGACGCCAAGAACGCGGTCGTGCAGTACCGCGAAGCGCTTCGGATCAATCCGCAACTTCCCGGAGCACATTTCGAACTGGGGGAAGCCATTTTGATGGACTCCGGAGTTGTCCAGGGACAGCAGGAGGCTGAGAAAGAGTTTGAAGCTGCGATCGCCGCCAACCCTGGCGATGCCAAGTCAGAAACGCGGCTAGGCGCGCTCTTCAGCTTGCGTGGCGATAACGACGGTGCCCGGAATCACTACCTGCGCGCCGCAGAACTGGATCCCAACGAACCCGAAGCCCAAGTTGGTCTGGGAAAAATCCTCATGTCCACCGGCCACGTTGAAGATGCCCTGCCCCACCTGCTCAGTGCGGTGCGCGTCGATCCGACGAATGCCCGAGCCCACTATCGGCTGTCGCAACTGTATCGAAAGCTCGGACGCGCGTCCGACGCCGAACGTGAAATGGGTGCGTTCCAGGAATTGCAGAAAACCACCGAACGGTTGCGTTCCGCCTATTCCCAGCTCTACAGGGAATCGGGAAACTCCGACGCGCTGAATCCCGATATCCCGCAATAGCACCTCGTGCCGACTTCTATACCGTTACGTTGATGTTTCGAACATCCTCAAGCATTTGGGAAACAAGGGGTTGCAGCCGAACTTGGAGCCTGCCTTCTGGGCAACCTTGTGCTAAGATTCGGGCCGGAGTGGCTTCGTGTCTCACACTGTATTCTCGCACCCAAAGCCAAATCCGGAATCGAGTCCCGTCGAGCCCGCGATCCCTGACGCGCTGGTGCGCGAGGAATTGGATCGAGTGCTCTCCAGCCACGACTTCCAGGCGAGCAAACTCTGCCAGAGCTTCCTGCGCTATGCGGTTGAGAATACCCTGAGTGGTCACGCGGACAATCTTAAAGAACGCACCATCGGGATTGAGGTCTTCGGCAAACCAGCGACCTACGATCCCAGCGAAGATGCCGGGGTGCGAGTCAAAGCCGGCGAGGTGCGAAAGCGGCTCCGTTCCTACTACCTTAGTCAGCCGGTCGACGCCAAAGTTCTGATTGATCTTCCGCCCGGGACCTACATTCCAGAGTTCCACCCCCTAAGAAAAGAAGGGCAGGTACCTTCGGCCAAACCTCGCACTCGATGGTTCTGGCTTGCGCTGGCGGCAGCCAGTTTGGTCCTGCTGGGATCAGCGGCCGCATTTTTCTGGCTGCGTGCGCAACCAGCTGCGGCGTCTCTGGACCAATTTTGGTCGCCGGTTTTTCAGAGTAAGAAGCCCATCTTTTTGTGCGCCGCTCCGGTGCCCGTGTACTCTGACGTTCGCAATCCTAGCGGCCAGCAGCCCACCCGCGTACAAGACTTCGTTCTGATTCCCAACCGGTTTGTTGCGATCAGCGACGTCAATGCCGCGTCGCAGATCGCCGACATGATGGGACGGATGGGGCAGCCTTACAAGCTCAAAATCGGGAACGAAGTCTCGTTCCGTGACCTCCGCACCGCACCGGCCGTCTTAGTGGGCTTTTCTTATACCCAATGGCATGAAATTGGAGAGCACTTTCGCTACTCGATTGATTTATCCCAGCGGCCTTTCGGCGTCTCGCAGGACGGCGCTCCCACTAACTGGACCATCAAGACACACCCGGACGATCCCGCGCTGAACGAAGACTACGCGATTGTCTCGCGAGTACTGTATCCGGGCACGAACAATATCATTGTCGAACTCACCGGAATCTCGCACTACGGAACCGAAGCAGCCGCTGACCTGGTTACGAATCCAACCCTTTTACAGGAAGCGCTTCGCAAGTTGCCCGCCGGATGGCAGCAGAAAAATGTCCAGATTGTTCTGCATGTCGAAGTCGTTTCTGGATTTCCCTCCGTACCAACCGTCGTGGCCACTCACGTTTGGTAGTTCCAGATTCGTGAAGGGGTTTGCGCAGCGCGATGCCATCCATCCCGCAGGGAAGGTCCGGGCAAAGGGATCGTTGCGACAGTTTCGCTCAATTCCTAGACTGGACGTTGGTCGCCTGGAGCACTCTCTCGCTCGACTTCTCCACGGAACTTGCTCCCTCCAGGGCCCGCGCCCGTCCCCCGTGGAAGAAAATCAGGTGGACGAAAAACATCAAGATCAGCACGCCGCCAAAGGTGCAAACGATTGTCGCTCCGGTTGGCAGGTCGAGCAGCACCGAAAAATAGACGCCCAGCGCCGACACCAGAGTCCCCATCGTCCAGCCGATGGCTAACCGCCTGCCAATCTTGTCGGCAAACAGCATCGCCCCTACCGACGGAACAATCAGGTAGCAGAACACCAGCAACACACCCGCAATGGCCACCGACGAGGTCACCACAAAACCAAACGAAGCGTAGAACAGGAAGTCCCAGAACCGGATGCTCATTCCGCTGGCTTCGGCCTGCGCCGGATTGGTCGAGATCAACAGAAACTTCTTGCGGAAGATGTAGTGAAACAAACCGATCCCGCCATATAGCAGCGCCGTCTTCGCCACCTCGGCTCGGGACACCGCCAGAATATTGCCGACCAGCATATCTTTCAGGTGCTCGGTCTCGCCGGTCGCCTTGCTCATGGCCAGGATCGCGGTGGCGGATGCCACGGCGTACGCGATGCCGATAAAAGCTTCTTGTGGGATGTGTCCGCGCCGGGTGCGGGCCACGGAAAAGATGCCCGCTCCTAGAAATGTGAATCCCAGACTCAGAAAGTAAGCTCCTCGCCCGTGCGGATCCATTCCGAGAAGGATTGCGATGGTCGCGCCCAAGGCGGCGATCTGCGCCAGCGCTAGGTCCACGAAGATCACGCCGCGTTCCACCACGTGCACACCCAGATAGGCGTGAATTCCAGTGAGGATCAAGCTGGCCACAAAGGGCCAGAACAAAAATGGGAGTATTTCCATGACTCTCCTTCGAGCTTTTCTTTTGCTTCCTTCGAACTTCTTCGTCCACACCGCACGGATCGCGCAGACTTGGGCGGACAGGAGTGTCCGCCCTACACGAACTATGGATTCGCCTGAAACGCTTTCGTCAGCAGAGCGATATCGTAGTCGAACAGCTGAAAATATGTCGTAACCTCTTTGACCCCGCCCACCGAAGGCAGGTATTCGACAACCGTTCCGCCGCTTTCACGCGCGATCGAATCCGGCGTCTTGCGATCGAAATAGGGCTCGACCATGATGAGCTTCACGTGGTCGCGCTTCATCATGTTGATGACTTCCAGGGTGTGGCTCGGTGTCGGCGGAATGCCCGGCCGGGGCTCAACAAAGCCCACCACGTTCAGTCCGAAATGGTGGGCGAAGTTTGGCGCCGAGTTATGGTAGGTAATCACCTTGCGGCCACGATACGGGGCCATGGCCGCGAGCCACTTCTTATCCGCTTCCGCCAGCCGCCGCTCGAAATCCTGATCGCGCTGCTGGAAATACGCCGCATCTTCTGAATCCATCTCTGCGAGTTTAGCGGCAATTCCTTTGGCCACCCGGCGTCCGTTGTCGGGATCAAGCCAGTAGTGAGGATTCCCCAGGGGATGCACATCTCCCATGGCGCGCGTGATCGCGCCTTGCGGGATCTCCAGGATCTCCGCAAACTGGGATGCGTCCAAGTAACCATTGGCGCCAACCTGGATGCGGGAGTTCCCGCACTGCGTGATCAAGGGCGGCAGCCACCCGATCTCCAGCTGCAACCCCACGACCACCAGCAAGTCCGCTTGCCGCAGTTTGAGCAAGAAGCTGGGCTTGGCTTCGACGAAGTGCGGATCCTGGTAGCCCTTGGCCATGGATTCGACGTTGATCTTATCGCCGCCGACTTCCTGCACCAAAGCCGCCAGGTCGGTCGTCGCCGTGATGACATTTAGCTTCTTGGCGGCGGCAATCGACGGAGAAAACAGGCAGGCCGTCATTGTCACGGCGACGGCCAGCAGAGATCCTGCTCTTGAAAAAACACGATTCATTCCAGTCTCCTAGAAGGGATGCGCGCCGTGCGCTCCCAATGAGAACAGCAACTGCAACAACAGTTCGTTGGTCTTATGATTGCCGGCGTAATCGGTATAACGATATTGTCCCCGAATCTGGCTGAATTCGCTCGGCCAGTACGTCAGGATCGCAGAGCCACCCTTGTCCGTAAGGTTGGCCTCGCGCGGCCGATCCGACCAGTCATAGCGTCCGCCCACGAACCACCGCCGGTGAAACTGGTACTCTGCCGACCCGTACATACCGAAAGCACGCTGCTCAAACGGCGCCTGCTGGCGCTGGCTCCAAATGAACTCGCTGCGCCCCACGAAAGAGTGGTAGATGGCGCGCCGCAGCGGCTTCCAGCGCACCGTGGCATCCACACCGTACAGGCTGGTGATGAAGTTCGTCCCCAGTTCGTTGTGGCCCCGCGCATAGGAGAGCCCGAGTTCCAGGTTGGTGGATTCGTTCAGGTCCCCGTACCCGCGCAGATGGGCCACCGTGCTCACATCGCTTTTCTGATGCGATTGGAACACCAACTCGTCCCCTGCGCCCGAATCGCCACGAAACACCTGCCCGGTCGCCGAAAGGAAAATGCCCTTCGGAAACGGGATGATTCGCTCCACGGAAAGACCCGCGTCGTCGATCCCATCTTCCCCGCCCACCAGATTCTGGGAAACAAGCGGCCGGTCGACGAACGGGAGAACGTGGTTGTGCATGCCGTTCACCTTGCCGAACGCCGACCGCATCTTGCCGACTCGCGCCACGAAACTCCCTGGCAGCGCGGTAAACGTGATGTAGCCTTCCTCGACACCAACTCCAGTTTCCCCGAACGTCAGGAAAAAATCCCCGCGGGCGTAAGGATCGATGATCGCCTGCACTCCCAATTCCGACTCGTGCATTTCGAGCGCCGGCGATGGCCGGATGGAATTGCCTCCCGCATACGACACAAAATCGCCGATCATGCTGATATCCGGATTCAACGCCTTGGCCGCCGAGCCCCCGGCCCCGCCCAGGCTCACAGGCGAGGGGGCAGCCGCAACGCTCTCCCCTGGCGCCGGTGTCTGGCTTGCCGTCTCAGCAGAAGTGGCCCCGGGCGTGGCCGCCGGCGCTTGGCCAGCCTGTGCCTTCAGCACTCGCACCTGCCCTTCGAGAGCGACCAGGCGGTCTTCCAGGTCACGGACCTTCTGTTCGAGCGCGGCCGTATCTTGACCGCTAGAGGCAGTGTTTCCCTGCTGAGCGCAGGCACCCACGGCGAACAAAGTGACTACACAAACCAAAGTGAATGGCTTCATTCCAAGCTCCTGAGCGGCGAAATGTTTGACAGGAAAGCGCGGGCCGACCGCGGCCCTCTAATCGGCAGGTCTTAGAGCGCCGGCGGAGGACGCATGTACAAGCGGACCTCGCGCCACAACGATTTCCTTGCTTCGATGGGATGGAATAAGGCCGGAGCACTGTTGGGCATGAGAAAGAGGAGCAGGAAAAGTACGGTGAGCAGCAGTGAGTGCGCGATGGCGCACACTTGGCAAACCACCGTCGGAGAACCGATCTCAGTCTGCACGGCCGGCTCGAAACTCTGACTGAACCCGCAAACGTGCGCGCCCTGCACGGCCAGCGTCAAACAGAGGAGCGCGACCAGCGTTTGCATACACACTCTGGAACTCGCGGATTGGGCGCAAGCAGGATTCACCATACCCTCTGAATGAGATGCCGTAAGCGTCGGAACAGTCAACCGCATTGCTCTCCGCAAAGCGGATTCTAGCTTAAATCGCCTTCCAATTCCCCTGCTGTGTATCTTACTATCCTTTTTGATTCTTTCCTCTTGACCCGCAAATGTGCGGGCACACACGCCGAAACGTCTCGCTACGCGGACCTCATGCAGCCAACGCAGGGGGATCTTCTTGCCGGTAACGCTGGTCCGCCCTTTCGCCCGGCGATCTGAGTAATCTTGTTTCGCGTATGCGAGCGGTCCCGGAGCTCAGCGGAATCGCGCGGTGTCGCGGATCTGCCGGGCTGACGCCTCGAGAAAATCGTCCAGCGATTGATTCGGGGCACGCTGCAATCCCGTCTTTTCGGTGATTCGACTGGCAATTTTGTAGGCTACCTGATCGCGGAGCGTCAGATCCATCTCGACTCTGCGGTGTAGATAGGTTTCGATCAGCACCAGTTCTTCCGAGGCAACGAGCGCGAGTTGGGGATTGGTCGCTGCCGGTGCCGGTGCCGTGACGGTATTCCATTCCGGTTTGACCTCCCCGGTGCGCTTATCGTGCACCACAACCGTCCCCGCCACGTAGTCGCCGAGCCGGCGATTCTGGCGATTCAACATCATGCAAACGATGCCGACACCGTACATGCCAGGCAATGCATCAATGGCCCGGAGCAAATTGCGCGCGATGGCCTCGTAGGCATTGATCGGCCGGCCAGACTCTTTGATGACTCTGATTTTCGCCACTCGCTTGCCCGGGGTCTGCCCCTTCCAAATAATTTCAAAAAAGGCAAAGTATCCCCAGTAGACGGAAAACACGAACAGGATAGCAATGGCTGGGGCCCAGCTCTCGGGAATCCATCGGAGATAGCGGCCGATTCCAACGGCGGGCACGAGTGTGACCGCAAAGGCAAACAGAAATACACCTAGGATGTACAGCACGAATTGAATTAGAGTATCGATTGCCAGGCCCAGAAACCGGCTGCCGATTCCGGCCAAGGGCAACTCCAGCGCAATTTGCTCGGGAGTATCGATCTGTAATTGATCGTCGGACTGCACTCGTGATCTCCACTCGCTGGTTGGAAAAACGCAAGCCGCACTGGAGCAGGCTGGAAGAACTGCTCGAGCGCACTGCTAACAAGGGATTCAAATCCCTTTCACGTTTCGAATTGCAGGAACTCAGCCTTTTGTACCGCCAAATCGCTGCCGATTTAGCAGCGCTGCGCGAAGACCGCGGTTCCGTTCATTTTGCCCGCTATCTAAACCAGTTGCTGGCGCGCGCCCACAATACCATTTATTCCGCTCACAGAGCGAGTCCGGCGGCCATGGTTGAGTACTTCCGGTACGCCTACCCGCGGATATTCCGTCAGAATCTCAGTTACTGCCTGGCTGCATTTTTCATTTTCCTCGGGTCCGCCATCGTGGGAGTGGCGCTGACCTATCACGATCCCGATTTCAAAGTGAAGATACTGGGGCCTCAGATGGTGGAAACGATGGACTCCTGATCGGAGTCATCGGAACCGCGTGCCGGCTCTCGGGGATGAGCCTGCAATTGTGGAGTTTTGTCGCACCCCACGGCGTCCTCGAATTGCTCGCCATTTTTATTGCAGGCGGGGCGGGATTGCGGCTGGCCTATGGCCTGCTCTTCCCGGGCTTTCTACCCCGAGGTGAATCGGTTGCTCGCGCCGGAACCGAGGCGGTCAAACTACTGCTCGGCACAATCCCTATCCTGATCATCGCCGGAGTGATTGAAGCTTTTGTGTCCCCCACGGGACTGGCCGTTCCCTTGAAGTTCGGCATGGCGGCTGCAATCTTCGCATTGCTCCTGGCCTATCTGTTCTGGAAACCAGCCACGCCGGCTAAAGCTGACTTCGCTGCTTGATCTCGAGGTAGGAATTCACCACTGCGGTGGAGAGTTTGCCGGAACTGGTTTCCATGGCCAGGGCGCCGCGCTCGCGCAGGCGCGCCAGCAACAATTCGCGCCGGTGGACAACTTCCTGAGCGGCGGCAATCTGATACATCTGATCCACGTCTTCTGGTCTTTGTGCCGCCAGCTCATTCAGGTCCGGCTGACCGATTACAACAAACAACACCAGGTGGCGAGGCATCAGTTGCGAAGCGGCCTCAATCACTTCCGGAGTCATCGCCGTTTCCGCCAGATCGGTGATCCAAACCACCAGACTACGCCGCTTCTGATCGTTGAGCAGCCGGCTGGCCGCCTGCAAGTGGTCGCCCTCCCATGGGTCTTCTTGTACCAGTGCAAACTGCGCCATCATCTGCATCAGGTGGGCGGCGCCACGGGCAGCCGGAACCCGTTGCCGGATCCCACGCCCATACGCCAACAACCCGACCCGGTCTCCGGAATACAAAGCGATTTGTGTCAAGGTCAAGGCAGCGTTAACGGCATAGTCCAGCTTGCTGAGGCCCGCGACCCTGGTACGCATGAGCCGGCCAGAATCGAGCAGTATCCAGATGGTTTGGCTCCTCTCAATTTCGTAGAGACGAGTGACCAACTTTCCGCGACGTGCGCTGGCCGTCCAGCAGATGTCGCGGAATTCATCCCCCTCGCGGTATTCGCGGAGACTTTCGAAGGCTCGACCGGCGCCGCGGACGCGCGTGTAACGCTTTTCCAATTCTATTTGCCGGCTGCGTATGAGATAGACCGAATGGCGCTTGGCCTCCTCCAGGTTTGGATAGGTGGTGACAGTTTGCGCCACCGGTACTTTCGCCCAACGTTCAGCAATTCTCATCGGACTCTGATAACGAACGTAAACATCGCCCACATTGGCCTTCCCACGAGTCATTGGCAGGATCGAGTATTGCGCTTCTGCCTCACTGCGCGGACGGGCAGTGATCTGTAGCTGCGCCGGCTCAAAACGCAACTGGTGCGGCAGGTCATCTAGAAGTTTGGCGTGCACGGTGGAGTTCGATGCATTGACCAGCGTCAGCCTGACCTTTGATTCCACTGACAGGGCCGATGGGGAAAGCCACGACCGGCAAACCTTCAGTTGTGCGGGCCGCGGCAGTCTGGTCACGTCCAGCAGCCAGGCCAGAAATACGAGGACATCCCACGCGACCATGGCAAACACGAAGCGATGGTCCGCAAATGCAGGGACCAACCAAATCAGACCCACCAACAGAAAAAAGAAAAAGCGGTTCGCAAACGCGACTCCGGCCCGCTTGAAAGGACGGGCCTGTCCCTCGACGGATGCTGGAATCAGTTCGCCTGGGTTGTCCGGGCTTGGTTTCTCCCCGCGTGGCTCAGAGGGACTTCCGCGGCTAACATCGCGGCCTTCGAGATGAGTAGCGCCCATGCTCACCGGGGCACCTCGACGGCTCGCAGTACGTCTTGCAGCACCTGGTCTGGTGTGATGCCTTCGAGATCGGCTTCAGGCTTCAGCACAATGCGGTGGCGCAGGACCGGTAACGCGGCTTGCTTTACGTCGTCGGGAATGATGTACTCGCGACCGTCCACCGCCGCAAGGGCCTTGGAAAACACCATCAGATTCACTGCCGCCCTTGGGCTCGCTCCCAGAGAAAGCGCGGGCCATGTGCGTGTGCGCCGCACCAGTTGCACGACATAAGTGAACAGCGATTCCTGCACCTTGACAGTTCTGACCTCCTGCCGGGATTGTTTCAGCAACTCCGGATCAATCGGACTGAGTCCCGCGCTGTCCAGATCATGAGAATCAAAGCCATTCTGGACGTTCGAAAGCAGTTGAACTTCTTCGCTCGCCTCCGGATAGAGCACGCGAATTTTCACCAGGAAGCGATCTAGTTGCGCTTCGGGGAGGGGATACGTGCCCTCGAAATCCACGGGGTTCTGCGTGGCAAATACAGTGAAGAACGGAGAGAGAGCGTGGCGCGTGCCGTCGATCGTAACTTGTCGCTCCTCCATGCACTCCAGAAGCGCGGCCTGCGTGCGTGGCGGCATGCGGTTGACTTCGTCCACCAGCAGCAGGTGGGTGAAAACCGGCCCTGGATGGAGCTGAAACGTGCTGTCCGCCAGGTTGAGCACATTGGTGCCGATGATGTCGGCGGGCATCAGATCCGAGGTGCATTGCAGGCGCTGAAAATCGAGCCCTAGAAGATGCGAGAGAGTCTTGACGGCGAGTGTCTTCGCAATCCCAGGCACGCCTTCCAATAGCGCATGACCCTGGCAGAGCAAAGCTATCAGACCCTGCGTCTTGAGCTCTTCCTGGCCAACCACGACCTTGCTCATTTCACGCCGAAAGTGCTGCACCAACTGGGACACCGCTTCCATTAATTCTTCTCCTTGCCAGACTTGGAAAACAATTTCAGTCTGGCCGCATAGTCATCCAAAGACCTTACCAACCGCAAGGCGGCACGGGGTTTCAGAGTGTTGTCGTAGGGAGCGGACTCGCAGTCGCGAAGAGTTGCGCTGAAATTCGCGTCTTGAAAATTCCAGCGCTCGCGGATGGCGCGCTCCAGTTCGTCCACCGGGGCATTGCCGGCCATTCCCAAACGTCGCGTCAGCCAGTAGCGAAATCGGTGATAACTGATATCCACCGCCACGGACGCGGCATCGGCCTGCTTGTATAGAGCACCGAGCGTCCGCACAAACTCCAAAGGCGAAAGTCGAATTTCGCCGGCGGGAATGCTGATCGGTCCGCTCCGCCTCGAATAGGTAAGAAGAATAGCCAAGGTAAACAGTGCGAACTGCAGGAAGATCCATTTCACCGGCGAGCTCTGGATCGAGGCCGTCAGCGAACGCCGATACCCATGAAAATATTCATCCCACAGAATTCGTGTTTGCGGTTCGCTGCCGATGCAAGCCAGAAAGAACTCCAGGTTGCCGGGTTCTTTCAGCCCCGCGTTGGTGAGCGGGGTCGCTGAAGCCCACCAGATAACTTCTCCTTTTCCAAATTTGTATTTCACCACCATCTCCTTGTCGCCGTCTCCGTAGAGCGGCAAGGCAAACGACTCCCGTTTCCAGTACGCCTGTGGGGCAAGCGTAATCTCCGATGCCGCATGGGTGATGGAGGATGGCGACAGCGCGGTGAGCTTCTTCCACGTCATGCCAGACACTGGGTCGGGCACGATTCCGTTCTCCGGAAGGAAGAACCCCACAAAGGCTCCTGTAGCGATGATATGTCCGCCGTTTTCCACGAACTGGCGGAGCCGGTTGCGTTCCTCGGTCCTGGGTGCGCCCGACGGTTCCGCGAGAATGAGCGTTGCGCCCGCTGCTTCCGGCAGTTCGCTCGGCGACTGCTCCCATCGTTCCACTGTGTACCCCGAAGCCTTCAGTAGCAGGTAAGCGGCCTTGGCGCCACCGGCACCGGCGGAATAGGTGGTGGGAATCTCGTCTGTGGAATCCGGCCCCTTGGCGAGAATGAGAGCGCCTGCCACTAAGAACAGAAACACTCCACCCGCAATCAAGAATAGCTTTCGATCGCCCGCGCTCAATTGGATTGGCAACCCAGTTTCTCCAGTTGAACTAAGGTCTCGGAAAACGCATTCGCGTCGGCTTCCTGCGTGCCATACCAAACCAATTCGAAGGTTCGCGTCAGGGCGCCAAGCGTCTCGCGATGTTCGCTGGCGGCGGGCAAGAGTCGCAAGTATTCGCGCGGAGTGCGAGCCGTGTCCGGCCGCCACAATTCCTGCGCTTCCAGGAAGGAAATTCCGCACCAGTACCCGAGATGGATGGCATCGCGCCAGTTTCCGCCGTCGGCCGCCCGTCGAGCCTCGTTCATCCAGAGCTTCCATCCCTTGCTGGAGACTGGCAGCGATTGGGGCCCAATCGGCTCCACTCCGGCATTGTTCCGGATCGTCCGGTACATCCAATAAGCCACCGCGAGGAGGGCCAACACCATCAGCCCGTAAACCACCACATTACTGATGGTGGGAATTGCCGAAGACTGAAAGACTCGGCCCAGTAATTTGATCAGGAGTTCCAACGCTCGTTGTTTGAGCCGGTCCAGCCAAGTCGGTCCATGGATATTCTGAAATTCCCGACCAGCAAGAATTCCGTTCAGTAGAACTCGCTTCTGGGAAACATCCGTGGGAGAGTCCTGGAACGAGGCTGCCTCGGAACGCAGGATTTGCAGGCGGGCGACGATGCGGTCCTGAATCTCGGGGCTCGGCTTTCTCTGCCAGTCATTCAGGCTTTGGCGCAGCCACTCGGAGGACACTTCAAATGTTCGTTGTGCGGTTTGGATGCGCCATACCTGAGGAATGTCATTCAGCAGCTTAGGCACTTCTTCCGGGTGGGCCAACTGCTGGGCGGTGGAAGCGAGACCGTCGAGTTCCGCAATGTACTCGGAGACCGTGAGCGTGCCTGTTTGCGGTCGTGCAGGCTCCAGTTCAGCAAGAGAGGCGGCACACAGCCAGGTCGACAACAAGAAGACCGACCACAAAACATGAAGCCCACGGCAGCGGCCCATTTGGCAGCCTATACCGCAGCCGGCGTCGTCGTTCCGCCCTGCGTGCCATCGAGAGTGGACATCATGAGTTGCAGGTCGAAGGCTTCTTTCCGCACTCTCTGATCGTAATAGACCAGCGAAAGTGCGATCGTGAGCAACGGGCCAACCAGGCATTGACTCAGGAAGGTACCCACCGGAAGCGCGATCTGAGTCCAAACTGGCAGGACCGTCATCGGGCGCTGGCCGTGTGTGAATAGGCCGATCGCCGCAAGAATCGGTATTTCCCAGAGCATGTAAACGATGTACGTCAAAACCAGAAACAAGAAATAGATCATGAATATCCGCCCACGGCTGCCCTTGGTCAGTTCCGAACTGCGCGAGGTTGAGTCACGCAGTCCCTTATCTTCCAGCACTGCCACCGGGATCGTCAGCGCCCACATCAGCGCCAGAATAATTCCCGGAACAATCAGCAGGATGAATCCGATGCCGACGCCAACTCCCACGCCGATCATGATCAGCGCCAAATACAGGATCCTGCCTTTCATGCCCGCGAAGCTTTCGGAAATGCTGGTGTCGTTGCCCAGGTGAACTCTGGAAACAGCCATCACGGTCGCCCCCTGCGAAGCCGCCACCGCACCCAGGTAGATCACGATGCTGCCCAGTGACCAGATTAGAGTCGTTGCCGCAAACTTCATCGCCGTCGTTTCGGAACGAACCGCAACTCCGATGAGTTGGAAGCCCAGCACCGCAAGATAGGGCAGTGCAATGATTCCGGCGAACAGTGCAAAGTGCTTTCGGTACAGGAAAAAGCTCCGGTCGAGCAACTCGCCTAAGCTCATGGGGCGCAACGAAGTCATCATAAGCCCTACCCTCACGCGTAACTGCAAATCGGGAGGAGAATAACACAGACTCTGCGGCTTTTTGACTACTTCATTGCTGAATGGTGGGGCAGGCAATGCCCGGACGAACGGTTAAGGCCCTTGTTTAGCGGCCCCGAACCGGCTCCATAGTGTATTGCGCTCCGCCACTCATGCTTATCTTCCACGTGAGACCGGCGGAATCGCGCACGTCTGCCGCAACCACTCGGCCGGCATGATCGAGCGAGTACTTAAACGTGTACGCGCGTCCGTCGGACAGGGTCTGGCGGATTACCCGGTCCCTCGCGTCGTACTCATTGCTAAGGATCAGCTTTCCATCCTGCATCACCGCGATCATCCGGTTCTTCGCATCGTAGGAGTAATCCGTCACTTGCCCGTCCACATCCTTAACGCGGACCAGGCGGCCAGTCGGATCGTAACTATAGTCGACGTGGTGGCTGTTCCGGTCCCACGCATGCGTGATTCTATTCTTCTCGTCATATTCAAAGTCCAGTTCGCTATCCGGTTCGCGACCGCCAGAAGAGTGCGCTCGGATCAAGTTCCCAGCTGAGTCACGAGGCAGATCCAACCGATTGCCTTGACGGTCTTCTATGGCGAGCAAAGCCGATTGCTCGGGACGCTGAAGATGTCCGCCATCGGCAAAGTAATAAGTTCTCCCACCCAGTTCGGCAAGTTTCCACCCTGGCCAGTTCCACGAAACCGTTGAGCCAGAAAATTCGCTGCTTCCAGAATCTGATTCTGAGTAAGTGGCATCCCAGTAACCAAACCCCCAGTTGGAGCGTTTGTAATGGACGCGGCCGCCATCGGCCATAATCACGTCCATCCAGGTAAACGGCCAACGATCGCCCACGGGAAAAATATTCAGGTTGTGAGTGCCGCCGATCCCGAACGCTCGCGACCGTGAGTCTTGCGTGCGCAATACCCGCGTGAACTGCAGAGGTATTCGGTCCGGAGTGTAGAACTCAGTTCGACGATCCAGAAACAGTCCATAGCGCAGGTCCACTTCCATGATTTCCAGGTTTAACTGCTTAGCTTCCCCACTGCAGCCGGTCAATATCCCGGAGTCGGTGCGGGTCTTGTCGGGAACGTAAAAGTGACGGATGGTAAAGCACGGATCTCCGTCCTGCAAGCGCCGCTCCGCGCGAACCTGGGTGTCGGAGGTCAGGAAATCCTCGCCCATGTCATCGAGATCCTCCACATCGTCAATGGAGCCATAGAGCACGCTGGAATAGTCATAGCTGGGCTGCAGGCGGTAGTAGAGCAACCCAATATCCTTCGTGAGCATTTTGCGCCCGCGTTCTTCCACAATTCTTGGGTTCGCTGGCTCTTTATCGAACACGGGGTCCAGTCGCGCCGTGGAGACGATTGCAAACCGTTCCTCTTGCCGCCAGCTAAACGCATAACTCCAGTTCATCTCCGAGATATACATATCTTCATCGGTGACTCCGACAAGGATTGCATCGGGATCAATGGCAAATTGGGGATACGTCCGCTTGATGGCTTCGACCAGTTCCTCCGCGATGAGCTGGTGGCGAATCTCGTCCTTGGTCCACGCAGGCAACGGAACTGGCGCCAGAACACGGAGCTCCAAGCCATATTTCTTACGGTAATAAGAAAGGAGAGCGGTCGAGAGAATGCTTTGCGGTTTGCCCAATGGCACAAGATAAACCGTGCCGCGGCCGTTCAGTTCATTGATGGGAGCCGGCCTTGCGGGCTGAGAGTTCGAGACACTTCCGGCGGCGGTCCTGGTTCGGGCGGCTGCGCGCCTGAACGTCGGGCCTAGGAAGTTGTGAATAGAGCCCGCGAACAAAACCATCACGAAAAAAGCCCCTACAGCCCATGTCGCCGTTAGCTTCAGCAGGAGAGCGTCCGGGTTGTTGCGGCGTCCTTTTCCTCTCAATTCGGCACGGAGTCTCTCAGTCCATTGGAGCATGTCGCCCATGGGAAACGCGCGTTTGGGAAGAATGCACAACTCTCTAGCCGGTCCCAGCAGCAAAAAAAGATCACGAGTTTCGTAATACCGAAGCACAACCGGCCAGGACAACTCCGATGCTCCTGGACTGACCTTGATCCCCTCTTGTGTCAGTTCGAGCTCAAAGGGCCCGAGCCGTTCAGGGTTTTCTTTGAGCGCGCGCCGGACACGCCGCTGCCACCAGAACATCCGACTGGCCAGCAGGTACGCAGATGCCAGACACAACCCAATTCCCCAACCCAGATTGTCAACAACGAAAAACGAGTAGGCGCCCGCAAGTGCTGCCCCAAATGCGATCGGGAGCACCATCCGAAAGAGAAGTCTGCCTCGGGCGAGATGCGCTTTGAAGGCTCGCTGCGCATCGAGATATTCTTTTTCAACAAGCGTATACGTCAGGATCACGGTGCCCTGGGGCACGGAAAAGGGCCCCATGAGAAAAACTACGTCAGTTTACACCCCTCCAACAACCATTTCGTCCAAGTCACTCTGACCTCCTTTCGCAAACTGTTTTCCGTCCAAGTAGAACGGCGGCGAAGAAATGGTTGCGCGATTGGACTTTTTTCCGGAACTCCTCTGGGGAATCGGCCGTGACGTTGACCTCTCGTCCCAACCGGTCCTCCACCTTGCGCAGCGCTGGAAAACAGGTCTGCGAGACCAGCTCTGCCAATCTTGAGGCAGCTACGTATGCCAGTTCCGCCACGGGGCTGAAGCTAGACATTGTGCAGGAGTTAATAACTCAGTCGGGATCGACGGAGTAATGACGATCGACATTGAAGCAGGCGCTTCACAACGTCAACGTAGCATGAAAACTGTGGATAGGAAACGAAGTGGCTTTTTCTGGACGAATCTCAGTCTCGTTGGCGTCCCCGGGGGGATTCGAACCCCCGTTACCGCCGTGAAAGGGCGATGTCCTAGGCCGGGCTAGACGACGGGGACGGTAGAGAACCGAGGTAGACCTTTCGACAGCAGACTCTACTTCGCGAGCGCTCTTATCTTAACAGGGCCAATTTTGCAGTGTCAAAACTGGTTGCCCCATCCCCCTGGTCCTGTGAAGAACCATTGATCCCGTGCTGCGGCGCCGATGCGCACATGACGTACAGCATTAAAATAGCATCATGGCCGATTCGCTCTATCTGAGCCTTTGGTTCTCCGACTTTGACGAGCCTGAGCTCTTGCCGCGGACGGTCCGTGTGCTGCGGCAGCTTCCGTTTTCTCCCGCCCAGGACGGTGTGACCTACGTGGCAGTCCATCCGGTTTCGTGGAACGAGCCCACTGTGCTGGAGCGCCGATTTCGGCCAGGAGTGCCGCCCGAAGAAGCCGCGGGCGTCGCCGCGGACCTTCTTCACAGCGACTACGCCTACGTGTTTGAAGCGTACTGGGATTTGTGGTCCCTGCCGGACCGCGGAGACCAATGGGTGCTCCAGCCGACCCTGGTGCGATTCATCGCACAGGGGACCGAATTTGAAGAGGGCGCCGCTGCAGACACGGGACACATTCAGATCGATTTCGGATTGGACACGTCGTTCTTGCACGAGGAACTTTCACTCACCCAAGAAACGGAACAACGCGTCCGGAGCAATGTGTACAAACTCGTGGAGTTCACCGCGAAGGTGGAAAAAAATGCAGGAGCTACCGGACGCCTGCTCTGGTCGGAGTCCGAAGAAAACCTCGCCCAGAAGCTGATTGCCCGGTTGCAAAAGGTCAACTGAAAACCACCGAGGACGCAGGGTTCTGAACACCAAACCCTTGCGTCCTCTTGATTCACAGCGGTTGCTATTTCGTTCTTCCGCCTTCCACGTTCAGCTTCTCGCCAGCGGCGGCTTGAGCCGCGGCCAAGCGCGCGGTCAGCACGCGGAACGGCGAGCAGGAAACGTAGTTCAGCCCGGTCTGGTAGCAGAACTCGACCGAGGACGGTTCGCCACCGTGCTCGCCGCAGATGCCGACTTTCAGGTTCGAGCGCGTTTTGCGGCCGCGTTCGGTGGCCATCTTCACCAGTTGCCCGACGCCCTCACGATCGAGAACGGCAAACGGATCCTGCTTGATGATTCCCTCATTGATGTAGGTGGGCAGGATTTTGTTGACGTCGTCGCGCGAGAATCCCCACGTCGTCTGGGTCAGATCGTTGGTGCCGAAGGAGAAGAACTGCGCGTCTTTCGCGATCTCATCCGCCACCAGCGCAGCACGCGGCAACTCGATCATCGTGCCCACCATGTATTCGACAGTCCGTTCTTTCTCTTTGAATACTTCCTTCGCCACGCGGTGAACAATCTCCGCCTGGTTGGCCATTTCCTTCAGTGTGGCAGTCAATGGGATCATCACCTCTGGGAGAACCTTGACGCCGTCTTTGGCCACGGCTACGGCCGCTTCGAAGATGGCGCGCGCTTGCATCTCGGTGATCTCGGGATAAGTGATGCCGAGACGGCAACCGCGGTGGCCGAGCATGGGATTGAATTCGTGCAACTGCTCGACGCGTTTGAGCAGCGCCGGCAGCAGTTTCTTCAGGTCGCCAACCGCTTTGGCTCCGTAGTCGCGGTACGTCGCCACCAACGCTTTCTTGTGCTTCGTATCTGCCTGGGGCAGCGTGGCGATGTCGACCATCAAATCCTCGCGCCGCGGCAGGAACTCGTGCAGCGGCGGATCAAGCGTCCGGATGGTAACCGGGAAGCCGTCCATGGCGCGGAATACGCCGATGAAGTCGTTGCGCTGCATGGGTAGCAGTTTCTTGAGGGCGGCGCGGCGATCTTTCTCGTTGTTGGCGAGAATCATGGCGCGCATGTGCGGAATTTTCTCTGCGCCAAAGAACATGTGCTCGGTACGGCACAGTCCAATGCCTTCGGCGCCGAACGCCCGCGCCTGGATGGCATCGCGCGGAATGTCGGCGTTGGCGCGCACACCCATGGTGCGGAAGGGTTCGGCCCAACTCATGAACTTCTGCAGGTCGGGATCATCCGGAGATGCGTCGAGTGTCTTCAGTTGGCCTTTGATCACGCGGCCGGTGGTGCCGTCGAGCGAGATCCAGTCTCCCTCCTTGAAGACTTGCCCTTTCACTCGCACCTCGCGGGCTTTTTCGTCGACTTCAACTTCGCCGGCGCCGGCGACGCAGCACTTGCCCATGCCGCGCGTGACGACGGCGGCGTGGCTGGTCATGCCGCCACGCGAGGTGAGAATCCCTTTCGCCACTTCCATCCCGTGAATGTCTTCAGGTGTCGTTTCACCGCGTACCAGAATGACCGCAGCCTTCTTGTTCTTGCGTACTGCATCGACCGCATCATCGGCAGTGAAAACAATCTGTCCCACCGCTGCTCCCGGCGAGGCCGGCAGGCCCTTCGTCAGGACCTCGACTTTGCTGCTCTTTTCGTCCAGTCGCGGCACGAGGAAGTCATACAGTTGGTTCGGTTCCACCCGGAAGATCGCTTCTTCTTTCTTGATCAGCCCTTCTTCCACCATCTGGATGGCAATGCGCACCGCGGCAACTCCCGTGCGTTTGCCGTTGCGCGTCTGCAGCATGTAGAGCTTGCCTTCCTGGATAGTGAACTCGAAGTCCTGCACGTCGCGGTAATGCTGTTCCAACCGGTTCGTGATGTCGCGGAGCTGATCGTAAACCTGCGGCATGATGTTGCGGAGTTCCGAAATGTGCATGGGCGTGCGGACACCGGAAACCACGTCTTCGCCCTGGGCATTCATCAAGAATTCCGCAAAAAACTCTTTGTCTCCATTCGCGGGATTGCGCGTGAAGCCCACGCCCGTGCCGCTGGTTTCACCCAGGTTGCCGAAAACCATCGCCTGCACGTTGACGGCTGTGCCAAGGTCATCGGAGATGTTGTTGATCCGGCGATAGTGCTTGGCGCGATCATTGTTCCAGGAGCGGAACACAGCGTCGCGCGACATGACCAATTGCTCATGCGCGTTCTGCGGGAAGTCGATTTTGGCGTGTTTCTTGACGACCTTCTTATACTCTTCGATGACTTCCTTCAGCGCCTTGGCATCAAGTTCCGTGTCGAGCTTGACCTTTCTCTGCCTTTTCTTGCCGTCGAAGACTTCTTCGAATGCCGACTTTTCAATATCGAGCACCACGTTGCCAAACATCTGGATCAGGCGGCGATACGAATCGTAGGCGAAGCGCGGGTTGTTGGCACGCTTGGCGAGCGCCTCCACGCTTTGGTCGTTGAGGCCGAGATTCAGGATCGTATCCATCATTCCTGGCATGGAAAACTTCGCGCCCGACCGCACGCTGACCAGCAGCGGATTTTCGCCCTTGCCGAGTTTCTGCCCCTGCAGCTTCTCAAGCTTGTCGAGCGCCGCGTCCATCTGGCTGTCGACTTCCTTCGAGACCGCGTTGTGCCGCATGTACTCACGGCAGGCTTCGGTCTGGATCGTAAAGCCTGGGGGCACGGGCAGGTCCGCGTTCGTCATCTCGGCGAGGCCGGCGCCTTTGCCGCCGAGTACGTCTTTCATCTTGCCGTGGCCGTCGGCTTTGCCGCCGCCGAACGAGTACACGTACTGCACGCTGGTGGGTTTACTTTCGACGATTTCAGCTTCGGGGAGTGTTGTGGTTGCCATGATAAGTCCTCTTCTTATTTCGTAGATTCTTTGCCTTCGGTCACAATCTCGGAAAAATCCGCGATCGTGGAGAATTCTTTGACCAACGTCTGCAGCAAGGCCAGACGGTTGGCGCGCAGATGGTCGTCTTCGACCATGACCATGACCTTGTCGAAAAACCTGTCGACGGCCGGGCGAAGTTTTGCGATCTCGAGCAGTGCCCCTTCATAATTGTGGCTTGCGCGCAGCTTTTCCACCACTGCGACAGCCGGAGCAATGCCTGCTGCGAGTTCCTTCTCCGCTTCCTCCCGGAGCGCCGCTGGGTCGAGATGAGCAGCGATATGTCTCTTATTTTCAGCTGCCTGGCGCAAAATGTTCTTCATTCGCTTGAGAGCGATCGAAATCGACTCGAAGTCTGCCGAACCGCGTACGTTACTCACCGCCTGGGCCCGTGCGGTGGCGTCCACCACGTCGTCAGAATCAACCGCGAGCACCGCATTGACCATGTCGTAGGCGTAGCCGCGAGCGTCTTTCAGATAAAACTCCAGCCGCTCCCGGAAGAAGCCCCGCACGGATTCGTCGTAGGAGGCGTTGGAAAACCTCTTCTCCGCCTCGGAGTCCTGATAGCGGGAGCGCGCGTCGTGCATCACCTCTGAGAGCCGGAACGGCAGCTTATGCTCCGCGATCGTTTTGACGATCCCGTTTGCCTGACGACGAAGCGCAAACGGGTCCTTGGATCCGCTCGGCATCAGACCTAGAGCAAACATGCCGGCGATAGAGTCGGCCTTGTCGGCAATCGAGAGAACGGCGCCTTCAAGGGTGCGTGGAACATCATCCTCCATCGATTCCGGCTTGTAGTGATCGTAGATTGCCTTGGCGATTTCCTCCTGCGCATCGGTCTTCAACCCTTCGTCCAGTTGCTGTACCCGCGCATAGAGGCCGCCGATGATGCCTTGCAGTTCGGTGAACTCCTTGACCAGTTCGGTGGTCAGGTCGGTCTTCGCCAGCAGGGCCGCTTTGTGCACAACGCCGGGACGAATGGCCAGACTACTCTGCCGCACCGCCTCCGAGAGCCAGCTGGCCAGGCGTTGCACGCGCAGCGTCTTGTCGTAGTAGCTGCCCAGGTCCTTCTGAAAAGTCACGTGTTTCAGTAACTCGACGCGATCCCGCAGCGTTTGCTTCTGGTCCGTCTGCCAGAAGAAGCGGGCGTCGTTGAAGCGGGCGCGCAGCACGCGCTCATTGCCATGGCGGATCAAGCTTTCGGAATCCGCGGCGGTATTGAGAACGGCAAGGAAGTGCGGCAGAAGTTTGCCACTCGCGTCTTCGATCGCAAAATACTTCTGGTGGTCGCGCATCACCGTGACCAGAACTTCCTCGGGGAGTTCGAGGTATTCCGGGTCGAAAGTGCCACGAATAGCGGTTGGGAACTCCGTCAGGTTCACAACCGTTGCCAGCAGCGGCTTGTCTTCCCGCCAGCGACCACCAGGGATTGTGCGGGTGGCTGCGTCCAATGCCTTGCGGATGACCTGCTCGCGCTCGGCAGCGCCGAGCACTTTCGTACCCCGCAAAGCCTCGACGTAAGCGCCGGGCTTTGAGATCGTGACGGCATCGCCGCCGATGATGCGGTGGCCGCGCGAAATCTTGCCGGCGGCGATGCCGAACAACTCCAGCGGCACCACTTGTTCGTCCAGCATAGCGACCAGCCAGCGGACCGGGCGGACGAACACTTCTCCACGCTTGCGCCAGTACATGTTCTTGGGCCAGTAGAGCGCGGCAATTTCTTTAGGAAGAGTCTCGGCGAGAATTTCCGCGGCGGCTCGGCCTTTGCGCGTGACCGTAGCAGCGAGGTATTCGCCCTTCGGCGTAGTAAGCCTCTCCAGGTTCCCAACGTCCACGCCGACTTTCCTGGCAAACGCGTGCGCCGCCGGGGTGGGCTGCCCGTCTTTGAATGCGACCTGCGACGAAGGGCCGGTCACCTGCTCGGTGACATCGGGCTGTGCCGTGGGAATGCCCGGCGCCAGAACCGCCAGACGCCGCGGGGTATCGAGATGGGTAATGGCGCCGGCAGGTTCCAGACGCTCGCGTTTCAAAAGTCCGTTGAGGCGGTCCTGCAGTTCCTGGGACGCGCCCTCGATCATTCTGGCGGGGATTTCTTCACAGCCGATTTCAAGTAGAAAGTCTGGCATCAGGCGATTCAGTCTATGGTCTCAAAATTACAGCAAAGTAAATGTGAGCCGGATCACAGTAGCGCCGGCGGACAGCCGCCGAGTCGGCGGCGCTACAACTAAGATCCCACCGGAGCCAACTTCCCTTTCTTTTCCTTAGCCGCCGGCTTTGGACCCTGGTCACTCTTCTCACTTTTTTTTTCAGCACCGTACTGCTGATCCATCCACGCCTTCGCGATCCCTACGGCCAAAGCGCGCACCCGCGCAATCACGCCGACGCGCTCGGTCACAGAAATTGCTCCGCGCGCATCGAGAATATTGAAATAGTGCGAGCACTTCAGGCACAGGTCGTAGGCTCCGAGCAGCGGGTAGCGCGACTTCTCGCGGGCAACGCCGCCATCCTCACTCTTCTCTTTGCTCAGCGCAGTATAGCGCTCGATCAGTGCCTTGCACTCCGCTTCGCAGAGTTCGAAGTGTTTCCACGCGCTTGGCACATCTGCCGCTTCGAAGTTGTAGACCGAGAACTGCTGCTCGTCGGCCAAGCGAACATCTCCATACTTCACTTCCCTGCCCGTAACCGGGTCGCGCGCCCAGACGATGTCATAGATGGAATCCACGTCCTGCAGGAAAGCGCAGAGCCGTTCGAGGCCATAGGTAAGTTCCGCACAGATTGGGTCGAGATCCACGCCGCCGCACTGCTGGAAGTACGTGAACTGCGTGATCTCAAGGCCGTCGAGCATCACCTGCCAGCCGATGCCCCAGGCGCCGAGCGTGGGCGACTCCCAGTTGTCTTCTTCGAACTTGATGTCGTGCTGACGCAGGTCAATGCCGATCGCGGTCAGTGATTCGAGGTAGAGCTCCTGTACATTCTCCGGCGGCGGCTTCAAGATGACTTGTAATTGCATGTGCTTGAACAGCCGGTTCGGATTCTCACCGTATCGGCCGTCGGCTGGACGCCGCGAAGGCTGCACATACGCAACCTTATATGGGTTGGGCCCAAGCACACGCAGAAACGTCTCCGGCGCCATGGTTCCGGCGCCAACTTCAACGTCATACGGCTGCTGTAGCACGGCCCCGCGCTCCGCAAAGAAAGTTTGGAGCTTAAGGATGAGTTCCTGGAAGGTCGGCGGATTGGGTTTGGATGAGTTCATGAAAACAGCTACTAGCTCCTAGCTTCTAGCCCCTGGCTTCCCGGAATCGATTCCGTTTTCCCTCGAGAGGGCCACAAACGATGGCTGAAAACCACCCTGAGAACAATCTCGACTGTCAGTTGCCAGCAGCCAGTAGCTAGCAGCTAGGAGCCGATTTTCTCCAGCATTCCCGCCGTCACCAGCTTCTTCTCAATATGCCGCTCCAATATCTGGAGAAGAAACTTGCGCAGGTCCGATCCCACTGCTTTCGGCCAATCAATCTCGGCGAATTCCGAGACTCGTGACCGCAGCATCTGCGCCGCAATTTTTCTCGATTCGGGCGACAACTCCGATGACGCCACGCGCTTATCGTCCCGGCACATCAAACCGTCGACGAGCGCGTGATAAAAAGCTCGGCTGCCTTCGAGTGACCTTCCGCAAACCACGCACTCCGTAAACTCCGGCAGAAACCCCATGAGCCGCGTCATCCACAGCTCAAAGTAGGTGATCGGCATCCACAGCGCCGCCCCGCGCAGCTCCCGCAAGACTGCCAGACTCAGCCGGAAGACCGCATCGCTCGCTTCGCGATCCGGCAGCAACTCGTCTAACAACTCTGCCACATGCCCGAGCGCCACCGCCCGCGAATAACTGATCTCCGTCGCCATCGGCGACTCGATCACTTCGCAGGAATCGAGCCGCGCCAGTTCTTGCCGCTCGCGGTCGTCGTAAAACGCCCGCACATAAGTGAGCGGCTCAAGCGCGCCCCCAAAGCGGCGTTTCGACTTCTTGGCCGCGCGCGCAACACCCTTCACCTTCCCTTCCAGGCGAGTGAAGAGAGTGACCAGCAGGTCGGACTCGCGCAACGGATAGGTGCGCAGGACGATCGCTTCCGACTCCTTCAGCGCCATGGAGAGCTACAAGGTAATTAATGATTGTAACGGAAGGAGCTATCAGCCGTCAGCCATCAGCTGTCAGTTAGGTGCTTCTGAGGGCTGAAAGACAGCTCAAAGCAAAAGGCGCACGCCTTTTATTGGCGTGCGCCTCTCAATTCGATGCCGAGTGCGAAACTGGTTTTACTGACGGCTGACGGCTGAAAGCTGTCCTACCGCCCGAAGTACTTCGCGTTGCGCTCGGTGTACTCTTTCCACTTTTCCGGCAGATCGTCGAGGGCGAAGATGGCCGAGACCGGGCAAACGGGCACGCACGCGCCGCAGTCGATGCACTCGACCGGGTCAATGTACAGCATCTCTTCGGTGGCGTACTTCTCAGAATCTTTCTTGGGGTGAATGCAATCCACCGGGCAGGCGTCTACGCAGGCGGTGTCTTTGGTTCCGATGCAGGGTTCGGCAATGACGTAGGCCATAAACTCTCAGGGCTCCTCAGGTGTCGGGAGGGTTAACTGAACTCGAAATTGTAGCAGGAATAGCTCGTTGGGTACACAGAGCACGGGGCGCTCAAACCCCAATCCTGCGCGAACCGGCGGCTCATAGTATCTCCGCTGCCCCCTTTTTGACTGTGGTTCCCACTCCTGGCGCCAGCCAAAGACCGTGTTAGGCTTCTCATGTTTCGCTCCACCAAACCTTATACCGAGGAACTGCAGAATGAGTCGAACCGCGCTGGCCACCGTGCTCGTAATTGGATCGCTGTTGCTGTGCTCGGGATTGTGCCTTGCTCAAGACGTGATGAAGGTCGCCGCCGACCATTACAAGGTCAGGGTCGAAAATGATCACGTACGGGTAGTCGAAAATATCCTGGGCCCGGGCGAAAAAGACCCCATGCACACACATCCCGCAGGCTGGTACTACGTTACGAAACCGGGCACCATGAAGATCGTCCGCGCCGATGGCAAGGTTGAAACCTGGGAAGCCACGGCGGGTGAGGCTGGATGGATGGAGGCCGAAGGGCCGCACACTTCCGAGAATGTCGGCAAGGAGCCCATGGGCTTCATTCTGGTAGAGGTCAAAAGCGCAGCCAAAAAATAAATCAGAGAAAACAGGCTCGCTCTACGCCCCCCTCACCCCTCGGCCGCTGGTGCAATCGCTTCGATCGACTCCACCTGCTGCACGGGCATGGCGGGAATCCTTGCAGGCGCGCCGCGCCAAGCCCCGGGCCTGAACCCCTCCCGTACGAGTTTGTAGATGGTTCGCCAATTCTGGGCAATCACCTTCACCCACGCCATTTTCCCCAGCATGGGGAAATAGATGCCGCGGAA
This sequence comes from Terriglobia bacterium, assembly GCA_020073015.1. GTDB lineage: Bacteria > Acidobacteriota > Terriglobia > Terriglobales > Acidobacteriaceae > Acidiflorens. Next base: position 121,953 of record JAIQFZ010000006.1, on the reverse strand, counting down.
GCACAGGCGTGCCAGAAAGATATTGATGCGATAGCCCAAAGGCTGGTCGTTCAGCGACTCGACCGCCTGCGCCAGCGCCTCCGGGCTATAAGCGTGGGCCCAGCCGTGATTCACCTCGGCATGCGCTTCTTCAATCGTCATCTTCAACGGCGTATGCGCCATGGCAAACGGGATGAACTCTTGCCAGTGCTTGGGCCGCGTCAGCCGCCCGGCCTTCTCCAGCCGCTTATAAAGCGGCGTCGCCGGCAATGGAGTCAGCAGGCCAAAGATGGGCAGACCGGGAGGCCAGGTCCGAACCTGTTCGAGCGTGCGCTCGGCCACTCCAGTCGTGTCATTGTCCATGCCAAAAATAAACGACGTGATGGCGTACACATTGCGCTGCGCCAGCCGCTCCAGAACTGCTGCATACTCACCCGGCTTGTTGAATCCCTTGTTCACGTCTTTCAGGTTTGCCGGGTCGATGGACTCCATGCCGATAAAGATCCACTTGCCTCCGGACGCTGCGATCAGGTCCACCAGTTCCTCGTCGCGCAACAAATTGGCGCTGATCTGCGCCACCCAATGGACCTGCGCGCCGGCGGCAATGATGTCGCGCAGCAGCGACTTCGTGCGCTTGAGGTTGATGGCGAAATTGTCGTCGATAAAAAACACCGCCATCTGGCCCTTCTCGCTGCGGGCGCGGGCCTTCAACCGCAGCAGTTCATTCACGACACTCTCGTTGGTGCGGAAACGAATCGAGTCTCCGAAAAATCCGGTTACGGTGCAGAACTCGCAGCCGTAAGGACAACCTCGCCCGGATTCGACCGGGACAATGCGAAACGTTCCCCAGCCTTCTCCTATTTTTTGCAGTAGGGCGGTTGCGGCTCTCGGCACCAGATTGAACTGGTCGAGATCGATCGACTGCCACGGAATCGCCGGGTATTCCTTCAGCGAGGGCTTGCTCTCCTGACCAAAGGCGTCGACCGGCGCATAGACGTCCTTAAGCTGGCCACGCGCAGCATCTTCAACAATCCGCGGCCAGGTTTCATCCGCTTCCCCCAGGGCGACGGCATCGGCGTGGCGCGGACCCCCATCTCGACCCAAGGCCTCATCGGCCATTTCCGTCACGTGCGGTCCGCCCATCACCACTGGGACTCCCGCCCCCCGAACCGCGTCCGCCATGCGATACGCCTTGGCGATCATTCTGGTCATGGCGCCGATCCCGACCAGTCCAATCTTCTTCTCACGCACAAACTGCGCGATCCCCACTTCGTCCATCGGTTGGGCGTTGCCATCCACCAACAGCACCTCATGACCAGACGGAGTGAGCGCCTGAAGCAGAAACATCCAGAGATGCGGCATGAAATTGCGCGTTACGCCGTTATCAGGGTTGTAGAGAAGGATTCTCATGATTTCTCTCACGATTCCGCAAAACAGCTCTTTACTGCCTGCTTAACCGCGGGGAAGAAATCAGCGACGCCAGACCGGCGCCGCGCATTGTACACCCGGAGCTCTATGCCGATATGTACTCATTTGCACTCGAGGGATGGTAGACCACGATGTACCCAGCCACTGCGCTGGCAGCGACCGTCAGCGGCGAAGCCAAATACATCTGCCCCGGCCCGCTGCGGCCGGGAAAGTTACGATTCTGGGCGCTGATGACGATCTGGTCGGGGCGGGCGGAGACGCCGGGCCCTGCGTTGATGCAGGCTCCGCAGCTGGGCTCAATGACGCGGGCACCAGCCTTTTCGAAGATCTCCAGATAGCCTTTGCCCTTGGAGTACTCGCGCGTCTCCTGCGAACCGAACTGTATCCAAAACTGGACACCTTCCGCCACGCGCTTGCCTTGCTTCAGGGCGTCGGCTAGGACGGCGGCATACATATCCATATCCTCGTTTTTGCCGGCTGTGCAGGTTCCGCCGTAGGCGATTTCGATGGGGACGGGCGTGTTGAGATCGCGAATGTGCTTGCCGTTGCCGGGATCGCCGGGGGTGGCGACCATGGGGGTGATCTCGGCGGCATCGAGTTCGATAACCTCGGAATACTCGGCGTCGGGATCGCTCTGCAGCCCTTCGATCATCTTCTCGGCTTCGGCGCGCCTCATGCCGCGGCGCTCGACCAGGAACTCGACCACCTTTTCGTCGGGCGCCACGATGCCGGTGAAGCCTCCGATCTCAGCCGCCATGTTGGTCATGGTGGCACGCTCGTCGACGCTCAACGCTTCGACCGCTTCCCCGGCATATTCCATGACTTTCGCGAGTGCCTTCCCGCTGCGGACATAGTCGAGCGAGAGAATCTTCAGGATGAAGTCCTTGGCGGTGACGTTGGCATGCCGCTTTCCCGCGATAACAATCTTTACGGATTCCGGAATCCTGACGCGAACGTCCTTCGTAATCCAGGAATTGAAGACGTCGGTAGTGCCAATGCCGAAGGCGATGCATCCAATGGCGCCGACGTGGGGCGTGTGCGAGTCGGAGCCGACGTTGACTTGTCCCGGAAGCGCGTAAGTTTCCAGCATCACCGAGTGGCAGATCCCTTCGGAGCCCTTGCGGTCGGTAAGTTCGCCGTGCAGCTTGATCCCCTGTTGCCGGGCGAAGTCCTGCTGCTTGATCTTGAGTTGCGTGGCCAGATCGAGCAGCCCAATCTTCTTTTTTTCTTCGGAGATGACCTCGTCGAGGAACGTGAGATGGTCGCGGAAAAAGCGAATGCTCGAGGCGTCATTCACTGGGACATCTTTGCCAACGTACTGCTCATAGAAAATGGCAGCCATCGGAGTGACGTATTCATGGCTGAAGCGGAGGTCGACGCGAGTAAAGCCGGTGTCGCTGGGGCGGACCGCAGCAACTCCAACGGTGCCATCTGGTGCCGCCATGTGCCGCGCGAAGATCTTCTCAGCCAGCGTCATTGCCCGTGTAGGGCGGACACTCCTGTCCGCCCCTTTGATCGGCGGCAGGAACACCTTCTTCTGCAAACGTGCCACATTGAAAGGAAACAGACCACCGTATTCGATGACTTGCCTGGTGATTTCATCCTCGCCGGTGGTGAAATCGCTGAGTGCAATCTCTTCCCCGCCCCGAATGCGGTCAATCAGCGAAAAGTCCATCGAGGTAAGCAGGCCCAGGTTCTGGCAATTCTGTTTGTAGATGCGCTCGATGTTCTCGGCGATCACCACCTGGATGCCGGCACACATTTCGGCGTATGGGGACTGTTCGCGGCTCGAACCTTTACCGCGGCGCTTGCCGCTGACCGAGCAGACGAAGCCCCCTTTCTTCACCTCGCCGCGGCCAATAGGAACGACGCCCCCGCATTTGAGACCAAGATAAGGAATCTCGCCCAGCGTCTGGTCAAAGTAGAAGCAGTAGTGAGCAGGCGTGATCTCGTCGGTTGAGATATCGTCTCGGAGCTTTGGGTTCTTGGCTGAATTCTTTGTGTCCCACGGCAGATCCCATCCGGTTAGCTGTTTCCTGATCAGTTCGGGGTCTTCGGTGAGAAAGAGGATACGGCCTTGCAGGCGGACTTTGCCGGGGCGCTTTTCGACTTGGCGTTCCAGAAGTGGGTTGGCCACGTGCGTTTTCGCTGCCTAAAGTCGTTCAACCACAGAGGGTCACCCGAGAAATCCCAAGGCCCCACATCGTCCTTCATTGTACTGCTTAGAGCGAGCGATCTTTCGCGTAGGCTACCGGGCTCGCCAACTCTTCCAACCCTCGTCCGGCGAAGATCTGCTGGAATTCGTGGATCAGGGCGTCGTGTACTAATCCGTTGGAGGCCAGTGTTTCCTGGCTGGCGATCTGAAAGGGGCCGCCGGAGAAGTCGGTCACGCGGCCGCCGGCTTCTTCCACAATGAGCACACCGGCAGCCGTGTCCCACGGATTGAGATTGAATTCCCAAAAGCCATCGAATCGTCCGGCCGCTACGTTGCACAGATCCAGGGCCGCCGATCCGGCGCGACGCACACCGTGCGTGCGTAGCGTGAGCTGATGGTAGAAATAAATGTTAGGACTCTTGTGGCGCTTGTGGCTGGGGAATCCGGTAGCTACCAGGCACTCGCCCAGATTGGCCGTCACAGAAACGTGGATGGGCCCGCCGTTCAATTGAGCACCGCCGCCCTTTTCGGCCGAGAATAGTTCGTCTCGCGTTGGATCGTAGATGACAGCTGCGACGCGCTGGCCCCGGTATTCCACCGCGAGTGAAACGCAGAACACGGGGAATCCGTGAGCGAAGTTCGTGGTACCGTCCAGTGGATCGACGTACCACTTGTAGTCGCTACCGGACTCGATGCGAGTTCCCTCTTCCCCCATGACGTCGTGCATGGGAAATTGCTGGCGGATGCGCTCCAGGATGCAGGCCTCCGACTTGCGATCGGCCACAGTGACCAGGTCGGCATCGCCTTTGTATTCGATCGTGACCCGCGCACGGAAGTAGCCCATGAGCAAGGCTCCGGCCTCACGGGCGATCGACTGCATGGCGGGGACTAGATTCATATTAGGCTTTAGGCTTTAGGCCGTAGGCTTTGGACTTTGGCTCTTGGGTTTAGGGACGATCACTTTTTCTTGCCGTCTTCGGCGATGTACATGATCTCGTGCTTGAAGATAAAAAGGTTGGGGCCATCCTCGCGCGTCACCCTGACCATATTTTTGTCGTAGTACTCGATCCATCCACGCACGACTTCGCCGTCCGCTAGCTTGAGACTTACGACCTTTTGCTTGTCTCCCAGCGCCTTCAGGTAGGTCGCCTCTTCGAAGGTCTCGTCGGGAGGGGGAGGACGCTTCTTGCCAAAATTGGGACTGCCGGTCTGGAATGGCATAGGGACATTCTACATAAGGAGCCGTAGCGCCACATCACCGAACGCAGGATGGTTTAGACGAGCGCCGCTTCGTATTCCTCATAGGCGCCCTTGAAGTCAGTAATGACGTGGCTGCCCTCAAAATGCCAGATCCGGGTGGCCACTTCATCGATCAGGTCCTCGTCGTGCGTGACCAGCAGCACCGTGCCCTGGTAGCGCTGTAGCGCGATGTTGAGGGCGTTAATCGACTCCAGATCGAGGTGGTTGGTCGGCTCATCGAGCACTAGGACGTTGGGTTTCTGTAGCATCAATTTGCAGAAGAGCAAGCGCGCGGCCTCTCCCCCGGAGAGAACGTCGGTGCGCTTGTCGGCGTCGTCGCGCGGAAACAGCATCTGGCCGAGCAGGCCCCGGATCTCTTCGGTACTCGCGGACGGATCCCACTGGTGCAGCCATTCGAGAACTTTCATGCCGGGCTGGATCAGTGCCCTGTGGTCTTGCGCAAAGAATCCGACGGCGGCCTCGTGTCCCCAGATGACTTTGCCACCGCTCACAAATGGCCCATGGTAGCCACTCGTCTTGCGAAGTTCGGTCTCAGAAACGGTAGGAGCATTCGCTAGAAGCGCATTCAGCAGCGTCGTCTTCCCAGCCCCGTTGCGGCCCATCAAAGCGATTCTTTCTCCCCGGCTTACGCTCGCGGTGAAGCTGCGGATCACTTCGGTCTCGCCGTAGGACTTCGTTACACCTTCCACTTCTAGAATGTGTTTGCCCGAAGGCCGCTTCTGTTCGAACTTCAGAAACGGGCGCTGAATGTTGGACTTGGCCAGTTCCGTAACCTGCAGGCGTTCCACTTCCTTGCGGCGTGACTGCACCTGGCTGGAGCGGGTCCCGGCCGAAAAGCGCGCGATGAAATCGTTGAGCTGGGCAATTTTCTTTTCGCGTTGCGCGTTCTGACCTTCGATCTGTGAACGAATCTGCGTTTTTGCGACCACCATGTCATCGTACGTGCCCGTATAAGTAATGATGGTCTCGTAGTCGATATCGGCGATGTGCGTACAGATTCCGTTCAGGAAATGGCGGTCGTGCGAAATCACGATCAGCACACCTTCATAGTCGTTCAGGAAACTTTTCAGCCAGTGAATCGAATCGAGGTCAAGGTGGTTGGTAGGCTCGTCAAGCAGCAGAGCCTGCGGATGCCCGAATAGAGCCTGGGCCAGCAGGACGCGAACTTTCTGACCACCCTGCAACTCACCCATTTTTCGCTCATGGCATTCCTGCGGAATATCGAGCCCCTGCAGCAGGATGGCAGCGTCCGCTTCTGCGGTATAGCCGTCTTCTTCGCCGACAACGCCTTCCAGTTCGCCGAGCTTCATGCCGTCGGCGTCCGTCATTTCCGCCTTGGCGTAAATTTCGTCGCGCTCCACAAGCGCCGCCCAGAGGCGCTTGTTGCCCATGATCACCGTATCGAGCACGCGATGTTGATCGTAGGCGAATTGATCCTGACTTAGAACGCCGAGTTTTCGCGGGCGGACGACACTTCCCTTTTGAGGGTCCAACTCGCCCGTGAGCAGATTCATGAACGTGGACTTGCCCGCGCCGTTCGGACCGGTCAGGCCGTAGCGCTTCCCCGGCGTAAAGCTGGTGGAAACTTCGTCAAACAGTACTTTGGCGCCGTAGCGCATCGACACATTGCTTACAGAAATCATGTTGTTTTATGGAACTGCGGGAAATTGTCCAATTAAGGAGGGGGTCGCAGCTGCTGTTATTAGAATATCACGAGCTCCGGTACAGACAGAATCCCGATGAGCGGCACGCAAATCGCTCGTAACAACACCGTAATAGGCTTTCAGGACTCAGATCTCCTTATCTTGCGGCGAACTACAGATCCCTCGCTCGGTTCGGGATGACAAATTCTGGCGGATTGAGAGTTGAATAGCGAGTTCTCACTCTCGCCAAGGCCCGTTAGCGCGGCCCCCGCACTCCATAGTGCAAGCCGTTCTCAGCCATTCTTCTCTTCCAGTTCCGCCCACCTGGCATACAGAGCATCCAAACTCTTGTGTGCCTCTTCGAACCCGGCCTGCGCACTAAGCAGACGATGAGCGTCGGTCGCAATAGCCGGGTCTTCCAGTTCCGCTTGCCGCGTTTGCGCGAGTTGCTCAGCCTCCGCAATACGTTGTTCCATGCCCGCATATTCGCGTGCTTCCAGGTAGGAGAGCTTCTTTTTTCCCGGCGCCGGCGGCTTGGTCGCCGGCGGGGCCGGTACATTCGCGGCTGCTTTCGCCTCCGATGCCCGCTCACGCGATGCCTGCCAAGCCTCCCATTGCGAATAGTCGGCAAAGCTCTCGGCGGCGCCATTCCCGTCCAGGCCGAGGACGATATTCGACACGCGATCGAGCATATAGCGATCATGCGTCACCAGTACCAGCGAGCCCGGAAATTCGAGCAGACTCTCTTCGAGGATTTCGAGCGTGGGAATGTCGAGATCGTTGGTCGGCTCATCAAGCAGAAGCACGTCCGCTGGTTGGAGCATGAGTTGAGCAATCAGCACCCGCGCCCGCTCACCACCGGATAGGCGACTGACTGGCTGGTTGAGTTGTTCGGCGGTGAAAAGAAATCGCGCGGCCCACCCGGCCACATGAATCACTCGATCCCGGTAGATGACCGAATCGCCGTCCGGCGCCAACGCCCGGCGCAGGGTGACGTCTGGATCGAGCGCCCGCGTCTGGTCGAAGTACACGATGCGCAGCCATTCTGCGCGGCGAATGGTTCCGCCGGTGGCGGTCAATTCGCCGCGCAGCAGGCGCAGAAGGGTCGTCTTGCCGCTGCCATTCGGTCCCACCAGCCCCACGCGCATACCGGCGGCCAGGATGAAATTGAGCCCCTCGAAGAGAGTCCGATCCCCTATGCTGAACGCAGTCTCTTCCAACTCAATCAGCCGCTTCGTCTTCCTTTCCGTGGCCGAGAAATCGATCTGCGTCGTGTCCGTTCGGGTGCGCGCATTCAGGTCGGCCAGCTCACCTATCAACTCTCCCGCCCGGTCGATCCGCGCTTTGGACTTGGTGGTCCGGGCCTTGGGACCACGGCGGAGCCATTCGATTTCCCGATGAACCAGGTTCTCCAGCGCTTCCTGCCGCCGGGACTGTGCGTGCAGGAATTCCTCCTTCTTTTCGAGGAACGCGGTGTAGGTACCGTGGATGCGCAGCAAACCGTCCGGATAGCTGCGGCTGATCTCCACCATATCGGTTGCGATATTTTCGAGAAAATAGCGGTCGTGGCTGACGATGACGCTGGCGAATGCCGCTTGCACCAACAACGCTTCCAGCCACTCGATTCCCGGCAGATCGAGATGATTGGTAGGCTCGTCAAGCAGGAGGATGTCCGGCCCCTGCACCAGCGCCTCCACAATCGCCAGACGCTTCTGCCAACCGCCGGACAACTCGGCGGCAAGCACATCGAAGTTCTCGAAGCCAGCCCGCCCCAGCGTCTCCGCAAAACGGGTACCTTGCTCCGCCGCGGGCACGGCGGAGCGCTCCAATGCTCGCTCTACGACTGAGCGAACCGTATCCCCCGCATGGAACTGGGAATCCTGCTCGACATAGGTGAGGCGGACTCGCTTCCGGACTGCGACTTCCCCGGAGTCGGGCTCGATCTCGCCGGCAAGAATGCGCAGGAGCGTGGATTTTCCCGAGCCGTTTGGACCAATGAGTCCGATCCGGTCTTGTTCAGAAATGGTGAAGGAAAGGTTTTGAAAGAGTGGACTGGCCCCAAAGGCTTTCGACATCCCCTGGGCATTGATGATGGGCGGCAACTCGTCAGGCTCCGGCTCTAACTCTTCGCGCCACTCTCAACGATCATCGGACGACCGCTCGTACCGTGTTTCCGGTTGCGGCGCGTGCGTTTGCCCGATCCTGAGGGCGAGGCAATGATATCAGCGACCGTTGTGCTCTCCAGGATCTTCGCGGCTGCGTCGCGCACGTCCAGAAACACCTGGTAGAGCGAGCGATGATCGGGATCGGTAGCGATCAGGCTCCGGAGATGCTCGGCGTCCGCAAATGGGGCCAACGGTCCGTCGAGCAAGCGAATGATTTCACTGAGCCGGATCTCCGACGGCGGGCGCCGCAAACGATAGCCGCCCTTGGCGCCCCGCACGCTTTCTAGAATGCGGGCATTCTTGAGCTCCAGCAGAATCAGTTCAAGAAACTTTTCCGGCAGGTCGCTGTCCGAAGCGATATCCCGAATCTTGACGGTTTCGCTGCCATACTGGCGTCCCAGCGTCATCATTGCCTGCAACGCATAGAGTCCCTTTTGCGAAATCTTCAATCTCGTGTCCTCTAGGAGTATCCGGCCGTGATCATAGTATCTCTACCGCAAGTCCCATCTCCACAACTGGCTGCAAGAAACGGCTTTGGGAAGGGCACGGCTTTAGCCGTGCCGCTCAGAGCCGAAGAAAATACGGGCTTTAGCCCCTTAGGTTGCTTTCTTCGCCCTCTGAATCGACTGTTGAAACCAATTCTATGGACAAAGATGGATTTGCCGTCAAGCTGGTACTCTATTGCGCCGGTGCCGGCTTTGCAACAGCTTCTGCGCGGCTAGACGGAACTCCCGCACGCGAATCGAGATCAATAAAAAGGGCCGCCCCGACTCGGGCGGCCCGGTGTCTGCGCGTTTCTAGGCCTGCTGGTGGCTGGCTTCCATTTGCTGCGCGCGTGGGAACAAAACATTGTTTTCAAGATGAATGTGCTGGTGTAAGTCTTTCTCGAAGTTCTCCAGGGCCGTGTACAGCGCCTGGAAGCTGGTGCACGCATCCGCTGGAGGCGTGTAGCCCGCGCTCGTTTCGCGCAGCGCCTTGAGTGCCGCGCCCGCATCGTCGTGCTCGTGCTCCATCATGCGTACCGGATTCGCCACCGTTCCGAACGGCGGCGGAAGAATTGGGTCATGCTGAACCACGGACTCTTCCATGCGCTCGATGTACGGAAACAGAATGTTCTCTTCCTTCATCAGATGCGTCTTCAATTCCTGTCCCAGCCCGTGGAACACGCTGCGGATATGGGCCAGTTCTGGATGGTTCGGACCATGCTTCGAGTAAACCTTCTCCATCAGCCGCTCCACCTCCGGAATCTGCGTCCGCACGTAAGCGTGGTGGGTCTTCACGATATGCGAGATCAGTTCCGCCAGTGAGCCCGACCGGAGTTTACGGTCGCTCGGGCGCGCCGGTTCCGCCAGCGCCGCCTCCAGCGACTTCAGCACCTCATCCAGATTGAGGTTTGCTGCCGCACACGCTTCTTCCAGCGGGCGGTTTCCCCCACAGCAGAAGTCAATTCCCAGCTTCTCAAAAACCGGGATCGTCTGAGGTGTCTCAATCGCGTAGTCTCGAACGTTCTTGGTGATCGTCACAGTCATCAGCGTCTCCTCGCAGCTCAAGGCTGCCTCACATGTGACTCTAGGGGAAGGGGCAACTGCTGCCGATGACTTTTGTCACGCCACGAAAATAAGGCAGGAAAGGCGTTAGAACCACAAAGAGCTCAGGCTCCCTCTGTGCCCTCGGTGGTGATCGCTTCGGAGAAGGCCCCCTACTCGGCGCCGTCGAGTTCCGCCTCAAGTGCTTTGAGATTGGGAATGACGATTCGCCGCCCATCCATCTGGATGAGTTTCTCCGACTGAAAACGGCTGAGGTTGCGCGAGACGAGTTCCCGCACGGTCCCGATCTGCGACGCCAGTTCCTGATTGCTGGCCGGCAACGTGATCTCAATGCCCTCGCTCAGACGCTGGCCTTCCTTCTGCGCCATCCGCACCAGGAACGCCGCCAGCCGGTGCCGGACCGTGGTGAACGACAACTCTTCGATGATCCCCACGAGCTTTCTGAGCCGCGCGCCCACCACCCTCAGCACCTTGAGCGCCACCTGCGGGTGCGTCATGCACAGCGCCTGAAAATCCTGTTTACTGATGAACAAGAGCGTCGAGTCTTCCATGGCAGAAACCGATGCCGGGTAATTACCTCCATCGAACACCGGCAATTCCGCAATCGACCCGCCCGGGCCATCAATGCTCAGCACTTGCTCACGTCCACCGGGAGAGGTCTTGAAAATCCGCACGTGTCCGGATTCAACCACATACATTCCGGCACAGGGATCTCCTTCACTAAATACGATTTCGCCTCCGGAGAATTTCCGTGGCACCGCACGCTGGGCAAGAAAGGTCAGCTCTGCGTCTGAAAGTCCCGTGAACAACCCCGCCTGGGCTAGTGTTTTCGCCGCGTTCGTCCCTTGCTCTTTCATCCTGTCATTCTACCGAAGCCTTGTGATCCCTCCGCAAAATCGGCGCGGGACCGATGCACCATCGGCCCCTTCGGGTTGATCCCGTGAGAACTCCAGGCCTCAGCTTTGCAGGCTGCGGAGCGCAAGGTGAGAATTCTTGACTTTGTTTATAATCCGTCCATGAAACCGACCAGCTTGTTTCCCCTCGCACTCCTGCTCGTCGTCGCTCTCACGGCAGCTAGCGCGGCCAAGACGGTGGTCAAGCTCGCGGATGCCCAAGGCAAGAGCGTTGGCACCGTTACCCTTTCCGAACACAAGAAGGGTGTGGAGATCAAAGCTCACCTGGAAAACCTTCCGCCCGGCGAGCACGCCATCCACTTTCACCGCGAACCTAAGTGCGATGCCCCGGACTTCAAGTCTGCCGGCCCGCACTTCAATCCCGACTTAAAGAAGCATGGATTGCAAAATCCGGAAGGACACCACAACGGCGATAACCCCAACTTCACCGTCGGGGCCAAAGGCAAAGCAAAATTCTCAATGGTGAATAACGATGTCACCCTTGGCAACGACAGTCACTCGCTCTTCAGCAGCGGTGGCACTTCACTCGTCATTCACGCGAAAGCCGACGATCAGAAAACAGATCCGGCCGGCAACGCGGGCGACCGCATCGCTTGCGGCGTGATCACGCAGTAGCAAAGGTAGCGCCGACACCCCGCCGGCAAAAAAGGAACGCCGAGCGTTCCCGCCCGGCGTTTCCACACTCTCTCGTCTCCCGACAGCCTACTTCTTCGCTGGCACGTAGAGCACCGGAACATTCTGCTTGCTGACCATCTCATTCAACGAGGCCAGGTCTTTCGACATCAGTTCGCGACACTGCGCCAGCAGCGGTTGTGCTTGCTTCTGCAGTTCCTCGAAGACCTCATACTGCTGTTTCGTGGGAGGGTTGTCGCCTGCATCGACGCTAAACAACAACGAATGCAGCCGCTCGTCGATCAGCACCGGAAAGTTCAGATTGGCTTCCGAACTTTTCGCGTTGACCTGCAGAAGTTGCGACTCGATATCCAGACTCTTCTTGTCGAACTCTTTCGCTGCTGACACGATCTGCGCAAAATGCGAATCTTCGCCAAACCTCTTATCGAGCCCGCGGATCTGCGACCGTACCTCGCGGATCGTACCCACCGCCGCGTGAATCTCTGAAACCTGCGCCACAATCATGCGTGCCAGTTCGTTCTGCTTTTGCAGATCCTCGTGCGAGATCTTTACGCGTGGATCCACTTGTAGCTCCAGCGGCGCCGTGTACGACTTCCCTTCTGCCGTCAGCCGCACCTGGTAAGCGCCGGGCTCGACCATCGGTCCGCGATTGCGGAACTCCGCGCCCGGCTCGCCCGCCAGCGGAGTCGCTCCCTGCATCCGCAGGTCCCACGTAAAGCGGTTCCCACCCGCCTCTGCCGGAATTTTCTCTTCGGGCGCCGTCAGGTCCGGCCATTCCGGCGGAGTGTCCGCTTCTTTCTTTTCTTCGTTCGAGTAGCGCCGCACGATCTTTCCCGACGCATCCAGAAATTCCAGTGTCACCACACCCTTCGGAGCCGCCGGAAAATCGTAGTAAACGATCGCGCCGTTGGGCGGATTCTCTCCTACTGGCTGCCGCCTCTCGAAAAATTCAGGCCAGCGCATGCGATACGTCACCCGCGGCTTAAACAGCACCGGCCCTGCCGCGGCCTGCGCGCTCGCCGCCCGCAACGGAGTCAAATCATCAAGAATCCAGAACGACCGGCCGTGCGTCGCCACCACCAGGTCGTCATTTTTCACGATCAAGTCGTGGATCGGCGTATTCGGCAGGTTCAGTTGCAGTGACTGCCAGTTCGCGCCGCCATCAAAGGAAACGTAAATCCCGGTTTCGGTACCCGCATACAGCAAATTCTTCCGCGCTGGATCTTCCCGCACCACATGCGTGTAAGCTCCATCCGGGATGCCATTCGTGATCTTCGTCCACGTCTTGCCGAAGTCTGTCGTCTTGTAGATATAGGGCTTCAGGTCGTCCAGTTTGTGTGTATCCACTGCCGCATATGCCGTCCCCGCATCGTGCGGAGAGGCCTCAATCAAACTGACTAAGCTCCACTCCAGGATGCCCTTCGGGGTGACATTCGCCCAGTTCTTCCCGCCGTCGCGCGTCACGTGAATCAGGCCGTCATCGGTTCCCGCCCACAGCAGGTCTTTCTGCACCGGCGATTCTGCGATCGCAAACACCGTGTCGTAGTATTCGACCGTCGTGTTGTCCTTGGTCAGCGGTCCACCCGAAGAAACCTGCTTGCTCTTGTCATTGCGCGTGAGGTCGGGACTGATGGCCGTCCAGTTCCGTCCCTGGTCGGTCGTCTTAAAGACGCGCTCCGCGGTCGTGTAAATGACGTTGGCGTCGTGCGGTGAAATCACAATCGGTTGTGTCCAGCCCAGCCGGTACTTCAGGTCGCCGGCGCCGTGTCCCGAGCTTTCCATCGGCCACACCGTGATGTCCTGCAGTTGGTTGCTGTGCCGGTCGAGCCGCGTGATCGCCCCTTCGCCCGAGCCCGCATAAATCGTGCTCGCGTCCCGTGGATCGGGCGCAATGTATCCGCTTTCGCCGCCGCCCGCATCGAACCAGTGCTGGCGGCCCACGTAGCCGTCATCGGTCCGGCTCGCGATGCCCACGGTCGAATTGTCCTGCTGCGCGCCATACACGTTGTAGAGAAACTCGTTGTCCGCCGCCACGTGATAGAACTGCGCAGTCGGCTGGTTGTATTCGGTCGACCAGCTTTTGCCGCCATCCACTGAGATCGTCGCGCCACCGTCGTTGCCGTTGATCATGCGATTCGGGTTTTGCGGATCGATCCAGAATCCGTGATGATCGCCATGCGGCGCCGGTAGCAGGTTCAAAGTCTTGCCGCCATCCGAGGAACGGAATGCACCCGTATTGAGCATGTACACCGTGTCCGCGCTGCGAGGATCGGCAAAAATGTGCGTGAAATACCAAGCGCGTTGCGTCAAGCGTTGATCGTCGTTGACGCGCGACCATGTTTCTCCGCCATCCTCCGACCGGTACAACCCGCTCTCTTTGGACTCGATCAACGCGTACACGCGATTCGAGTCCGCGCCCGAAACGCTCACCCCAATGCGTCCCAGAATGCCCGCCGGCAGGCCCTTGCCCTCCAGGTGCTTCCAGGAATTTCCGCCGTCGTTCGAACGGTACAGTCCGCTGCCCGGCCCGCCGCTCTCCAGACTCCACGGCGTCCGCTGCACCTGGTAGAGGGCCGCGAACATCACGTTCGGGTTGTGCGGATCGACCGACAGGTCAATCGCCCCGGTCTTATCGTCTTTGTACAGGATCTTCTCCCAGGTATTGCCGCCGTCCGTCGTGCGGAAAACGCCGCGATCCGCATTCGGCCCGTAAGCGTGCCCGAGTGCGGCAACCAACACGTGCTCCGGGTTCCGCGGATCGATCCACACCCGCGCAATGTGCTGTGTGTTATTCAGCCCGATGTGCAGCCACGTCTTCCCGCCGTCGGTTGTCTTGTAAACTCCGTCGCCATACGAGATGTTCCCACGAATGCACGACTCGCCTGTCCCCACGTAAATCACATTGGGATTCGACTCGGCTACTGCGATCGCTCCAATCGACGAGATCACACTTCTATCCGAGATGGGCTGCCAGTTCACCCCGCCGTCCGTCGTGCGCCAAACTCCGCCGGCCACGCCGCCGAAGTAAAACGTATATGGATTGCCTGGAATCCCCGTGACCGCCAGCACGCGCCCGCCCCGATACGGACCGATGCCGCGCCACTTCAAGCCCTTGAACTGCGCTTCGTTGTACGGTTGCGCCACTGCGCAAACCGCTAGCGCCACGGTCAAGACACACCACCCCGCATAACGGCGAGTTTTCATGGAAGTCCCTCCAGAAATGAGAACGCTAATAGTAACTCCACCGCCCTGCTCTGTCATGCTGAGCCGGGCTTGCGCAATATCCTGAATTCATTAACCACAAAGGACACGAAGTCACACAAAGGTTTGAATCTCTGAGAATTTCCTTCGTGCTCCTTTGTGTCCTTGGTGGTTAATCAGGAGACTCTGCCCCCTTAGACAGCCCCGAATACAAAAACTCCAGCGCTGCTGGAAACCGCGCCGCCCACGCCGACTCGCTGTGGGAAGCGCCTTCCTCGAGCTGAATTCTCAGCCGCCGCGTGTCCAATCCCGCCCCGCGCAAAATGGTTCCCAGTTCGCGCGCATCGTTCACGATCCTCTCGTCTTTCTCAGCCTGGCCCACTTCATGGGTTCCCATCCCCAGATAGACGCGGAACGGCCAATCTCGAAAGCGCCGGCACTCTTCCAGAATTCTGCGATCCGCCACAAACAGTGATGGGCTCTCGATCAGCAATCGTCCGAACACTCCCGGTGCCGCCAGTTGGGTATACAACGTGATCAGCCCGCCCAGCGACGACCCACCCAGACCGGTATTCTCCGGCCCCTTGGCTACCGAATAGTATTTCTCGATCAAAGGGATCACTTCGCGCCGCAGAAAATCCGGATAGCGCTTCCCTTGCGGCCCGATCACCCGCGGATCCAGTGACCGGTACGGAATGTATTCCCTCACCCGATTTCTTCCCGTGTTATCGATGCCCACAATAATGAGCGGCGCAATCTTCCCCTCGGCAATCAGCCGACTCGCGGTCTCCCCCACCTGCCAGTGCACGCCGGCAAAAGCCGTCGTGGGCTCGAACAGGTTCTGCCCATCGTTCAAATAGAGCACCGGATACCGTGTCTCGCCCCAACCGTCATAATCCGGCGGCAGCCAGACTCGCACCGTCCGCGTGTTCCGGAATACGCGACTCCTCAGCTCATGCAGCCACAAACTGCCCCGGGCCACCGGAGGCGGGGCGGTCTGAGCAGGCGGACTCTTCAGTTTTGGATTGGATTTCTGCGCCGTCACTATGCACCCGTGACGTGCGAACCGTAGCGGGGTTTCCTGAGACCTAACACCTGAGACCTGAGAACTCTCAATCCCGACTCCTAACCCAAACCACGAAGGACAGCGGGGTGATGCTCGTAATCAACGCCAGCGAACTCAAGCACAAGATGCACCACGCCCCCAGCACCCGCCCCTCGATGTACGTCAGATAGAGCGCGAACGCGAACCCCGCCAGCGCTCCGCCCAAAAGCAGCGCGGGCGTGTCCCGACGTTCGCGATACACGGTCGCCAGTCCTGCCACCGCCGCGTATCCCAGCATGCCAATCAGCGCCACGGGAATGCCCAGGATCGACGAGTATTCGCTGCGATTCACGATGTCGCAGTTGAACGTCTCGCCAAGATCGCAGTATTCCGTTTTGGAAGTCGCGTAGTGATGCTGCAGCGAAACCGAAGAGACAATCACCCCGCATACCGCTAGAATCGCCACGATGCTCATCAGACGCCGCATGTTTTCACTCACGGCAGCGAGCACCCCGTCCGATCACTCAATTCCTCCAAGCTGAACACCCGCTCGACGCGCTCGCCCATTGGCGGGAACTGCCACGTCGGAAAATGTTTGATGCCTTCGTCTTTACAAACGGGATTCTGGCCCTTGAGGTCGCCTTTGACGCCGCACTCCACATACGGAGCGTATTCAAACGACGCGCCAAATTTTTCCTTCTGTTCCACGCAGTGCGGACACCACCACGCGCCATACATCTTCACGCCCCGATCGCCCAGGCATCGCGCGAACGCGTCGTATTTGTGCTGGCTGCGGTGGCCCAGATAGTAGGCCAACCCGAACGCCGCCACGATCAGCACGCCGTACAGTGCCGTACGCTTCCAGTTCCGGCCTGCCCCATTGTCCCCTGACTTTTCTTTCTGCTTTTCTCTTCTTTTCTGTGACATGACGTTTTCTTATACCATGACCCTCAGCGCCGACGGCAACACGTCAATGCGCTCACAGTGCAGCGTGAGCACCTCTCCATCCACCATCAGGTCCACCGGTCCCTCCAGCTGAAATTCCACCTGCCGCGCCGCGCGCCGCTCCGCCAGCGGATGCCGCGTATGCGTGCCGTCATAAAGTCTGGGCAAATTCCGGATCAGCCCCAACCGCCCAATCGGTCCCCAGCGCACATATTCAATCAAGCCATCGTCGGTGACCGCGTCCGGCGCAATCATCATCGTGCCGCCCGTGAACTTGCTGTTGTTGAATGTCAGGAACAGACAACGCCGCGCGTCGAATTCGCCCTGCCCGTCCACCCGCATGGGAAACGGACGGCGGTTCAGCCGCGCCAGACACAAGAAGACTGACAGCAGATATCCGAACTGCCCCAGGCCGAGAAACCGCCGGTGCCGCAACATCGCCACATCGGCAGCAAAACCGACACTCAGCAGGTTGATGTAATGAATGATTCCGTCTCGATGGGTTAGCCGAAAAACATCGCAAGCCCTCGAGCGCTGTGCCTCGATGGCACGCATCGCGTGTTCCAGACCATGATCGCTGGAATTCCGGCTGCTGAAATCGCGCAGAAAAGAATTGCCTGACCCCAGCGGGAGAAATCCGAGCGTCGGGATGCGTTCGTCCTCGCTACCCGAAACTCCCTGAGACTTGCCACCCAGGACCTCAATCCCGCTCTCCGGAAACAACCCGTTCACAATTTCGTAGGAAGTCCCGTCCCCGCCAACCGCCAGAAACTTCCGACAGCCGCGCCGGTACGCCTCGCGCGCAATCTGCGCAGCCTCACCGGCCGCGTTCGTTTCAGCGGCCTCAATCACAATCCCCGCCGCCCGCAGCCGTGCGAGCGCCGCGCCCACCATCTGTCGGCACCGCCCGCCGCCCGCCGCCGGATTAATGATGGCCAGAAAAGTCTCGTTCAAGTCACACACCAAGCCCGCAGGACAGACTCATTTATGATTGTCATCCCGACC
The DNA here is from genome assembly GCA_020073015.1 of Terriglobia bacterium. Lineage (GTDB taxonomy): Bacteria > Acidobacteriota > Terriglobia > Terriglobales > Acidobacteriaceae > Acidiflorens. Next base: position 104,033 of record JAIQFZ010000006.1, on the reverse strand, counting down.
GCTGCGCGCAGGAGCGAAGCGACTAAGCGCAAGTGGAGAGCCTGCCCTGAGCTTGCCGAAGGGGACCTTGCGTTCTCTCCGCGCCCAGCAAGAATTCACTCTAGATTTCCACCACGCTATCCCGCCCCCCACCCTTCCCAAGCTGCTCTGCCAACTCCCCGCGCTTGATCTTCAACGACGCCGTTCGCGGAAAATCCCTCTCCCAAACCAGATACCCGCCCACGCGCTTAAAGTCCGCCAGCCGCCGGTTCCGTGCCACAATTTCCTCGCGCAAGCGGTCGTCAAACTGCTGATTCTGTTCCAGCCGAACCACCAGCATCAGCATTTCTTTCCCCAGCGACTTCTGCGGCCACACGTAATTCGCGGCAAAAACGCAGTACTCCTTCACCGGCAGGCCATCGAACACCGCCTCAATATCCTCGGGATAAATGTTCTTCCCGCCCTCGGTGACGATCATGTTCTTCTTGCGCCCGAACAACTGCAAGTGGCCGTGCTCTTCGAAACGTCCCTGATCGTCCGTCAGCAGCCAGCCTTCGACAATCGTCTGCGCCGTCAACTCCGGATCATCCAGATAGTGCGACATCACCGCCCGGCTTCGCACCGCTACTTCTCCAATCCCGTCGCCATCTGGACTCAGGATCCGCACTTCGCTCCCCGGCAGCGGCTTCCCCACCGTGTTGGCGCGAAACGGCTTCAGATCGTTGAGCGTCACCGCCGTGCAAGCCTCCGTCAGCCCGTACCCGCAAGTCACGGGAATACCCAGATCGTAAAAGAACTGCAAGGTCGAAGGGTCCGTGAACGCGCCGCCCACAATCAAGGCCAGCAGTTCCCCGCCAAACGCTTTGTGCACCTGCGGCAGCAGCCTCCGACTCAGTTGTACCCGCGGACGCTTCTTGGTCAGCATCTTGTTCAGCGCAATCAGCCGGTCGAGCATCCATCGCTTCTTCGGCTTCAGTTCGTCAAACTTCGCCCGCAGCCCGCGCTCCAGGTTCTTCAGCACCATCGGTACTAGGCCCACATACGTGATGCGATACCGCACAAACGCGTCGCGCACAAACTCCGGACGCAGCGTCCGCAGATGCACCACACAGGCCCCGCACACAAACGGCCCGATGAATCCCACCATGAAGTCGATCGCATGATTCGTCGGCAGAATGCTCAAATATCGCACGCCCGGCCAGAACGGATACCACGCCGTCAGCGCCGCACACTGCTCAAGGTAGTTGTCATGGGTCAGCACGCACCCCTTCGGGCGCCCACCCGTACCCGACGAGTACACAATGCAAGCTGTGTCCTCCCGCTGCCGCGCCACGAACTGCGGCTCCCCCTTGCGCCGGAACTCCTCCCATCGGTACGCGCCCCGCAACTCCGCGCCCACCGGGGCCTCGGTCACCAGAACAATCTCCGTCGTCAGCTTCGAAAACTCCGGAGACTGCGTGATCGCCCGCCACAAGTAGTATTCGACAATCAGGAATCGCGCCTTCGAGTGGGCCAGTAACTGCAAGTGTTCCGCCGCCGTCAGCTTGTAATCGAGCGGAACCAGCACGCCTCCGCAGAAGAAAATCGAGTACGCCGAAATCAGCCACTTCGACTGATTCGTCATGATGATCGCCGCCCGGTCCCCTGCCTTGAAGTCGGCGTCCTCGAGCGCTCGGCACAAAGGCCGCGCCATCTCTTTGAAATCGGAGTAAGCCAGCCGAACCTTCTCGCGATCGCGATCAGCTTCAATCAAGCAAGTTTCATTCGGCCAGCGCTCCAACGCATCCTTGAGCGCTGCACCCAGGCTGGAGTATTGACGGAGATCAAGCATTCAGATCGTTGCTCACCACAGAGACACAGAGGCACAGAGAGAAAGAAAAGTCTATCAGAACGTAACGTCAGCAAAGGACGGGCAAAGCAGTGACGCCATCAGGACAGGCAAGAAGTTCTCTCTGTGTCTCTGTGGTGAAAGACCAGTTCTATAGCCGCGCTTGGATTCGGCTCGCCAGCGTCCGGAAATCCGACACCCCCTGCAGCTCGTAATCCGGCAGTTCGATGCGGAAGTGGTGCTCGAGGCGTGTGAGTAAGTCGAGCGCCTGCAGGCTGTCAATGCCCAGCGTCTTGAAAAAATCATCGTCGGGAGTGAGTTTCTCCCGCGGCACTTTAAAATGCGAAGCCGCAAGATTCAGGATTTCGTCGAGTGTGTGATCCGTCGTAGGCATGGACATAGAAGCGACGCCTCTCAAATTACCAATTTCCAATCACCGAGTACAAATTAGGGCAAGTACGGCTGGGGCCCCTCATTCTCTACAAACCTGCGCAGCCCTTCTTCGACGGCGGGACGCGAATAAAGGTCGCAGAAAATTTCGATCTCACGTTTCAGTTCGTCATAGGGAATCGGCTTCATGAATTCCTTCGCCGCCGTCGCGGTCCGCCGGTCGAACTTGCCCACCTGGCTGGCCGTAGCGCGCGCGACTCTCAGCGCCTCCCCTTCCGCCGCAATCTGGCTGACCAGCCCGATCTGCTGCGCCTTCATCACGTTGAAGCTGCGTCCTGTAAGCAGCAGGTCGCGCACCACTGCATTTCCCAAATCCCGCTTCAGACGGGGAATCCCGCCGAAACCCGGGATCAACCCCAAGCGCAATTCCGGAAAGCAAAACCGCGCCATCCGATCCGCAACGATGATGTCCGAAACCAGTGCCAGCTCAAACCCGCCTCCGAATGTGACCCCATGCACGGCCGCAATCGTCGTCAGCGGCGCCGCATCCAAGGTATTCATCACACGGTGAATGCGTTCCAGGAACTCCCGCACCCCGCGCACCGCAGCGCCCTTCTCCATCCCCTGCATGCGTTGATACAGTTCGCGCAAATCCGCCCCGGCTGAAAATCCCGCCTTCAGGGTCGAGTAAAGAATCACCGCATGCGCGTCCTTGGACAGTTCCGGCAGCGCCGCCGCCAGTTTCTCCAACTCCTCCAGCGTTGCCGAGCCAATCTCGTTGCAGGGATCCCGATGCAGCGCGACTTCCACCGCACCGTTGACGATTTGCCACGAAAGCGTTTTCCCTTTGAACTCGCTCATGCTGTCTGCGCCGTCCGGTACATTGCATCAATCTCGCTTCGAAACCGCTCGGCAATCAAGTCCCGCTTCAACTTCCCGTTCGCCGTCAGCAAACCGCTGTCAATGGTAAAGGCCTCGTCCACAATATGGAACGCGCGCACCTGTTTGTAGTGCGGCAGGTCCGGATTGACCGCATCAAGCGCGGCCTGCACCTTCTCGCCTCTGACCTTCCCTGTGACCAGCGCGGTCAGAAACCCGCGCGCATTGCCGACCACCACCACCTGGCTCGCCTCTGGCACGTGTTGGAGAATCTTGTCTTCAATCGGTTCCGGCGCAATGTTATGACCTGACCCCAGAATAATCAGGTTCTTGATCCGCCCCACGATCTTCCAGTTCCCCACCGTGTCCACTTCACCCTGATCTCCAGTGTGAAACCAGCCGTCGCGCAGCACCTTCGCGGTTTCCTCTGGACGGTTCCAGTAGCCCGGAAAAATATTCGGCCCGCGCACGATGATCTCTTCGTTTTCACCAACCTTCATCTCGATGCCGGCGATCGCCGGACCCGCACGCCCCGGCACCACCGCGCCGTCGGGATCATCCATCGTGCAAATCGCCGTCGTCTCGGTCAGGCCATACACCTGGAGCACCGGGATGCCCAGCATCATAAAGAACAGCTGCGTTTCTACATTCAGGGGAGCGGAGCCGCAAATCAGGGCACGCAGCCGGCCACCGATCATCTTCTTTCGGATCGTGGGAAACACCAGGCGGTTGGCCAGCGCCAGCCACAGCCCATCCCCCGCGCGAGACTTCCCTTCTTGCCGCCGCATCCACGCGCCCTTCGCTTGGCGGTACACCTTCAGCGGGAGGCCGCCCGTCTTCCAGAGTTGCTCGTCGACCGCCTTGCGCATCCGCTCCAGCAGCGCGGGAACGTTCAGGAAGTAGTCCGGCGCAGCCGAGCGCATGTCGGCCGCAATTTTGCCCAGGTCCGTGTTCAGCGTAACTTTACTGCCGCGCAATAAACACGTGAGGAGCATGATCCACGAGCCCGCGAAGCAAAATGGCAGGTAGTGGAACACTGCGTCCTGTCCCGGACGCCCCTTCATCAATTGATCGAGCCGCCCCGAGGTGCAGCCCAGCATGTGGCCGACATTGCCCGCCGACAGCATCACCCCTTTCGCCTCGCCCGACGTGCCGGAGGTGTAGATGATCGCCGCCACGCTCTGGTCGGCAACTGTGAGCGCAGGGTTTTCCACCGGCCCGCGCGACGATGTGAAGACATTCTCGAAGCAAAAAAGCGGCGGCGCCTCCGGCCACTCCTTGAGGATCGCATCGGCGAGCGACGGGTCGCCGCACGCAATTACCGATGGCCAGCAGTCCTTCATCATCGCCACCAGCTCGGCGGGAGCCTGGCGCGCGTAAAGCGGAACCGCCGTCAGGCCTTCCGACATGATGGCCAGGTCGATGGCCACCCATCGCACTGAGTTCTGCGCCAGAAGTCCGCAGCGATCGCCCTTCTTCAGCCGCAGGCGCCGCAGATAAGCCCGCGCCACCAACACCTTCTCAAACAACTGTCGCGCCGTCACCGCCGTGGGCACGCCATCACGCAATTCCTGGAGAACAACGTTGTCGCCGCTCTTCTCCAGGCTGGCAAAGATTTGATCTAGAAAAGTCATCCCTTTTTATGGATTGTCATCCTGAGCGGAGTGGCTGATTTGCGAAGCGAATCGGCCACGGAGTCGAAGGACCCCTACACGCTGAACTGATCGCCGTTGCAGCACGGCGTTCTCCCTGCCCCTGTTATCCGTACGCCGCGACCAACTGCTTCGGCCCCTCACTCATCGGCGGCAGATAGTCTTCCCAGCTCCACTCTCCCCGCCGGGTCGGAAATTCCGGATACCGCCGCTGCACTTCTTCCTCAAAGTACACGCCCATGCGCGCCATGAGCCGCAAGTTGTGCACCACAGTTCGAGCAATTCCATCGGCGATCCGCTCGCCGTCGCGTTCCAGAATCTCCAGGGCCGCCAGCGTCCGCTCTTCCAGATCGGCATCCGTCACATTCATCAGCAGCTCCTCGTGCCCGCGCTCGTTCATCAGGTTCCGGATGCGTTCATCCATGGTGATTCCGGCCGAAGGTACTAACGCCGGCATCGACGTCACGATCCCGTGATAGCGCGACGAAACCATCAGCCGGCAAACCCGCAGAATACTGACCAGTTGATACATGTTGTGGTCGTCGGAGGTCAGCACGGGTACGCCCCCCAGCTTCTCGGAAATCCTGCGGCACGGACGCGCGTCCATGCGCTCGGTCGCCACCATGATCACGAACACGTTCTTCCTCTGACGGAACGCCGCCACCGCATTCGCAATCGAAGTCAGATAATGTTGGTAGGCCCGATCGGCCTCCGGGCCGGAATGGTGGAAGTACGGCCCGCGATAGTGGCTCTCCCTGTAAACACCCGTCAGGCTGTGCACCGCCAGCTTCCCGATCGAGGCCTTCACCGGCCATTCAAACGGATTGATCGGACAAACCGCCAGCACCGGCGTTTTCCCGTCCCAGCCCACATCGCGCAGAGCCTTCTGTCCGTACTCCGCGCCCAGCGGCTCGAACGTCCAGGCCGTGTCGGTGCCTAATTCTGTAGGCACACCCAACCCGCGAAGAATCTTCCGCGACTCGTCGTTGCGCGTGATCACCAGCGAGTTCCTGCAATACCGCCCGCACATCTTGGCCACCAGCGGGTCCATCAGTCCCGCCTCTGCACCGTACCCAATCGAGAGCTTATTTTCGGCCGCCGCGATCCCCAACGATCCAATCATCATGGTCGTCAGAGCATTCGCAAACTTCGACTTGAACATCGAGCCTTCACACGCCACCACCCCATGATGTTTCGGAACTTCGTTCGCCAGGAAGGGCGGGAAAATATCCGGAAGCCGCACCTGTGATGTTCCTTCGAAATATCCGCGCGACCGGTCGAAGTTGAACGTCATCATGCTGAGATCGACATTCTCCGGACCAAGAATACGCCGGACTTGCCGCAGCATTTCCTCCACTCGCACATCCGAGCCCGTGTTGCGGGTGCCGTTGTAGCCCGCGAACAGCAGTTTGAGTTTCTCGCCCGGTTGCCAGGGCTGTCGCTTCCCCAGCATCCACTGCACTTTCTTTTGCTCGATGATGGTAGAGACCCAGGCTTCCAAAACAAAGTCCATCATGCGGCGGAGCCTCCGGCCTTCGTGCTGGTGGGCCACTCCTGGTAGGGATATTGAAAATTGTGCTGGCGGCTGAAGCGCAGCAGCGGAAAGCTGTATTGCGAAAATGGCACCGGCTGTTTGCCCAACTCGGCCGTTACGCGCGTGTTGTCGAACACCGTGTTCCAGATCAGGTAAGGCAGAAACACTTTCAAGAGCGCGGCGCCGTGGCCGGCCCGCCCCTTGCCGTTCGCGAGCGCATTGACCACTGCACTGAAGGAGCCTTCCAGAACTGGCATGAACAGCGGCGCGCGCGCGTTCTGCTCCGCGGCCAGCGCCTTCGTCAATTCCTGAAAGGTCTGCGAGCCGTTGCCGGAGGAAAGATGATACGTATCGTACTGTGGATTCGGCTTCATGTGCAGCGTGGAAATCGCATCCGCCACGAAGTCCACATTCACAATGTCGATCTTGTCGTGCGAGCGAAAGGGCAGCACCGGCAAACCGGCGAGAAACACGAACGACCGCACCATGTCGAACTGCGTCGTTTGCGGATAACGGCTGTCGCCCAGTACAATGCTGGGCCGGAAAATCGTCAGCGGAATGTCGGGGAGCAACTCTCGCACCATGTGCTCGCAGAACTTCTTCGTGCGCGCGTAGGGGTCGTAGTCCGACCGCTCCCACTCAATCGACCGGTCTTCGGTGACAACTTCGTGGCTGCGCTTCCCCGCCACCGCCACCGTGCTGACAGTCGAAAAGCGCCGCAACCCGTGGTAGTACTGCGAACGCCGCGCCAACTGCACGACTTCCAGCGTCCCGCGCAGATTCACATTCAAACAGCTTTTTTCCGATTTCCGGTTCAGCGACGCCGCGCAGTGAATGATCGAATCGGTCGTGTGCACCAAGCGGTCGTAGCTGTCTCGATCCACGCCAAACTGCGGAGCAGTCAGGTCCCCGAGAAAAATCCGGATCTTGGCCTGCAAGTATTCATAAAACGTCGGGAACGGCATGTGGAGTTGGAGAGCGTTCCAAAGCCGCACTTCCGCGTCATGCAGATCGCGCCCGCGCACCAGCAGATTCAGCGTCGCATCGTGCCGCTCCAGCAGATTCGCGGTCACGTGTCCGCCGATGTAGCCCGTAGCCCCGGTCAGGAAGATTGCCATCTTGAACTTAGAACCCGTGTTGCTCAGTAAAAGGTTTGGGTGGTACAGCGCATCCAGCGCTGCGGTAAGCAGCATCGATCAACTGGGGCCCTGCTGCGGAGGGACGACTGAACCCATCACGCACACTCAGTCCGAAGATGAGTACGTTCACCACGTCCTCCCGTTCGTTCCGGTCCTGACGACATCCCCATTCGCTGCTGCCGGCATCCGCAGCACGCGCGGCGCCCGCGCTTCCAGCGGCCGCCCTTCAATCAGTGGATAGGTCCACCGCCGCAATGCCGGAATGTGAATGTTGATCCAATAATCCCACCAGTCCAGGCTGGCCGTGTTGTACCCGAATGCTTCTTTTTCTTCGGGCACCAGCGCCTGCGAGAGCTTCTCCACATTATCGGCAATAAAGTCATGCTCATTGTGCAGAATGAAGGGCTCGAACAACTGGATCAGTTTCTCCACTCGCTCCAGGTTGCGTTCCGCCTTCGCGAGCGGCTTCTTCATCGGCAGCGGAGACATGATCCGCTGAATCGACTGGATGATCAGTTTCTGCGCGGGCGCCGACATCCGCCGGTAGCGCATTTTGGACACCGGAATGGCATCCATGCGCAACCGCAGCCAGCATTCCAATCCTTCCTGCGCGCGGTAATGACGGCGGTGTCCCAGCGAGGTCAGTTCGATCGACCGTCCCATGTCGCAGGGATTCGTTACTGAGGTTGCCAGTTGATACACCGGATCGTGCCGCCGCTCGACCAGCGCCGCCGCAATCAACGTCATCCCCGCGCAGACCGCATCGACCGGAATGATGTCGAGCCGCTTACGTTCGTTTGACGGTAGTTGCCGGAACGCTGTTCCCAGAAGGTACGAGAGCGATGCCGAGGTATTGATTCCTTCGTTCCACCCGCGGAACGGCTTCTGAACCGAAGTTTCCACAATCGCCGGACGCACAATGGCAACCGGCATCCCGTTGCTGTACTTCGCGATCAGCGACTCCGCCAGGCTCTTGGTGTAAGTGTAGGTATTCGGCCAGCCCAGTTCCTGGGCCCGCTTGACGCCCGCTTCGGTCAGATACGTCTTGAGCCAGCGTATGCGATTCTTGCGAACCTGGTTCTCCAGCGCCTGTCCGTGTAAACCCTTCGCCGCGTGCTCTTTGCCCAGGGCCTGCTTGGTCAGTTCCGCGGTAACTTCCGGCCCCTCGGCGCTAGCCTCCGCCGATTCCACCAATTCATGCAGCCGGTGCCACTCTTTCTCCGCGTCGAAGTCCGCCACTCCCGAGGGCGTGTAATTCGGAACCACGCACTCATCCACGCCACCATCCCGCTGTCCAGCCACGTAGCAGGTCGAAAGATGCAGCAGGGCCGCGTGTTCAGATCCGCGAATGAATTCCACCAGGTGATACGTGGAATCGACGTTGACTGCTAGCGCGTCCCGCAAGTCAGGATTGAAATCCGTGAGCCCGGAACTGTTGACAACCAGATCGAGGTCTGCGCGCAGCCGGGTCGTGGTTTCCGCATCCAGACCCATCCCGGGCTGTGAAACATCACCCTCGATCACCTCAATCTTCTCGGCCAGCAAAGCTCCCAGCCCATCGCCGTACTTCTCAAACAGCGGATCGAAGACCGGCGACTCCTCGATCATCTTTTCGAAGCGGCTCTGAGCAGGATTCGTCTTCTGTCGCCGGATCAGCAGGTACAGCTTTCCGATCTCCGGCAAATCCATCAGCGTGTTGGCCAACCACACCTTGCCGATGAATCCTGTGACGCCGATCAGCAGCACGCGTTTTCCTTCCAGCGCTTTGCGCACCGAAAGAGGCTCCGCCCGCCGCGGCTCGTCGAAATACACAATCGGCCGTACCCGTGTTCGCTGCACTCGCTCCACCGGCACAATCGCCGAGGCCAGCGCTTTCGGTCCGCGCAGGCCGAGCGCCCGCACCCAGCGCGCCGGACTTTGCTGACCATCCGGCCCCGCCTCGCGAATCCGCGCAAACAACCCTCGCGGCCGGATCACCGGACTCATCAGCCGTCCCGTCGAAACGCCGTCGCGAAAATCCAGCCGGTTGGCGATAATCCAGCGCACCCCCAAATGCCGCGCCAGCGGACGCATCACATGCTCCAGCCCCTGGCTCACCAGCACCACATTGGCGCCCGTCGCCTGCAGCGCCTTCAGTTGCCGCACGCCTTCCGGTTTCAGCAACGGCTTCAGTTTGTATTCGAATTCTTCTTCGCCCAGCAGATCGAGCCGGTCGCGGGTAATACCACGCAACACCGCATAAACGATCCGCGTCGCCGCCTTCCGATTGGCCGCGTACAAAAACGGACGCAGCAGCGCCATCGACAGCACCAGGGCGCGGCGCACTAAGCGCGATCCATAGGTCTGGCTGTTCCAGGCAAAGAAGGCGATCGGCCGGACGGTGGTCAGTTCCAGCAGACTGCCTTCAACGCGCCAATAAACCGGCGAGGCGGGGCGGCCATTCACGGGATTTGAGTTGATCTGCGACAAGCCGTTCTCTCAGCTGACAGCGCCCCCAAGCGAAAGGGCCGAATCAGCTATTTTAACCAATCCTGGCCAAAGGGCGAAATCCAACTTATTGGCGCCGTTGCTTCCCCTCGGAAGGCACCCACCTCAGATAGAATGTCGTCGTAAACAACTGGAACTTAAAAGCCAATCGCCATCTTCAGGAGCAAGAAATCAATGCCGATCAAAGACCTCCTCCTTCCCGAATTCGACATGGAAATGGACAACACACGCCGTACGCTCGAGCGCGTCCCGGACGACAAATTCGGATGGAAGCCCCACGAAAAGTCCGGCACGCTCGGCTGGATGGCCAGCCACGTCGCCACCCTTCCCTACTGGGCCACGATCACCATGCAGCAGGACTCGCTGGACATTGCGCCCGCCGAAGGCCCCAGCTTTGTTCTGCCCAAGCCTGCCAACCGCAAAGAGTTGCTCGAAATCTTCGACAAGAACCGTGCTGAGGCGCGCGCTGCTCTGGCCGCCGGCGACGACGCGACCTACGCCCGACCCTGGGCCCTGCTCATGGGGGGCAAGCAGTTGTTCAGCGAACCGCGCAGTGCCGTACTCCGCCGTATGGTGTTCAACCACATCATCCACCATCGCGGACAGCTAACCTTGTATCTCCGGCTGCTGAACGTACCTGTGCCCGGGCTGTACGGTCCATCGGCGGACGAGCAAACCTCCTTCTAGCGTAGTGTCCCGCAGGCTCGGGGCGTAAGTCCACGCTGTCATCCTGAGCGAAGCGAAGGACCTGTGTATTTGAATTCGCGATGCACAGGTCTTTCGCTTCGATCAGGATGACAACTTCAACACCCCAAGGGTCATCTCAGCAATAGCCGGAAGCGATAGCACACCTCCTGGGATACGATTAGAGCGATCGTAAGCCTCGCGGTGCCCCCTCCTTGGGCCGTCCGGAGGCCAGATCGTCGACGTACGAGCGTCCTAGGCGATTACAGGGGCATTCTAGACGGCGGCCGGATCGGGAATCGACAAGGCGAGATCGCAGTTTGCTTTGCCCTTAATTATATCTATATGATATAGTTTTGTAAGTCATTGATTTTGGACCCGTGACACCACCGGGTCGGTTGGACACTGCGATCACCCAGACGGGCGAGGACGCCCGTCGCTCCATCGGCTAGATACTTCACTTCCCCCGCGCCAACTCCCTCATCTGGTTCAGGTACCCCACATACACCGGGATCGGAATATCGGGCGAGTCTCCGTCATTCAGAAAGTGTTCCAGCCGGATCTCCATCGGAATCGAGCGGATCACTTCGCGGAACCGGGGAATCTGCAGATACTTCACTTGCCAGATTTCCAGCATCAACGATCGGAAGTCCTCGCTGATAAAACCCACCCGCCGATCACCCAGGTAAACAGCGTCAAAGCGCCGCGCCGCCAGCGTCTTCCGAATCAAATCATCGGAAAGAGAGAAGGCATACACCAGGTGGAACAAGTCCGCCAAATCGCCCCACAGAACTTTCTCTTCGAAGGCACTGAAACGGAACGGAGTCGTGCCATGCTGCTGCACCACGCGCGCATGGTCGGCCGGGTTCAAACCATGGAGCCCCAGTTCCTCACGAAACCAATGCAGGCGCTCTCTGGCGAGGTTGTGGCGAAGGAACTCCACCGCATACGCATTCGGCAAATAGATCTTCGGATCTCCGTCCAGGCGGGCGAGCCACAGCACCCAGTCTCTCTGTTCCAGTAAACGGAGCAACTCGATCAGGTCCCCTAACGTGATGTCGGGGTGATACTTCACGGCCTGCCAGAAATGCTCGGTCGAATCATAAGTCGCGCCGTATAGCTGGATGCCTTCCTCAATCGGGTACCAGTTCGAGAGCACGCGCCCGGGAATGGAGGGCGACGCGCTCCAGCAGTTCAGCGCATGTTTCCATTTTTCCTGCACCGCCAGAAAGGCCTCGGCATAGCCGGACGGTACTGGTGCCTTCACGTGGGAGAGCGCCTGTTGTAACTCGTCGCTGGTGTGCGTTAGCAACCTCTCCAGCGGGCTTTCATCGGCCATTGACACAACGCGGCTCTCGATCCCACGGCGAAGCAGGTCTTTGGCCAACTCGTGGCGCTGCGCGTCATTCAGTCCTCCAGGAACATTCCAGCGCTGCGTTTGCGACTCGATGTACGGGAACAACTCGGCCAGCGACTTGAATTCGATGAAGCCATGAACCGCAAATGGGACCACATGCCCATCTTTCACAATCGTCGTGGAAGGCGTCACCAGCGCCTGCAGCGACACAGGTTGTGCCTGCAACGGCGCGCTTGGAAGCAGCGCGAAGACTGCGAACCCGGCCATCCGCTGAATCACACGCATGAGTTTCCCTCCACACGATCTTCGGTATCGGGTTGCCGAGTGCTCACGAGCAATCTCATCCCGTATACTGACTTTATCGCATCACCCATCCCGCCACCGCCGCCGCGCCGATCAGCCACGCCGAATTGATCCGGAATCGCAGCAGCACAAACGCGCTCAGCAAAAACACAACCAGCGTGATGCGATCGACAATGGCCGTTTTCCCGAGCTGCCAGGTCACGACCGCCATCAGCGCAAGCGAACCGGCAATCACGCCGTCGAGCGCGGCCGACGCCAGCGCAGACCGTCGTATCCGCGGAATCACCGGACCACTCACCGCCACCAGTACGAATCCCGGCAGAAAGATCCCCACCGTTGCCACCGCCGCACCCATCCATCCGCCGACCACATAGCCAATGAACGTCGCCGTCGTGAACAGCGGACCGGGTGTGAACTGACCGACGGCGACCGCGTCCATCAACTGCCTGTCGGTCAGCCAGTGCAAGCGCTCCACGAACTCTGCCTGCACGAACGGCAACAGCACGTAACCGCTACCAAACACCACCGCCCCGATCTTGAGAAACGACAAGAAAAGTCGCCCTAACCCGAACGACACCGCCGCTCCCGTCGTCACCAACAGCGCGGGCACCGCAAGCATTCCTGGCGTCCCGAAAACCGATAGCGCCATCAACCGGTTCTTCGTCGCCACTGACGTGGCCGAAACGATTCCCGCAACCCCCAGCACCGCAATCGGGCTCACTCCCAGGAACCAAAGCGCCGCCGCGAAACCCGCAATCCCCGCGAGCAGACTGGTGCGCACTCCCGTCCGCGCCAGCTTCCCCAGCGCCTGGATCACGATCGCCACCACCACCGGCTTGATCGCATACAGAACACCCGCGGCCTGCGGCAGCGTGCCATACCGCACATAGGCCCATGCAATCAACGAGACAATCACGGCTGCGGGAATGATGAAGCAGGAGCCGGCAACAATCAGTCCGCGCCAGCCACGCTTGAGTTGGCCCACAAAGATCGCGACTTCTGTCGAACTCGGCCCCGGGATCAGATTCGCCGCCGCCAGCCGGTCTAGGAATTCAGCTTCTGTAATCCAGCGCCGCCGCCGCACGAATTCTTCCTCCATCATCGCCAGATGCGCCGCCGGGCCGCCGAACGCAACCGTTCCCAGCTTCAGAAAGACAAACGCAAGCTCGCCCAGCGACGCCTCCCGGATCGATCCCTGATCACTCGGGCGGTGATCGTTCACGCGCAGGTCGCTCACGCGGCCCGCTCCACCCAGCACACGTCCCAATACTTGCCGAACTTGCGGCCGTTCTCGCTGAACACTCCAACCACTTTGAAGCCGAAGCGGGCATGGATCGCAGCCGTCGCCGGATTCGGTAGCGCGTAGCCGGCCACAAACCGGTGAATGTCCTCGCCGCGCAGCGTCTCAAATAGCGCCGCATACAACCGGCTTCCAACACCTTTTCCTGCCGCATCCGGCGCGCAGTAGATCGTCGTCTCCACCGTCGTCTCGTACGCCGGCTTCGGACGGAACCGCGTCGTGCCTGCGTACCCAATCACGCCGCCGTCGCGGTCCGCCACCAGCAGCCGATACCGTCCCGCTGTGCCGAAGTGCGCAAACCACGCCTCCCGGCGCTCCACCGTATACGGCTCCACGTCGAACGTCACGGGAGTATGGACGACGTAGTAGTTATAGATCTCGGTCAGCCGCGGCAAGTCTGCACGCGCCGCCGGACGAATGTGCACCTCCGACATTCAGCCCCTCGCTTTCCCCAAGGCCCACGCCACAATAATTCGCCCGCGTGGACCGCCCGCCTTCTCCACCTTGCTCACCAACTCCGACTCCAGATCGTCGGTATCCGCCACCATCTCGCACGCCGCAATCTCTTCGTCGGTCGCGCCGTGATAGCACAACTCGCACACTCCGAGTCCTTCTTCCGATTGCACCGGAGGCCCGAAGGTCCGGCAAGTCATCGGACGCGCATCGTACAATTCGCACAGCCCCGTCTGCGGATCGAGCACGGGACAAACTTCTTCATTGCCGAATTCCGCAAAGCGTTCCTTCGCCTCGTCGCTCTCATCCAGCCCGCCGGTCCGTGGATTCCCAGGAAAATCCGCGGTCAGCCGGGCCCGCGATTGCTGCGCCCGCTCCCGAATCCGCGCGGCCCGCTCCGGATCGCTCTTCTCCAGCTCAGCCAACCCCGCCTGCAACCGCACCACATCGAGTGAATTGATCGCAAACACGCCCACGCAACACTGCGTGCATCCCGGACGGCACGCCAGCCACTCGCCGCTCTTGCGCGCAGCGTCGGCCAGAGCCGCGTCCACGATTTGAATCAGTGCCCGGTCCGCAACGGGCAGTCGGCGGGAACGCATGCTTGGGAGCATATCTCAGCGGAAATTTTCTGCGCCATTGCCCACAAAAGGCACGATTCTAGTGGTTGTCCGCGGGAGGTTGAGGGTGAAGGCTCACCGGCTCGGAAGTGAAAGTTACTTCCTGCCAAACACTTCCTTCAGCAACGAAGTAGTTTGTGCCGCGGGATCTTTCCGTATTTTCTTCTCTTCCTCTCCCAGCATCAGAAACAGTCCGTCGAGCGTCTTGCCGACCACGTACTTATTCAGATCGAACTGCCCCACCAGGGTGCTCCCGCCCGGGGCGCTCGCCAGCACACGATTGTACTGTTGCACCACCCCAACCCGCTGCATGGAGCGCTTTACGATTGGCGAGAAGGCCGCCGTCAGATCGGCCGAACTGGTCCGCTTGAAATACTCGGTGGCCGCCGTATCGCTTCCGGTCAGAATCTTGCGCGCATCGTCAAAAGTCATCTTCTTCACAGCCGCGATGAAGATCTGCTTCGCTTGCGGGGTCGCCTGCTCGGCGGCGCGATTCATGCCCACTTCCAACTCGTCCACCTGCTCGCCCATGCCCAGCATCCGCATGCCCTTCCCGACAGTCTGCAGTTTGGGCGGCAGCAGAATCTTGATGGCCTCATTCTTCAGAAAGCCATCCGGCTTCCCGGTCAACGCAACCGCCTTGCCGGTGCTGACCTGCAATGCTTCTTTGAGTCCCGCGATAATCTTGTCGTTACTGAGCCCCGCCGTGTTGCGCTGGTTCAGAGCCTCATCGGCCTTCTTAAGGATGTCTCCAAGCTGGGCCTGCGCCAGGCAGGAAAGAAATAAAACACTAGTAAAAAATGCGGCCCGCATAAATCGCCTCCCAGGTTCGATTGTCACTTACACTCGATTCGCTTCCCGTTCCGAACCGGCTCATTCCGCCATCTTTTTCTTGCGCGGTTTTGGCGTCCGGATATCCACCCACTTCGGGCCGCTCAAGAAAGCCGCCCATCTCAATTCCTCCACCGGATTCTCCCCGCTCAACACCTTCTTCACCGCCATTTCCGCAACCGCATTCACGACCCAGTCAAAGTTGTCCTGGCCCACCGAAGTGACTTCCGCATCGGGCGCCGGATTCATGAAGTCAATGGCGAAGGGAACGCCGCCTTCCACGGCAAACTCTACCGTGTTCAGGTCGTAGCCGAGCGCCCGGCATAAGGTGAGCGCGTCTTTCTCGATTCGCTCCTTCAACTTCGCAGGGGGCGAGGGATTCCCCTTCACATAACGCTCGTGATGCGGCGCCTTCGGATCGTACTTCATGATGTGCACTTTCTCCTGCCCGACGACATAACACCGGTAATAGTCTTCGAACTCTACTCCATGCTGCAGGGTCATGCACAGATCGCCGGTCTGGTTGTAGTTATGAAAGAACTCCTCGGCATTGTGGACCTTATACACATGCTTCCACCCGCCGCCGGCATACGGTTTTAGAAAAGCGGGAAACCCGACATAGGCGAACACTTCTTCCCAATTCAGGGGGTAGATCAGGTTCCGCATGGACTGATCGGTCGTGTCGGGCGGATGCTTCTGATGCGGCAGGATCACCGTCGGCGGAATCGCGACGCCCAACTTGTGCGCCAGCGCGTAATTGAAGAACTTGTCGTCGGCCGTCCACCAGAACGGGTTGTTGATAACGATCGTCCCGTGCAACACGGCGTTTTTCAGGTAGGCGCGATAGAACGGAATGTCCTGCGAGATGCGGTCGATGATGACGTCGTATCTCTTAGGCTCATCCATGCGGATGCCGCCGATCTTGACGAACTCCGCGCTGACGCCGTCAACTTGCATCGAGTTGATCTTTTCGACCAACGCCGGCGGGAAGGTGTTTTCCATGCCGAAGATGATGCCGATGGTTTTCACTGCAACTTCTCCTTGAAGGTAGCGCCGGCATCTTGCCGGCCTCGCCAGGTGGCGGCGGGACGCCCCCACGACAGCCGCCGTGACGTATTTTCCCGCCATGCGCTGCCAGAGCGGCCAGTCGTGCTTGCTGTTGTCGTTCCAGATATCGAGCCAGTGCGGAATTCCCCGCTCCTGCAGAATGACTCCCATCCTCACATTAGCATCCAGGCACATGTCCCAGTCCGAGGAGCCGAGCACGATCTTCATCTGCCGGTAGCGGCTCAGAAACCAGTCATCGCCCACGCGCGGCAGGTAATCCGGAGGGTTGTTGAAGTAACAGTTATCGTCATAATACCCATCCAGAAAATTCTTGATATCGAATGACCCGCTCATGGTCACGCACGAGGAAACCAGATCGGGATGCTTCATGGAAAAATTCAGCGCGTGATAGCCACCGAAACTGCAGCCTGTGACGAAGATTTGCGGCGTCCAGTTCTTCCACTTCAAGAAGGGCAAGAATTCATGCAGCACGTACCGCTCGTACTGCACATGCCGCCAGATGCGCGCCCCCGGATGGGCGCTTTTGTTGTACCAACTTTCGCCGTCCACGCCGTCCACGCAGAACACCTGCAGTTGCCCGGCGTCAATCTTACCGGTCAGCGCACGGATCATTCCCGAGTCTTCATACTCGAAGAACCGTCCCATCGACGTCGGGAACACCAGCATCGGCTGCCCCGCGTGTCCAAAGACCAGCGCTTCCATGTCGCGTTGCAGTTCGTGGCTGTAGTTCTTGTGGTATTCACGGTTCATGCTGCGCGAGGATTGTAACCGATGTCCCGCGCTTCGGCATCTCACCTCACCCAGTTATCGCTGACTTCAATCCCGTGCGATATGCTTATCGACGAGCATCCTCTCGGCATGGGAATCCCTGAAACCAGTCAGACGCCGGGCAGCGAGTGGAGAACTCCGCTGCTGCATCGCTTCGCGGCATTGCAGGAACGCGAGGAGCAGGTATTCCTGGTTCTCGCGCTGGTGATCGGCGCCTTCACTGGCCTCACGGTGGTCGCTTTTATCGTGCTGACGGAACGGTTGGGGATGCGGTTGTATCCGCCGGGCGGCAGCCCGTGGCGCCGTTTGCTATTCCCGGCCCTCGGTTCCCTCAGCATCGGCTATCTGCTCTTCCGCTATTTCCCCTATGCGCGCGGCAGCGGTGTCCCACAGACCAAGGCCGCGCTATATGCGAGGGAAGGCCGCATCACCCTGCGCACCGTGCTGGGAAAATTCTTCTGCACGTCGGCCACCCTGGCCTGCGGCATCCCGCTGGGACGCGAAGGGCCCTCAGTCCAGGTGGGAGCCGGCATCGCTTCGGTGCTGGGACGCCTCCTGGGATTGCGTCCCGAAAAGGTGAAAGCGCTTCTTCCAGTCGGTGCCGCGGCCGCAATCGCAGCTGCCTTCAATACGCCGCTTGCGGCGGTGTTGTTTTCGCTCGAAGAGATTGTCGGAGACCTGCATGCGCCCGTGCTTGGATCGGTGGTCCTGGCGTCCGCGACTTCGTGGATGGTACTCCGGCTCCTGCTCGGCAATAACCCGCTGTTCAAGGTGCCGCAGTATCAACTCGTCCATCCGCTCGAATTTGCGGTCTATGCGGTGCTGGGCATCGCGGGCGGCCTGGTTTCCGTGGCCTTCACCAAACTCCTGCTGGGCATGCGCCAACGATTTCTGCTCCTGCCGGGAAAGACCACCTGGTTTCAGCCGGTCGCGGGCGGACTGTTAGTAGGTGCGATGGGATGGTTCGTGCCCCAGGTTCTGGGCGTGGGCTACAGTTTTGTGGGCGATGCCTTGAATGGAACCATGGCGCTCAAATTGATGTTTTGGCTCATCGTTCTGAAGCTGCTGGCGGTCACCGTAAGTTATGCTGCCGGCAACGCGGGCGGTATTTTCGGTCCGTCGCTGTTCATCGGCGCCATGTTAGGGGGGACCGTGGGGACCTTTGCCCATCGGTTCTTCCCCGCCTATACGGCCACGCCGGGAGCGTATGCGCTGGTCGGGATGGGGGCGGTTTTCGCGGGGATTGTGCGCGCTCCCATGACCTCCGTCCTCATGATCTTTGAAATGACGCAGGACTATGCGGTGATTGTCCCGCTGATGATTGCGAATCTGGTCAGCCTGTTCATTGCCTCGCGATTGCAGCGAAAGCCGATCTACGAAGAACTGGCCTCCCAGGATGGCATCCATCTGCCGACCGCAGAAACGCGCCAGCGGCAGAGCCAGCGCCAGGTGATCACGGCCATGCGCGCTGTCACCGAGGCGTTGCCCAGCGAAATAACGGTTCAAGAAGCGCTTGAGCGGGTCCGCTCCAGTAGCGCTCGGACATGGCTGGTCATCGATCGCCGCGGACTGGCGGGCGTGGTCAACCTCCCTACACTCGAGCGAGAGTCAGCCGCGGATGCAGCCAGGCAGTTGAGGGAGATCGTGGATGGCCGCGACTTTCCGCACGTTCACCCCGATCAGGGGCTCAATTTGGCTCTCGAACGCATGGGGGCAAACCGGATCGAAATTCTGCCGGTCGTGAGCCGTGCCGATGTACACCAGTTGTTAGGCGTCGTGTCGCTGCGCGATGTTCTGGAATCCTATGGCGTCAGCCAGGAAAGTTGAACGGCACCTTCGATGAAGGGCTGCCCTTATCTCGCAATTTGGGAATTTGAGATCAAAGCCGACTGCCGCGCGCAATTTGAGGAAGTCTACGGACCTGACGGAGCTTGGGCACAACTCTTCCGTCAAAGCCCGGACTATCTCGGAACGAAACTCCTCTGCGACCTCACTCGCCCCGGACGCTATCTCACGCTCGACTCCTGGTCTTCTCGCGAAGCCTTCCACACCTTCAAGCAAGCGCACGCCGCCGAGTACGAGACCCTGGATAAGCAATGCGAAGGCCTGACCGAGGGCGAAGCGATGGTCGGCGAATTCGAAGAAGCGCCTGCCAAGTCTGGCCGGTGAGACCCAGGCTTGTAGCGCCGACACCTTGCCGGCTGTCGCGAGGGCAACTTGCCCTCGCAGGTGGGCGGGCAGCGCGGCCAGCAGACAGATTTGCTCCCTCACCTAGAATAGGTCTCATGCGAGCCTTGATTCTCGAGCATGCGCGTCCCGTCGAAGAGAACCCGCTGCGCGAGGCCAATCTTCCGATCCCGACTCCCGGACCGGGCGAGGTGCGCATCAAGGTTCAAACGTGCGGACTCTGCCACACCGACCTGCACACCGTCGAAGGCGACCTCCCTGCGCACAAGTGCCCGGTCGTCCCTGGTCACCAGATCGTAGGGGTTATCGACGCCCTCGGCAGCGGGGTTACCACGCACACAGAAGGGGATCGCGTCGGAGTGCCCTGGCTGCACTCCACCGATGGCACCTGCGAATATTGCCGCGGCGGACTGGAAAACCTCTGCCCTAGCGCCCGTTTCACTGGCTACGACGTCGACGGGGGCTACGCCGAATACGCGCTCGCTCTTGCCGGCTTCTGCTATCCCATCCCGGCTATCTTCTCCGACGAAAACGCCGCTCCCCTGCTCTGCGCCGGTATCATCGGATATCGCTCCTACCGCAGCACGGCTGTCCGCGCCGGCGAAAATCTTGGGCTCTATGGCTTCGGGGCTTCGGCACACCTGGTCATCCAGTGCGCGCGTCATCAGAAGTGCAATGTCTTCGTCTTCACCCGCAACGAAGCCCATCGCGCACTGGCTTGCGAGCTGGGCGCGGTTTGGACTGGCCACGCCGAAGACACGCCACCCGAGCCGCTTCATGCCGCCATCATCTTCGCGCCCGCCGGAAGCCTTGTACCCCAAGCGTTGCGCGTGCTGCACAAGGCGGGAAGGGTAGTTCTGGCCGGAATCACCATGTCCCAGATTCCCGCCCTCGACTACTCGCTTCTTTACCATGAGAAAGTGGTTCGCAGCGTCGCCAATAGCACCCGACAGGATGCGCATGAGTTCCTTGCCCTCGCCGGCGAAATTCCGATAAAAACGGAAGTCCAGATTTTCGACCTTAGCGAAGCCAACCTGGCCTTACAAGCCCTCAAGAAGAGTGCGATCCGTGGGGCCGGTGTGTTACGTGTGTCGTGACCGGCACGCCTCCGGGAACACGGGTGTTCCGCTTGCGTAGCGACTAATGTCCGGCCGCCGGAGGGCGCCGAGCGATTCTCATCTGCTTCAGTTTCGACTGCAGGGTCGTCCGTTTCAATCCCAGTCGTGCTGCGGCGCCACGCGGCCCGCCAATCTGCCCATGGCTTTCCCGCAGCGCCCGCAGGATGTGTTCGCGTTCCGCCGCTTCCAGTGTGTCGTTCAAGGCAATCTCGGAGGCGGACTTCAACTCGCTCAGCGGCGCCACCAGCACTGAGCCGTGCGTCAAGATCACCGACCGTTCGACAAAATTTTCCAGCTCCCGCACATTCCCCGGCCAGTTCCACTGCATCAGCGCATCAATGGTCTTCTTGGGAATACTCGTGATCTTCTTGTTCATCCGCATGGCGCACTTCTGCACGAAATGTTCGACCAACAAGCGGACGTCCTCGCGTCGTTCGCGCAGCGGTGGCACCCGCACGGGAAACACATTCAAGCGGTAATACAGATCGCTGCGAAACTCGTTCTTCCTGACGCTCTCTGCCAAGTCGCGGTTGGTGGCCGCAATCAACCGGAAATCCACTTTCAGCGTCTGCGTTCCCCCCAGTCGCTCGAACTCCTGATCCTGCAAAACCCGCAGCAGCTTGGGCTGTAACGACAGCGGAACCTCCCCGATCTCGTCTAGAAACAGCGTCCCTTTGTCGGCCAACTCCAGGCGACCGAGTTTCTTGCTGACTGCCCCAGTGAACGCCCCTTTCTCGTAGCCGAACAACTCGCTTTCCAGCAGCCCGGACGGAATCGCGGCGCAGTTCATCTTGATAAAACTGTTACCCGCGCGCCGGCTCAATCGGTGCAAGGCGCGCGCCACCAGTTCCTTGCCCGTTCCGGTCTCGCCCAGCAGCAGCACGTTCGCGTCGCTGGCCGCCACCTTCCCGACCTGTTCCATCACTTCCTTCAGAGCCGCGCTCTTCCCAACAATTTCTTTGAACCCAAGCTCAGTATCGATTTCCTGCTCCAGATAAAACTTCTCTTCCGCCAGTTTTTCCTTGGCTTGCCGCAGGTCTTCGGCCATCTGCTGCAGTTGGGTTACGTCCATGCACGCCGAACTCACGCCCACCGCTCTGCCCGCCGCATCTCGAAGCGGCTCAGCGGTTATATCGCAATGCGAGATTTCCCCGTGGCCAGTGAGAGTCATCACCTCCCGTTTCCCGTTGCCCGTCTCCAACACCGACTGCTTGAGCGTCCTCATCCGCGCGGCCGTCTCTGGTTCGAAGATCTCCTCGTCGGTCTTGCCTAAGAAGTCCCCTTCTGCCCATCCGCCCGAGAGATTATGCGCCCATGTGTAGCGGAGATCGCGGTCCTGGTTGAAGACCTTGATTGGGGCGCTCTTGAGTGCGATCCGGAGCCGTTCTTCGCTGGTGCGCAGTGCCTCCTCCGTCCCCTTGCGGTCGCTGATGTCGAAATCTACGCCCAGCACCCGCAAAGGACGTCCGTGCTCGTCTTTGAAGACCCTCCACCGCCCGGCAATCCAGTGCACTGTTCCGTCGGGCCAGACCACGCGCCATTCGCCCTCTGCATCACCGGTATTATTTGATTGCTCGATCCGGCGCGCAACGTGGGGCCGATCCTCTCCATGCACTAGCTCCAGGAAAGCCTCGACGGATCTCGGAAATCCTCCCGGCGGCAAACCGTACATCGCTTCCATCTCAGGTGTCCAGCGGCTCTCGCCGGTCTGGAGATTGCGCTCGAACGTGCCGATCTTGGCCACTTCCTGCGCCAACCGCAGCCGCTCTTCACTGGCCCGCAGGTCCTGTTCGGCCCGTTTCCGCTGCGTGATGTCGCGGATCGCGCTGGTCACCAGCAATCCTTCCACGGTCTGCAGAGGATTCAAATTGATCTCGACGGCAAACTCGTGCCCATCCTTATGTAAGCCGAGGAACTCCCGCTCATTCCGCATGGGCATGTCATAGGGCGCGCGGAGAAAATCGCTGCGTAGTTCGCCGTACCGTTCCCGCAACCGTTCCGGCACGAGCATCTCGATTCTCTGTCCCAGTAATTCTTCCCGCGGGTAACCAAACATCCCTTCGACTTGGGCGTTCACCAGCATGATCCGCGCTTCCGCGTCGACCACCACCATGGCGTCCGGAGCCGCCTCCAGCAGTTCCTGGAACTTCGCCTCCGCCTGCCTTTTTTCGGTGATGTCGTGAGCGAGGCCGAGCACAATCGGCGCCGCCACCCCCGTGGTTCGCAGAGTGTTGTGAAATTCCCAGATCCGCCGCTCCCCCGACCGGCCCACCACGATCATCAACCCGTGCGCTTCGCCGTCGCGCTCGATCTGTTTAAGGTACAAATCGAATTCGTTGCGGTACTCGGGGACAATCATTTCCCGCATCGGGATCTGCAGCATTTCTTCTACGCTGTATCCCAGCAAGCGCGCGGGCACCGGATTCACGGAGAGCAGACGCCCTTGCAAATCGTGAATGCACAGCAAATCGCGGCTGTATTCCACTAACTCCCGATACCAATCCAGATTGTTTTCTTGGAGGGCCCACTGAATTGGGTCCAGTCGGATTTGCCTTTGTTCAGAAAGAGGGCCCTTACCTTGCACGGGCTTCGAACTCATACTTGCTCCAGTGGCTGCACGGGTGGTCCCGGATCCCGTCCCCGTTTCGGAGATCTTGAGCCCCGGAGCACATTCTCGACACCATTGGTTTAGCCATCAAGAAGGCTGCAACGTAAGCTACAATATGAGCAAAGAATTTGTGTGGTGAGGTCCCGGCGTTTACGAATTCCGAAACCGGAACCCCTCAATTTTTCGAGCTGCCTTAAAGAAGTCCCGGAGGCTCGGTGGAATCCGAATGTGAAAGTACGAACCCGGAGGACGTCTTTCTGTTACGAAATCCGAACAACCAAGCAGTTGGTATGAGGCGAGTGGACGTGTACGCAATCTCGTCCGCAGAGCGATCAGGTCGGGATGTGGCAACGATCGATAGCAGAGATGATCGCTGAAGTATCCCGGCTTGATGGCGATGGCGGTTCATGGTAGATATTTTCGCTCAATTACCAGGAGCGTGATGTGTTGTCCGCTGGAATGGCTTTACGCAAGATTCGCGATTCCCTGAACCTCACCATGAGGGATGTCGAGAACGCCAGTGCAATCGTTTCGCAGCGACACGGCAGCCAGGAATACCTGATCCCCCCGAGCAGACTCTCCGACATAGAAACAAAGGGCGTTGTTCCGAGCGTGTTCCGCCTCTATTGCTTGGCGGCTATCTACCATCAACCAGTAGGGGAACTGCTGCAGCTTTATGGGATCGAGTTGGAAGGAACACGTGCCGATTGGGATACCTCGCACCCAGCCAGCTCACACCTGGTGACTCTAGAGAGCGAACGGGGGGTGTGCCGAATGCCCGTCAAGCTGGATCCGGGATTCGATTTGCGCGTGACCTCGGACCTGGGACGCATGGTGCAGCAGTGGGGCACGGTCCCATTCTCCTTGCTGGGGCAATTGGCTTCCCAGAATTACACCTACGCTTTCATTGGCAGCGAAGACTTCACCATGTATCCAATCCTCCAGCCGGGCTCATTTGTTCAGGTGGACGAATCGAAGAGGTCGGTGGTGGAACACCAATGGCGATCAGAGTATGAGCGCCCGATCTACTTTGTGGAGACCCGTGAGGGATTCGCTTGCGCTTGGTGTTCACTGCGGCTCAACTCGCTCGTCTTGCAGCCACACCCTCTTTCTCCAACGCCGGTGCGAGTTCTCAAACACCCCCAAGAGGCCGAAGTGATCGGGCAAGTCGTGGGAGCCGCTATGAGGATCGGGAACCTGCGTTCTGCCGAGCCGCAAGAATCGTTAAGGTTTGCAGGATCGAAATCAGATGCAACTGCGCCTCCTTTGGACAGCCTGAGGGCAGCAGCTGGCTTAGACTCCCATTCAGTGTCGAGGCGTAAGACGTCGGGCTAGTTCCCTCGGCCGCGCTGGATTGCCCCAGTTCCTCCCGCAAAGAACTCAATCGAGTCCGTAGGATCGTATTAAGCAACGTCTTATGGACCTCTGCGAACGCATCCTGCGCAGCCCCAGATCCGTGCGCCCGCTCCAATCCCCAGTGTTCGTAGCCGCCTGTCGAGCCGCGTAGTCCCGCAACGTATTTCAATTTTCCCCAGGTTCCAGGAATTTTCTCCACGGTTCTTTGACGAAGGTCGTCGTAAGCAGACTTAAGCGTCATACTCCGCACCCTTTCGCCTTCCGCTACAAATTCCGGAAAGCTCGGTTCGTTCAAGTCCCTGCTACCAAGTCAGCCCGCCGCACAAGACTGTCCCTACCAAATTTCTGCTTTTGACGAAAAGAGGACAGCCTGTGAAAACACTGACAAAGATTACCCTACTTCTGCTTGTACTTACAACTTTAACAACTCTTCCAATGGAGCTTCGAGCGGATGGGAATCCGACCCCAACCTGCAACGGCAGAGTCTGCCTATTGTAGCCTGTGCACGGCAAGCAAGATCCCGCTTGAGCGCTGCCGGACTCGGGTGTACATTTCTGAGACGGTAGCACTCAGGCGTATGATTTCGCTGCACCTCATCAAGTTCTATCTCTGGGTAGCCCCCCATGTGCTGCTCGCCGTAGTGGCGGCTGTCATGCTTCGGAGCCGGCGGTACAGAGAATTCCCGGTTTTCTTCAGTTACCTTCTATTCGAAATCTTGCAGTTTTGCATACTCTTCCTAATGGACCGTCTTGAGTGGCAGGTATCGAGTTATAAGGAGGTCGACCTGCTTGGTCGCGCCGGAAGCATTGCCTTTCGCTTTGGCATGATTCAGGAGATGTTAGAGGCATCGGTTGCGCGCTGCGCGCCATTGCGCCAAACCATAGCTCGAATGCTCAGGTGCGCCGCAGCCGTTCTCGCTTTGCTCGCTTTGGTTTTCATAGGATCGGTGTATTCCTGGAGTTTTCGCGAGATGATCGTTCCCGCTTACGCGATTGACCAGACGCTCAATATCTTGCAGTGCGGACTGCTCGCATTCGTTTTCCTGTGGCACCGCTTTCTGGGCCTCAAAATGCGGGATTTTGTAGTTGGCATCGCGCTGGGCATCGGTTTGGTAGCCGGCCTTGAACCTCTCCTGCACGCCCTGAAGGATTTTCGAGCGCTGGATCCCCACGTCGTGGATCTCCTGCGCATGGGGGCCTACCACGTTTCGGTGCTGATCTGGTTGTACTTCGCGATAGTACAAGAAGCGTTCCCTTCAGACTCCGCGGTTGTTTCTTTTCCGGATGCCCGTAAGTGGGCTGTAGAACTGGGGAGATTCCTATGGTCATGATCCCAGTTATTGTTTTAGCCACAGCGGCTGTGGCCTTTTTGCTCTTTCTGTCGTATCAGGTCTGGTGGCAGTCGAGCACAACAGGGGAAATCGAGAACCTCTCGCCGGTGGATTTGGAGGCCTTCCGGAACCTGACCGACCCCGAAGAGGTGCACTTCCTTCGAGTCAACCTGTCGCCAAAGGAGTTCAGAAGGATTCAACGAATGCGCCTGCGTGCCGCGGGGGCCTACCTCTCCGTCATCTCCCAGAACGCTGGCAGGCTGGTTGTCATTGGCCGGTCTGTGAGTGCTCATCCGGACGCGGAAACTGCGGCTGCGGGACTCGATGTCGTCCATCGTGCGTTCCAGTTGAAATTGTGGTGCGCATTGTCGCTCTTGAAATTAAACGTAACCATGATTTGTCCCACACTCCTGTCTCCCTCGAGCAGAATCGCCGACCGGTATCTCGATGTAAGTTCCCTGACGGCCTCTCTACCTAAGAAGCTAGCCGCGTAGCCGCACCGATCTTCGCTTGATCCTTATTGTCTTTCGTATAGTGTGTCTCAGCTGGTTAGCCGGTCCTTGGAGATTGGCGAGATCGGCCAGAGGTCGAGCGCACGGAGGGACGACACATCCGAAATCGAAATGCGGAGCGCCCCTTGCGGTGTGGTGTAGATGCGCTCGGTGATAGAGGTAGTGCGGTTAGCGAAGACTTCGATGACTGATGCATCCACAAAGAGTTGGAGGTGGAGGGCTTCCGTTCTGGGTGTGGTCACCGTAGCGCGTGTGTTGTTGATTCTGAGTTCACTGCCGGTGACCGCAGGATCGTAGGCAACTTCGGCAAAGCGGGCGCCGGAGTCGGACTTCAGTTCGAGAGTGAACGGCCGATCGGGCGCACACTCCACGTGCAGTTCTGCAGCAAGATTGTGAATTCGCAGCGCATCCAACTTTTTCTTGGCATCGGCTTCGGAACCACGAACGCTCGACCGTTTCCCGCGCAGCATCTGGACCGTCGCCGCCGCAACCATCTCGAGTTGTCCGCCCGCGTCGAGTGAAAGCACCCGTGGCAAGCTCATCACGCCGGCCCACCCGGCGGCACGGTGCTTGGCCTCGGGACGGCGCTCAGGAATCCATCCCCAGAGCACGCGCTTGCCGTCGCGGTCGAGCATGCTGCGCTCGGCATAGTAAGCGCCGTAATCAACGACGCCTTCTTTTGCGGCGGTGAAATGTTTGCCATCGTAATGGCCGGACCTCCAGAACACTTTTCCCATGGTCGAGATGAGTAACACATGGCGATCGCCGAGCGGGAAGAAGTCGGGACACTCCCACATGTCGCCAGTATCAACCGGGTTGGTTCCTGTCTGGCCGGCGCTGTGGCCTTCGACGAGAGGGTTAAGGTAAGTCCATTGTCGGAGATCGGGAGAACTGTAGAGTAGAATCGCGCCGCCTTTGCCTGCGAAGCCGGAGCCTAACGCCATGCGCCACTCGTTGCCTTCGCGCCAGACGCAGGGATCACGAAAACCGGTGACTGTAAGTCCGGCGGGAGGACGCGCGATGATCGGCGCGGGTAACTTCTGCCACGTGCGGAGATCGGCGTCGTGCGAGGTAGCGAGGCATTGCATTTCGCGCCAGGTGTGCTGACCGTCTTTCAGCGTCGCGTCGGCGGGCGTGTCAGGCGGCAGGACGCCAGTGTAAATCGCGGTCGGAGTTGCGCCATCGAGCACAACGCAGCCACTGAAGACACCGTCGCGATCCCAGCCGTTCGGTGTGGGCGCGATGGCGACAGGCTGCTGTTGCCAGTGGATCATGTCGGGACTGCTGGAGTGGGCCCAGTGCATATCTCCCCAGACGGAGGCGTTGGGGTTGTACTGGAAAAACATGTGGTAGCGGCCTTTATAGAAGATGGGGCCGTTGGGATCGTTCATCCAGTTGGCGGCTGGCATGAGGTGGTATTGCGGGCGCAGGGGATCGTGCGCGAGACGGGTGCGAAGATCCGTGGGGTCCGAGGCGCGTGAACCGGCTGGCAGCATGGTGGCGGCAGCTGCCATCCCGGATCGTATTAAGAATGCGCGGCGCGAAATCGGAGTCATCGGCGCGGCCTCCGTGAAACAAGTAGCTTACCCGACACGGCTTTACGTTCCCAGTTCTGATCTGTCACACTGGCGGCTGACCACTCTCATGGGCAAGATTCACGTTCTTCCGGAACGAGTTGCGAATCAGATCGCCGCGGGCGAGGTGGTGGAGCGTCCGGCGTCGGTGGTGAAGGAACTGCTGGAGAACGCGCTGGATGCGGGTTCCACGCGCATTCGCATTCTTGTCGAGGCGGGCGGGAAAAAACTGATCCAGATCACCGACAACGGCTGCGGCATGGTGCGCGATGATGCCATGCTGGCGTTCGAGAGGCACGCAACTTCAAAAATCAAAGATACCGACGACCTGTTGAGCGTGGCGACTCTGGGGTTTCGCGGCGAGGCGCTGCCCTCGATCGCTTCCGTAGCGCGGCTGCATCTGGAGACGCGTGCGGAAGAAGAAGCCGCCGGGACAATGATCGAGATCAACGGCGGCAAGATGATCCGGGTGGAAGAAGCGGGCCTGCCACTGGGAACTTCGATCACCATTCGCGATCTCTTCTTTAATACGCCGGCGCGCAAGAAATTCCTGAAGTCCGAATCGACGGAACTGTCGCATATTGCGTCGCTGGTAACGCACTATGCGCTCGCGCATCCCGATAAGCATTTCGAGTTGCACTCGGCGACCAACGCGCTGCTGGTAGCGCCGCCGGTGGCTGACCATCGCGAGCGTGTGTACCAGGTATTTGGGCGCGAGACGCTGGAGCAGTTGATTCCGCTGGCGGCCATGCAGCCACTCGAACGCGTGGGACTGCCGCAGCCTCCGCCCTGGCGCAGACATGAGAAGGACGACGCTGCGCGGGCAGGAATGCCCGCGCCACACGATTTTGGCGAGCTGCGGCTGCATGGGTTCGTTTCCAAGCCGGAAATCCAGAAGCTGAATCGCAATTCGATTTTTATCTTCGTCAACGGGCGGCTGATTCGGGACCGGCTCATTCAACATGGACTGACCGAGGCGTATCGAAATATCCTGCCGCCCACGGTCTATCCGGTGGTGCTGCTGTTTCTGGAGATGCCGACGGCGGAGGTTGACGTCAATGTGCATCCGTCGAAGACGGAGGTGCGATTCCGCCAGGGGACGGTGGTGCACGATTTCGTGCGCGAAGCGGTACGGGCGGCGCTGATGAAAGCCCGTCCGGTGCCACAGTTTCTGGCGGAGATCCATGCGCAGCCGACGGCGACTTCGGCGCTCACGCCCGGAACTCGCGGAGGGGACGGCGCGCAGCGGGCTCCGTGGCGTGATTTATACGAACCGGCCGCGACGGGCTTTGCGCTGCAGGCACCTTCGATTCCAACTTCCACTGCACATCTTCAATTTGAGGGTGGGATTCCGGTCGAGGCCAACGCAGCAGTTTCGCTGGCGAGGGCGCCGGAGACAGCGATTCCCGATCACGGCTGCGCGCCGCCGATTGAGCAGGAGCCGCACACGCCGCCGACGCTGGAATCGTTGCGCACGTTGAAGCCCCTGGGTCAGATTCGGAACTCGTTCATTCTTGCGGTCAATGAAGATGGGCTATGGATCATCGACCAGCACGTGGCGCATGAACGCGTGCTGTTTGAAAAGGTGTTGCGGCAGCGGGCGGCGCAGCAAGTCGAGAGCCAGCGCCTGCTGATGCCGCTGGTGATCGAACTGACTCCGGCACAGCAGGCCATTTTCAGCGAGATCGCCGACGAGTTGACGCACAATGGCTTCGAAGCAGAACCGTTCGGCTCGCGCAACGTGGCCGTCAAGATTGCCCCGGCGGGAGTGGATGCGTCGCAGATCGAGCACATGCTGAACGAAATTTTCGAGCAGCTCACGCGCGAAGATCAAGCCATCAATCTGGAGGCAGTGCGCGCGCGCATTGCGGCGTCAATCGCCTGCCATGCGGCGATCAAGGTCAACATGCCGCTCGAGCAGAACAAAATGGAGTGGCTGCTGGCCGAACTCGCCAAAACGCAACACCCCATGACCTGTCCCCATGGGAGACCAGTCGTGTTGCGCTACTCCATGCAGGATATTCAGAAGGCGTTCAAGAGGATTTAGCTCTTGGCTCTTGGCTCTTGGCTCTTGGCTCTTGGCGCCTGTCAGCTCTTAACCTGTGTTCTAATCAGAAGCAATGACCGATTCCGAACTCCAGCACGCGCGCGAGCAGAAGTGGCATCTGGATGGGCGTGCGGTGCGTACGCTCGACGAGGCTCGCTCATTTCTCGAGTCGGTGGGATTTTGCCTGATGTATCCGCTGCGGCCGGCGGTGCTGGTGCCGACTTTCGTGGGCGCATGGGTGGGAGCGGACGACCGGTTACCCAATTGGCAGCATGCGTTTTCCGATCCGCGGGCCAAGGATGCCACCGAACTCATGGTGCGTGGGTTGCGGGACAAAGCAGCCTATGAGGCTCCGCTGTTTGACGAGAACAATGCCTTCCTGCTGTCGGCCTCGGTGTTTCCGTATTTTTATTCGCTTGTCGGCGAGCGCAATCCCAAGCAGCCGCCTGCAACCGGGCCCCGGTCTCCCTATTCTCCGCTGGCGTGTGACGCTTTCGAAATCATCCGGCGACGCGGGCCGATTTCAAAGACCAAGCTGGGAGAGATGCTGGGCGGAGCGCTTTCGGTCTCGGGCCTGGACCGCGCTCTGAGCGAACTGTGGGCGAGGTTGCGGATTACTCGCGTCGATTACACGGAAGCGGAAGGCTCGGTGTGGGACGAACTGTCGCGCTGGGCGCCGGACGTGGTGCGCGAGGGCGTGGGCATCTCCGTCCCGGAGGCACTTTCGGCCCTGCTCTCAAAGTATCTGGACTGCGTGGTGGCGATGGAGCAAGCAGAGGTGGAGAACTTCTTCTCAAATTTCGTTCCGCGGTCGCGCGTGAAAGAGTCGATCAACGCGCTGCTTTCGGCGCGGGAGTTGAGCTTCGCGCATGTGGGCAGTAAGTCCCTGCTGCAGGTGACGCCGCCGAAGCAAGTCTATGTCCCCAAGCCCCGCCCGGAGCGAGTAACGTAAGGTTGTGTAGGGACGGGTGCCCTCGCCCGTCCAAGCCACGTAAGCGCGCCCAGGCAGTACTCCCGGATCAACCTTGTGGCGCGACTCCATTGCGCATAACATCAGCTTAAATGTCATGCAGGGTTCGTTTTACGGCAGCAGTGTCGCTTGCGGCGGCCATGGGCCTGATTTTTGCCGCCGCGCAGAATACTCCGACATTTTCTTCGCCAGTGCAGCTTGAACCGGCCACGGCTGGAATCGAGGTTGAGGTTGTGGATCCGGTCGGAGCCTTAATTCTGAACGCGAAGGTGACTCTGATCGACCCAGACGGCAATAGAGTGCTGAACAGTGTCACCGATTCAAACGGCCGAGTCCGTTTCCCGAACCAGCCTGCGGGGAGTTATGCGGTGCTTGTTGAGTCGAAGGGATTCAAGACCGTAAGACTGTCTGTGGATGTACCTACTCACCGCGTAATCAGGGTGATGCTGCCCTTGTACAGGGGAGGAGGTGGCCCGGTTACTTGTACCTCCTGCGACGTTCCGACGACTACGTCATCACTCGAAAACCGACTACCTCCCGATCCATCCCCCGGCAAGGTCACACACTCGCCGGTTCCGCGCCGGAATCCGGTGGCGCGTTTCTTTTCCGGCATTCGGCACAAGCTAGGTTTTTGAGCACAGTTTCGCACGTCCACCTGATTCTTTGTTCCTTCGTGCCCTCAGTGCTGAAGCTCGCACGCACCGTGTACAATGCTTTCTTCGCACGATGACCGCCCCTTCTCCACGCAAACTAATCATTGCCATTGATGGCCCAGCCGGAGCAGGCAAGAGCACCATCGCTTCGCGGTTGGCTCGCAAGCTCGGCTACGTAAACCTGGAAAGCGGAGCCATGTACCGGGCGCTGGCGCTGAAGGCGATCCTGTGGGACGAGTCGTTCGACGACGAAGAGGCATTGCTGAAAATGGCCCACGATTCGCGCATCGCGCTGGAGCCGACCATCGGCGGGAACCGCGTGCTGCTTGACAAGAGCGACGTCTCTGCCCGAATTCGTGAACGCGATGTCACGGAAGCGGCCTCGAAGGTGTCGGTGCACTCCAAGGTACGCGCGTGGATGGTAGCTCGACAGCGCGAGATGGGCATCGGCGGCGGCGTGGTCATGGAAGGGCGCGACATCGGGACGAAAGTCTTTCCGGATGCCGACCTGAAGATTTTTCTGGAGGCCGATCCAGTAATTCGCGAGCAGCGGCGGCTCGACCAACAGAGAGTCAAGGGCGCACCCGCGGAGGCGATGGCGGCCGAACTTCGTGAGCGCGACCGGCGCGACCGGACCCGGGCGGCTTCTCCGCTGGCGCCAGCGCCGGATGCGGTGCTGGTGGATTCCACGCACTTGAGCGAGGACGAGGTACTGGAGCGGATCGAGGCGCTGGTGAACGAGAAGCTCGCGGCAACGCGCGAGTAGCTGGTTTCACCATTGCTTGTTTCTTGTTTCCGGTCTTCGACCCCAGATGATTGTGATCTTCATGGCGCAGCTCCATCCGACTGGAGATCTGACACTTGACCACGCCGTGCATGCGTTGGCATACCAGGCAATTAACGACTAGCAGGCTGCTGAAGAAATAGATTTCGCGCCTGATTTTGGGTGGCGCAGCGCTTCAGCGCTGCGATAGCTAGCTTGTTTTCAGGACCGGCTTTAGCCGCTGCGGTCAGACTGCTGCGCAGCAAAGCACTTTTTCAGCAGCCTGCCTGATCTAACGACTGAAGACCGGCGGCCTGTTCGCATTGTTCGTTGCTCGGCTTGACAACGGTTCTGCCGCCGGCTGCTGGTAACGCCGCCGGTCTTCTCCCGTCTAACCGAGCGAGGTATCGCCATGGCCCAAGCCCATTCGATTCTTCTTGTCGGGACACTGCTCTGCTCCCTCGTTCCTCTGGATGCCCAGGCACAAATTTCGAATGCAGATTGGCCCCGGGCTTCCGCTACCGACGCTGGACTTTCGGAAGCCAGGCTACGCGCACTGGACGCTGCCGTTCGGTCTGGAGAATTCAAGAAAATTGGGAGCGTGCTGATTGCGCGGCACGGCAAGCTGGCCTATGAGGGCTATTTCGAGGGCGATGCCGGGACGCTGCGCGATACGCGATCGGCCACCAAATCCATCACGGATATTCTGCTAGGCATCGCCATCGATGAACACAAGTTGAGCGGCGTCGATGCCCGGGTACTCTCGCTTCTTCCCGAGCGCGCCCGCAGGATTCAGAATCCCGATCCACGCAAGGCAGAAATTACAGTCGAGGATTTCCTGACCATGAGTTCTCTGCTCGAGTGCGACGACTGGAACGACGCGTCGCGCGGCAACGAGGAGCGGATGTATGTGGTCGAGGATTGGGCGCAGTTCATTCTCGATCTGCCCATTCGCGGGCGCATGCATCTGGGTGAGAAGGTGGAGCCGCCGCGCTACGGCCGCTACTTCAGCTATTGCACCGGCGGAGTGTTCACACTGAGCGAGGTTCTGGAGAAAGTAACCGGCAAGCGCACGGACCGCTACGCGCGCGAGAAATTGTTCGCACCGCTCGGGATCACGAGCGTGGAGTGGGTGTATTCGCCCACGAACGTCCCGCAGACGGGCGGCGGGTTGCGGCTGACGAGCCCTGACTTGCTGAAGATCGCACAGCTTTATCTCGACGGCGGGGCCGCATGCGCAGATCGACGAAACGACTGACTATGGATATTTGTGGTGGTTGAAGTCGTTCAAGAGTGGCGAGAAAAGTTATCCGGCATGGTACATGTCGGGAAATGGCGGAAATAAGGTGGTGGCGATCCCAGCACTGGACATGGTAGTCGTGATCACCAGCACCAACTACAACACACGCGGCATGCACGAGCAGACGGACAAGATTCTGACGGACTATGTGCTGGCGGCGGTGGATAGGTAAGGTGCGATTGCCTGTCCACCTGGGTGAATGCAAGAAATGGTTGTAAAGCGGGTGCCCAATTTGGCTGCCCCCCAGGGATTCGAACCCCGATAACCTGCTCCAGAGGCAGGTGTCCTAGCCGTTGAACGAGGGGGCAGCGCGGGTTGCGCCGCGACGGAAAAACAACTCCCGTCCGGCTGTTTCGATTCTATGGATCGACGAGGGCTTGGTCAACCAGGCGCGCGAGCCTAAAAGCGGATCCGCTCTTCCCCACACCATCGGTCCTTAGTCTTGGGCGGCAGGTTTCGCCAGAAAAGTCTCGCACTAGAGTTACAATCACGTCACAGTTGAGGACACGCTCTATGGTTACCACCGGTAGCATTCAGATCGAGACCGACTATTCCGAAATCGCTCGCCGCCCGCTCGAGGCTGAGCAGTGCGCGCTCATTGTCGTGGACATTCAGGAGAAGCTGCTGCCACCAATCTGGCAGAAGGAACAGTTCATCCGGAACTCGCAGTTGCTGATCCGGCTGGCGGGTATTCTGAAGATCCCGGCCATCGTGACCACGCAGTACGCCAAAGGGCTGGGCAATACCGTACCGGAAATCGCTGCCCTGCTCCCGGAATGTCAGCCCATCGACAAGCTGATGTTTTCCTGCTTCGGCAGCGATGTGTTCTGCTCGCTGCTGAAACGCCTTCCTGGTCAGCGAACGACCATCTTGCTCTGCGGCATGGAAGCGCACATTTGTGTGATGCAGACCGCGTTGGCAGCCCTGCGCGAAGGTTACCTGGTGCACGTGGCGTCGGACGCCATCAGTTCGCGCACGGAATCAAACTGGCGGATCGGATTGGACCGCATGCGCGCAGCCGGAGCGGTCATTTCTTCCACAGAAATGGTGACCTACGAATTGCTGCGCTCGTCAGGCTCGCCGGCATTCAAAGAGTTGCTGCCTTATTTGAAAGGTTGATCCGTCGGCTAGGCTGCGGGCGGCATCGACGCCCTCGAAGCGGCTCCCTTACTCCTGCTCTTTTTGCTTCACCCGCACGACCGTGAGCTTCGAGAAGCCCTCCTCAAACGTGGGAGGTTTCAGCTTCGCCGCCATCTTGCGCATGACGTCTTCGGAAACCACGCGGTTCCGGCGATGGTGCCGCTCCAGGCACACCTCCAGCGGCACATCGAAGAATACGCCTTGCACGTCGTAGCCGTAATCCTTGGCGAGCTTGATCCAGCTTTGGCGGTCGTGGGGCGTGAGATTGGTGGCGTCCACGTAGCTCATCGGCCGGCGCGCGATCAGCCGTGCTTTGAGCATGGAGCGCAAGTTAGAAAAAACCAGATCCTGAAAGCGCTGTTCCTCAGCATCGTCGAACAGGAGCTCGCGCAACAGGTCGCTCGAAAGTGGACGAATGTCGTGCCGCTTGAACCAGGAGCTCTTGCCCGATCCTGGCAAACCGATCGCCAGGACTACGGTCCCCTTGCTGGCGCGTGCAGGCGCAGCGGCCACTTCGGCCACGGACTGCGGTACCGGCGTCAGTTCCGCCGCAGGCGGTTCAGCTTCCGCCGCCGGCGCTGCAGCAGCAACTGGCCGCGGGCGGGATCGTCCTCCGCGTCCACGGCGACGGCGAGAAATCCGTGTCTTGGGCTGAGGTTCCGTGCTGCCTGCGGAAGGTTCCGGTGCGGCCTCCGGTTCTGGCTGCGGCTGAGAATCCACTACCGGTGCAGCAGACGCCTCCGGCGGCTCGCTATAAAAATCAGGCTGTAGCGGTGTCGGCGCGTTCGCCTGCTCCCGAGGCCGGGCTTCTCCACCCTTCTTGCGGCGCTCCATGCGCTCGCGCATCCATTTACGCATATAGCGCTTGTAGCACACCGGAGCATCTGGTAGCAATCTCGGCCCCGTGGCGGCCAGGGTACGTTCGCGTCGATGGGCTCCCGGTACTCGATTTACAATAATGCTCCAGGGTAAATTTCATGAATCCAACCCACCCCGTAACCGCTCCTGCTACTGCCGGACAGCTTCCCGCAGTGCCTCTGACCATCGAGGGCTATGCCTGCCTGCACCAGATGATGCGCTTTCGCTGGAGCGCATGGCGCGCGCTGGATGAACCCAAGCGCCGCCAGATCAGCGCAGAGGCAGGGCAACTGCTCGCCGAGATGGAAGCAAGAGCAGGCGGGCAATCGGCGCTGTTCTCGCTTCTGGGGCACAAGGGTGACCTGATGCTGGTTCACTTCCGCGAAACTTTCGACGAACTGAATCAGGTCGAACTCGCGCTCGCGCGCCTGCCGTTGAGCGACTATCTAGAGCCCACCACGTCCTATCTGTCGGTCATCGAACTGGGCCTCTATGAATCCACGCTGAAAACCTACAAATCACTCGCCGAACGAGGCATAGAACCGCATTCCGAGGAATGGAATCAAGCGATCCGGGAAACCATCGCGCGCCAGAAAGAAGCCATGAAGCCGCGCCTGTTCCCTCCCATGCCAAAGAGCCGCTACCTCTGTTTTTATCCCATGGACCGTAAGCGCGGCGAGGACAAGAACTGGTACACGCTCCCCATGGAGGAACGACAGCGGCAGATGAATGAGCACGGCATGGTCGGACGCCGCTATGCCGGAGAGGTCAAACAGATCATCACCGGCTCGATCGGCTTCGACGATTGGGAGTGGGGCGTGGACCTGTTTGCCGACGATCCCATTGTTTTCAAGAAACTGATCTACGAAATGCGATTCGATGAGGTCAGCGCCGTCTATGCACTGTTCGGTACCTTCTATGTCGGCTTGCGCTGCCCCGCCAACAGCCTGCACGAGTTGCTGGAGGGAACGCTGCCGCAGCACACCGGCGCCTGAGGCTTACAGAATTTTGTGACCCTCCAACCCGATTGTCATTCCGAGCGGACCGAGGTCCCCAGCGCTCCCGCTTTTGGCGCGATGGGGTGGGGCGGGAGGAATCTGCAGTTGTTTGGAACTGCGCGGAGCGACCGTGTTCACATCAGGATTCGTCTACCGTCGCGCCCTCAGGAAGCGATGTTCGTACTTAGCCATGTCCACGCGCGCGCCGCGGAACGTGACGCCTTCCATGCGCAAGCGGAATCTCTGCTCGGCGCCGTTCTCCCCGGGCAACTTGATGGCTCCCCCGGCGCCCACCACGCGATGCCACGGCAATCCTGGAACCTGGTTCAAGACCCGCACCACTTGCCGCGCTGCACCCGGCCATCCGGCCGCGGCGGCCACCGCTCCATAACTTGCGACCGTCCCGTGGGGCAGGCTGCGAATACAGCGAATGATGCGCTCCCGTTTCTCCAGCGTTCCGGATGGCGACGACCGATTCATGATTCCTTCATATTAATGTCGTCGCGCGAAGACCGCGGTACATACAAACCTTTACAAAGCGAATCAAACCCGCGCTTATGATGGGTGCATCCTACGAGGTTACTTGCCCGAAATCTGCTTCCGGAGAAAACCATGTTTCGCATGCTGAGAACCCTGCCTTTCACACTTGCGCTAGCCGCCTTGAGCATCATCACCGCCTGCGGTGGATCGAGTAGTGCAAAGTTTCGACTGGTCAACGCAATTCCTGACATTCCTGGCAATCCGCCATTCGATGTTCTCATCGACGGAAAAGTGGTGGAGACCGCTGTTAACTTCGACAGCGTCACCCCTGCCAGCGGATACCTTTCCGTGTCGTCCGGCAGCCGCCATTTGCAGCTGTTTCCGACGGGAACCACCACCGGCGCTTATTTCGACGGGAATGTCAGCCTCAACAGCGGAACCGATTATACGGTTACGGCAACTGGGTCCGCAGCCAGCAACACCATCGTGGCGCCACTCTTTACCGACAACAACACCGCGCCCACATCCGGCAATGCGGGACTGCGCTTTATTCAGGCCTCACCGAGCGGCCTGAGCAGCCTTCAGTCGGTGGACATTTACCTGGTCGCACCGGGCACGACCGATATCAGCGGCATTTCGCCTTCGATTTCCAGTGTTGCGTACCCAAGTGCAAGCACTTACCTGAGTGTTCCTGCGGGGGCGTATGACATCCTGATCACCCCAGCTGGCTTCAAGGCAATCAATATCGATGACCAAAACCAGTCCTTCTCCAGCGGACAAATTCGCACCTATGTCCTTGTCGACGTCCTCAACGGGGGATCGATGTCATCGACTCCATTGGTGTTGAATGATCTGAACTAGTCACGATGGACCAGGAGGCCCGTGGTTACCGAATCCGGCGCTCCTGCTGCCTAGGCAGCATCCTTCTTGAAAGACTGCGCCGCCGACTGCTCGCTCTCGAACACCTCAAAAATGCTGACCAACTTGGTGAGTTGCAGAAGGTCACCCACGTGTTGGGTCAGGCGCGCGAGTTTCATGGCGCCACCAGCGTTGCGGGCCGTCGTGTACAGCGAAACCAGCGTTCCAAGCCCGCCGCTATCAATGTAGTTCACTTCGGCCAGGTTGAGCACCACCCTCGGGCTTTGCGTCAGCACCTTCTTCACAGTGTCGCGCAGCGTGGCGGACTCTTCGCCGAAGACGATCCGGCCGCTGCAATCCACTACCATTGCCCCTTCCAGGGCCCGCGTGCTCATTCGCAGTTGCATGAATGCCTCCACTCTGGAAAAACAGCCCAACCCAAGCTCGGAGCCTGAGGAAAAAGTCTGGTCTGGGGTGGCGCAGCGCTGTTAGCGCTGCGATAAAGGCTTTGTTTCCACCAGCGGCTTCTAGCCCCTGAGGTCACCGACTCGACTTTTTCCGCAGCCTGCTAGCCTACCCTGCCCGAACACGCCTTGCAAGCACGCTCCGCGTTAACCTTATGCTCTCAACCCGTGAGCAAAACACCTCTTTCCCAGCCTGTATAATCAGGAATCTCGCATGAGCTACCAGGTCCTGGCCCGCAAGTATCGTCCGCAGAAGTTCTCCGATGTGATCGGTCAGGAGCACGTCACCCGCACGCTCACTAATGCCATCGAGCAGGAGCGCATTGCGCACGGCTACATCTTCAGCGGCCACCGCGGGATCGGCAAAACCACCGTCGCCCGCATCCTGGCCATGGCGCTGAATTGCCGCTCTTCGCAGAAGCCGGTACCCGAGCCCTGCGGCGTCTGCGATTCCTGCACCGAGATCCGCGCCGGCAACTCGGTGGACGTGATCGAAATCGACGCCGCCACCAATCGCGGCATTGACGAGATCCGCGAACTGCGCGAGGCCGCGCGCTATCGTCCCGCGCGCGACCGCTTCAAGATCTACATCCTCGACGAGGCCCACCAGATCACCGACGCCGCCTTCAACGCCCTGCTCAAGACGCTGGAGGAACCGCCCAGCCACGTGATTTTCATGCTGGCCACCACGCAACCGGAAGATTTCCCGCAGACCATCCGCTCGCGTTGCCAGCACTTCAGCTTTCGAGCCGTCAAGTTTGAAGGCATTATGGGCCAGTTGCGCGACATCATGGGCAAGGAAAAACTCTCGGCCGACGAAGATGCGCTTGCCTTGCTGGCCGAAGCCGGCGACGGCTCCATGCGCGATGCTTTGTCCATTCTCGACCAGGCCATCGCTTCCACCGCCGATCACCTGACCCTCGAATCGGTCCGCGCGCTGATCGGCGCGGCGCCCGCGGGCGTGCTCGAGAGCGTGATGCAGGCCGTCGCCGAGAGCGCGAGCGAGACCGTCCTCCGGCTCGTCGACGAACTGCTCAACGAAGGACACAGTCCCACTCATTTTGCGCGCCAACTGGTCCGTTTCCTGCGCAACGCCACCGTCGCGAAAATCGCCGGCAAAGATTCCGCCTTGCTGCAGATTTCGTCCGATGAACGGGCCCGCGTTGGCCGGGTTGCCGTTCTGTTCAGTGAAGAGGACTTGGCGCGACACCTCCAGATCATGCTGCGCACCCACGGAGAACTCGGCTACCGCCAGGAGCAGCGCTTCCATCTGGAACTCGGCCTGCTAAAAATGGCGCATGCGCAGCGTCTGCTGCCGATCGAACAACTGCTGAGCGATGCCGCCGCGGCGCGAACTACGGCCAGGCCGGTCCTGGCAGCGTCCTCCGAGGTTCGACGAGCTGAACCGCCCGCCCCTGCCCGATCAAATTTCGTGTCGCCGTTCGCGGCCGACTCTGCCCGCAAGAACACACCCAAAGCGGAATTGCAGAGCGATGCCCCGGCAGCGGCACACCCGGTACCCTCCGTTGCAACGGGAGCCAACCTCGTCATCATGGGCTCGGCCGCACCGGCCGTTTCGGAAATTTCACCCGAACCAGCGGCTTCTCCTGCGGCCACGGCGACCGCTGACGCTTTGCGTGAATGTGTTCTTTCCGCCCTGAGTCAGCAACCGATGCTCGCTTCCATGCTGGAAGCTGCCCAGTGGTCGCTCGAAGGCAACTCCCTGGTAGCCAAAGTGTCAGCCTCGAACACCATGATCGAAATGTCATTCACTGCGGATGCGCGCCGCGTCGCCTCAGCCGCCGCCAGCGGCTTGGCCGGAAGACCGATCAAGATGCTGGTGCAGCCCGGTGGCACGCCGCAGGCAGCATCCCCAGTCCGCCGCTCATCATCGAATGGGAGTGCACGCAGCCGCGCTGAACAAGACCCTGTGGTCCGCCGCATGCAGGAAAAATTCGGCGCCGAGATCCGAACCGTGATTGACTACCGGGAGAAAGGATGAAGCTGATCTGTAATTTGATAATTTGTAATTGAAAAGCCCATTACGCGTTGGCGCGCACGTTAAATTACCAATTACAAATTACCAATTACAAATTTTCCCTATGCCCGGATTTAACTTGCAAGACCTGATGTCGCAAGCCAAGCAGCACTATGAAACGCTGCAGAAGAAGATGCAGCAGACCGTCGTCGAAGCTTCCGCCGGCGGGGGTACGGTCACGGTGAAGATGGATGGCCGCAAGCAAGTGCTCGCCATCCACATCGACCCCGAGGCCATCAAGGCTGGCGATGTCGAAATGCTGCAGGACCTCGTGATGGCCGCCCTGAACGAAGCCAGCCGCAAAGTCGATCAGGAAATGCAGGCCAGCATGGGCGGAATGCTGGGAGGACTCGGGGGGATTTTGTAATTTGGTAATTGTTAATTTGGTAATTTGAAGAGTCTCTATAGGAATTGTCATCCCGAGCGTAGCGAGGGATCTGCAGTTGGGAGCGGCAAATACGCTGACGGGCTCTTCAAATTACCAAATTATCCGATTATAAAATTACAAAATGTCCAAGTTTGCCGAGCCGATGACCCGGCTCATCGACGAACTCAAGAAGCTGCCCGGCATCGGCAGCAAGAGCGCCCAGCGGCTCGCGTTTCACATTCTTCGCTCCAGCGAGGACGATGCCGAAGCCCTCGCCTCGGCCGTGCGCGACGTCAAGGCCAAGCTGCGCCTGTGCTCAATCTGCAACAACATCACCGACGTGGACCCTTGCGTCTACTGCAGCAATCCCACCCGCAATCAAAAACTCGTCTGCGTGGTCGAAGAGCCCACCAACATTGCCGCCATCGAAAAGACGCGCCACTTCAATGGCGTCTATCATGTGCTGCACGGCTC
Organism: Terriglobia bacterium; assembly: GCA_020073015.1. Classification (GTDB taxonomy): domain Bacteria; phylum Acidobacteriota; class Terriglobia; order Terriglobales; family Acidobacteriaceae; genus Acidiflorens. The sequence goes on along the minus strand of JAIQFZ010000006.1, from coordinate 62,666 downwards.
GATTTCTCCGCTCCACGGAGTCGGCCCCGAGCAACTGCGCATCAGCAACCTGATCAGCCGCGTCGCCACCGGACAAATTGAGGAAGTGATCCTCGCCACCAATCCCACGGTGGAAGGCGAAGCCACCGCCACCTACCTCGCCCAGCAACTCAAACGACAGGGACTGCGCGTAACCCGCATCGCCATGGGCATCCCGGTCGGCAGTGACATCGAATACACCGACGAAGTCACCATGCTCAAAGCCATGGAAGGCCGCCGGGAAGTGTAGATTCGTCTCTCCCCCGCTAACGCCGAACCCAACTAAACCTGGTTACTGGTTTCACAAATAGGTTTTGGGAAGGGCACGGCTTTAGCCGTGCCACTGAGAGCCGCCAAAAATGTGGGCTTTAGCCCCTAAGGGTCGCTTTTCTCAACCCTGAACAGCACACACCAGTTCAAGAACCGTCCGGCAGGAACCCCGAGACGGCTCCCGTTGGTCACTAGATGACAGGAAACGCGCCTGCGTATAATTGACCGCAATTCCAACGTCCTCGAGGAATCGGGCCCATGAGTCGTGTCTGCGGTATGTCCTGTCGGCTGGTTTTCTGGCTGTGCGCTGTCCTGATGCTGACCGCGCTTGTGTTCGCTCAGGATGCCCCGGCAAACTCTGCCGTATCCACGCCCCACATCGGCTTGCCACAGGACTGGAGCACCGGCCACGTCATCTACACGCGGAACGGCTCCGTCGAAGACATGATGAAGGTTCGCGACGATCCGCGTTTCTTGCATAGCTTTCTTCTGCATAAGATGAGAGAACAAGGAAGCCAGCTTCCCCAGCCCTTAGAAAACGCAACGGACGACGCAACGTCCACCATCGTTGTGCCGGATCCAGATGCGCAAGCCGCGCCCGATCGACGGACCCATCGCCCGCCGTCCAAACTGAAGCACCGCCATTCCAAGGTTGACTGGGCCGTCTCCCTCGGCACAACCAGCGGGATGTCTCTGGGCGAGAACCCGGCCAAGTACAGTTTCGATCCCAATGCTGCCCCCGATTGCAATAACGACTACGTCGTGTTCACGATCCAGGCCGGCGGGCGCGTGGGCAGACAGGCCAACCTGGTCGCGTTGCGAAATCTCTACTCCGGAACTCCCGCGGGCATCTGTGGGACGGCACCCACCTTTCTTTTTTCCTACGCAATTGGGAGCGGCACATCGGACCTGTCTCCCGTCCTTTCTCTGGATGGCAAGAAAATCGCCTGGCTCGAGAACCGAGGTACCGTCGCGTATCTCCACGTAACGACCTGGGTCGCCGGCCAAGGCACCAATGCCACGACCGGTGCGGTCGCCATTGGGAACTGTAGTCCGGGCGCTTCTTGCGATGTAGCGATCAACTACACCTCATCTGCCTATCCCGGCTGTCCTACCGTCAGCACCAGGGCCGACAGCAACTCCAACCTGTACGTGGACTACGGTCACGACGCCGGATTTGTGAGCGCCGACAACGGCCTGCTTTACCACGTGTCCGGCGTCTTCAAGGGCACGCCCACGGTCGATTTCTGCATCCCCGTCAACACCAGCGCCGGCCTTGGCATGACCGGCGCAGTCTACGATTCCAAGACGAACAAGGTGTTCATCTCCGATTCCAAAACGCTCTATGCGTTTACGGTCGGGCCCACCAGTTTCACCGCCGCAGGATCCATCCTTTACGGAGGCAACGCGTTTAGCGATTCGCCGATCCTGGACAGCTTCAACGGCTATCTCTACATGTTCTCCAGCCGCGACACGACAGGAAATTTCACTGCCGTGTCGCAGATCCCCACCACGCTCGCATCCAAGATCGACGTCCATATCGGTCCCAGGAATACGCACGCCAACGCCATTCTGATCGACGGCGCCTTCGACGAGAACTACTTCAATTTTGGCCCCACCGATGCTCGCTCCACGCTCTACACCTGCGGCACGGATTCGACCAATACCGCATCCCAGGATCTCTTCACTCTCAATTTTCTAGGCACCGGTCTCATCAACACCACGCCCGTCATGACCCAAAATAAGAACATCAATCCGGGAGGCGCCAACGGCCTGTGCTCCCCTCTCACCGATTTTTTTGACGGCACAAGAGACCGCCTCTTCGTGGGCGTGGGCAACTGGACCGATGCGACCGGCGCCAATGTAGTCCAGATGTGGGACATCACCAACCGCATCACTAGCGCCGTCGCCACACCAACCGCGGCCGCTTCGCCCTATCTCGGGGGCACGACCGGCTTCACCATCGACAACGCCAGCGCCCAGGCGCAAGCCGCAAGCATTTACTTTTCGACCTTGTTTGCGAATGCAACCACGACCACCTGTGGTGCCAACAATTATTGCGCGGTGAAGCTGACGCAGAGCGGTCTCAAGTAAAGAGGAGTTTCGCGGCAGGCGGATCTGGAATTGTCCGCCCGAGGCCGAGCGGCTAGGAATTCTTCCGGTTCGTGCGGCACTGCAGCTGTTTGAAATCGATTTTGCCGCAACTCAGTGCTTGAGTCTCAAAGACACGCTCAAACCGGAATGCGGGCTTGGAATAGATCTTCTTTTTGGTAGTCTGTTGCCTGGTCGGCCCCTGGTTCCCCAAGTCCACCGGATTTCCATTGTCCATTTAGGCGGTTACCCTGTGAAAAACGACACTCTGTCCCACCTTGCGTCGCAGGATTATACAGTTGTACCTGAACGACTGTACTGATCAAGACCACGAAAGTGTTGGTTTTTATGACACCTCCCTCCAGCCCAGCCCAGAAATCGAACGCGCACAACTGCACGCAAAACTGTGCAACTCTTTGAAACTTGAAGGCCGCACAGAACCCGAATGGGACCGCCAATCTCAACATCAAAGAGTATCTAACTGCATTGTTTTTATCGTTTTACTGGCATCACTAAAACATTCACATAAAATCTGGCACTGGCCCGCCAACTGCTCCATCCCTACCGCTGTTTCCTCGCTCCTCTTGACTTTTGCTGGCGCGGGGTGCAAAAGCTGGCGTGAACTGCGCCAGTACATTCCAAGCCAGCGCGCCGCGCTTGCGATGTAACCGCATCTCAAACCGACGCTACCGAAACCGGGCCAACTGCCCGGTTTCATTTTTGGTCAGGCCCCGCCGGATCTCAGTCGCCGCTCACCGGCTCCAGGAAAAGATTGAATTCCTGATCCGCCGCTACCAACCCCTCGGGCAGCGCGCCCCGGTTGTACTCCGCCATGCGGTTCTTCCACTTGAGAAAGTCGGTGATGCTCTGCGGCTCAATGCGGACTTCCACCCGCCGCAGGCTCGCCAGCAGCAGATTCATTTCACACTGCAAGCCAATCTCGGAACGCAGGTTCTTCGCCGACGGCCGGACTTTCTCGATTTCCCGTCCGCACACTTCCAGCAGTCCCCAGCCGGCCGCGAGGTCTTCGATTCGGATCAACCCCTTGGGAGCCAGGTAGTACCGCTCACATCCGACGCCAGTCTCCGGTTTCTGACGAAAGGGTTTCTCGCGATCGGCAAGAAAATCCGGGCGCGAAGCTTTGCATTCCACCAGCACCGAATGACAGGCTTTCTTCCAGCCAATAGCATCCGGCATCTCGCCACTGACGCAGGCCTGCTCGCTGAGCACAACCCCGCAGCGATACCGCCGCAGCCACGCGACCGCCATCAAAACAAGTTTTGCGTGAGTCATCAGAAACAGCTTGAAAGGAAAATTCAGTTCTGAGAAGTACCAGACTAGCTACGAGCCGCGAGCGACGAACTACGAGCTACTCGCATTCCCCGCACCAGCACCGGCCTCCGCAACACCGTTTCCAGCAGATGTCGCGCCGCCGCCACCTCCTCGGCCGACCGATCCAGCGCCGAATAACCCGCCGCCTGCACCATCACAATGCGATCCTGCACGGCAACCCGGAGCGCCGGTTCGCTGCCGTTGCGCAAGTCAAGCGCGTTGGCCAGCCGCAGCACGCCCGCCAGTTGCACCGCAATCCGCCGATCCGGAAGCTCCAGCCTCTGCAAAGTCTTTCCCCGAGGACGAGGCAACGCTCCGCAGTGATAGCGCGCTACCACCGCCGCCAGTTCCATTTCCCGAGCACTCCATCCCAGCGGCTGCGCCAGGCTGCGGATCATCCGAAACGACTCCTTTTGATGTCCCCCGTCGCCCCTCGCCTTGCCGATGTCATGCAGCAGTGCGGCGACATGCAGCACCGCGCGCGAATCGTGCTCCGGATTCGCCGCCAGCAACCCCGCCGACTTCAATCCGTCGTACAGAGAAAGCGCCAACTGCGCCACCCGCTGCGAATGCTGAAAATCAGGATCCAGAAATCCCGCCCATACCCGCAGCCGGTTCATCGCGGCCGAGCGCAGTTCCGGCCCCGACGGCAACTCGGCCCGCCAGACGCGCCAAAGCGACTGTTTCCCCACCATCTTCTCGCGATAGCGCTCGACCCGCTTGCCACGCTCCTGATCCAGCTTCTCCCGCCAGCGGCTGCGGCTCTCCAGGTCAGGGAACGCGACGATCTCGGTCGCCGCCGCCCACAGCACATCCAGGTCGTGCACTTCCCCCAACAGATCCTGCAGCTCTTTCAGATCGCCGCCCCAGGCCGCGTGCTGCTGCGGCAAAAAGTTCTCGACCGTATACCGGAAGCGCTTGAGGCCAATCCGCAGCTCGTGCAGTGCCACCTGCGAGCGCGTGCTCATCGCGCGTTTATGCAGATCGTAAGCCGCCGTCCACTTTTCCAGCGCCAGATGCTTGAAGACCAAGCTCCCCGGCCGCACCCTCGACGCCCGCCCCGGCAGCGTCTTCGTCCACTGCCGCCATTGCTTGCGGTCAAACTGATCCAGGTCTTTGAAGGCTTCCTGCTTCGCAGCAGCTTCGCGAGCGTGCACATGATTTAGCAGCTTGACCGTGACCGGATCGCTCGCGTCCCCCAGCTTTTCGATCCACTCCTGCATCACCTGCATGTCGCGCAGATCGCCCAGGGCCTGGAACAATTTCTTTCCGTCTTTCTTCAAGTCCTTCCACGAAGAATCCGGATCCATAGCCATCAGGCCATCCGCAAGAGACCGGCAGCGCCGCAGCGCAACCCGTAAATCATGCACCGGATCGGCCTCAAACCCCACCGCCGCCCGGTCACACTCCACCAGCACGCGCTCCATCCAGGCACGCAGCCCGAGCTTCGGCTTGGTTCTTGCAGGCTTTGGATTCGCAGGCTTCGGACTCGGAGTTGCTCCCACCGTGGCTCCTGAAATTGACGGAACCATTGTCGCCTCTTTGCGCCGATTCTTCTAGAGCAGCAGCGGGTGGCCCTGCCAATCGCGATCGTCCGAACTCTAGAGGGTGTCCCGCTCAAGCTCCGCTTGGGCGGGGATTCTGTGTCTGTGGGCACACCCGCAGCGCATTGCTATTTTTCCGCCACGGCGGGTCGCCCGGCCCAGGTCTTTGATTAATTGACATTCACTGCCCTGCGGAGTACGGTTCCGAGACCGCAGCCACATAAAGTGGCATAGCACCGGCATGCTCGCACGAGCCGGTGACTCCTTGAGGGGGAACAATCAATGAACAAAAAGTTGTGTGGGATTTTTGCAGGTGTGTGCACGCTCGCGATGATGGTCGCCTCGGCCGCACCGGCAAGCGCGCAAGACGAACCGAAGGAAAAACCGCCGATGTACAGTTACGTCGGATTTTGGAACATTCCCCGCGCGCAATGGGCGGACATGGAAAAGTCCAACGCCGCCGACCAGAAGATTCTCGAAAAAGCGATGGCCGATGGCACGATTGTGGCCTACGGCAACGACATGAACCTGGTGCATACGCCGGACGGGGGAACGCACGACGACTGGTGGTCCTCGATGTCCATGGCCGGGCTGCTGAACGTGCTGGACAAGTTCTACAAGTCGAGCACGGTAACTTCACCCGTACTCGCCAGCGCCACCAAGCACTGGGACAGTATCTTGGTCAGCCGATATTACAACTGGCATTCGGGCTCGTTTAAGGGCGCCTACACACGCGCGGCGCAGTACAACCTGAAGCCCGATGCGCCGAATCACGCGGTGGAAACGCTCAGCAAGAATCTGTTCGTACCGCTGCTGGAGAAGATGCTGGCCGACGGGGCGATTCTCGAGTATGAAGTCGACACCGAAGCGATCCACACGGCTAATCCCGCAACCTTCTGGGTCATCTTCATTACCCCGAACGCGGAAGGCCTCGACAAATTCAATGCCGCACTGCAGGACACGACTAAGAAGAACCCCCTGTACGGTCCGGCGATCGGCTCGATGGTGGACTTCACACCGCACCGCGATTCTCTGTCCAGCTCAACTGGAACTTACAAATAGTTCCCCGGATCGGTTGGCCCGGGCTAGCCTACGAGGGTGCCCGCCCAAGCTCCGCTTGGGTGGGGTTTTCGATCTGAGGGCGCCGAGGGATCGGTAGTTCGCGGCAAGATGCAGATCCCTCGCTCGGGATGACAACTGATAACGCGTGTCGCTACGCCACCGGCTGGGTCAGGACTTTCTCGCGCTCCTCGGCGTCTTGTCGCGCTTCGCTGGCCGATGATGGCAGCGCGATTTCGAGCACCTCGCCGATGTTCTTCACGTAGTGGGTATTCAGTCCCTGCAACTGTTCCGGCGTCAGGTCTTCTTCGACGTTGGTTTTGTTGTCGGCGGGAAGAATTACGTCGTGCACCCCGGCACGTTTCGCGGCCAGCACTTTTTCCTTGATGCCGCCGACCGGGAGGACATTTCCGCTGAGAGTGATTTCGCCCGTCATCGCGGTCAGCGGACGCACTTGCTTGCCGCTCAGCAACGAGACCAGGGCGGTCACAATGGTGACGCCCGCCGAGGGCCCGTCTTTGGGAATCGCGCCCGCGGGAACGTGAATGTGGATGTCGTGGTTGGCAAAAAATTCTTCGTCGATGTTCAACTGCTGGGCGTTCGAACGCACCCAGCTGAGCGCGGCCTGCATCGACTCGCGCATGACGTCCTGGATCTGGCCGGTGATGGTCAGACCGCCCTTGCCCTTCATCTGGTTGGCTTCGACGAACAATACATCGCCGCCCGCCGGAGTCCAGGCCAGTCCCACGACCACACCCGGGCGCTTGGTGCGCTCGGCAATTTCGCCCTCGCTGCGAATTTTGATCCCGCCCAGAAATTCCTGCACGACCTGCGGGCTGATGTAGAGCTTCTCGCTCTTCCCTTCCGCGATGCGGCGCGCCTGCTTGCGGCAAATGGTGCCGATGTTGCGCTCCAGGCTGCGCACGCCGGCTTCGCGCGTGTAGTGGCGGATGATGTGACTTACCGCCTCTTCCGGAAACTCGATCTGCCCGGGCGTGATTCCGTTCTCATCGATTTGCCGCGGAATCAGGTACTGGAACGCAATGTGAACTTTCTCTTCTTCCGTGTACCCCTGCAGTTCGATGATCTCCATGCGGTCGCGCAGCGGCTCGGCGATCGGATCCAGCATGTTGGCGGTGGTGATGAACAGCACCTTCGAGAGATCGAATGTCACATCCAGATAGTTGTCGCGGAAAGCCGCGTTTTGTTCCGGATCGAGCGCTTCGAGCAGGGCGGAGCCGGGGTCGCCGCGGAAGTCGCGCCCCACCTTGTCGATCTCGTCCAGCATGAACACCGGGTCCTTGGTCTCCGCCCGCCGGATGCCCTGAATAATCTGCCCCGGCAGCGCGCCAATGTAGGTGCGGCGGTGCCCGCGAATTTCCGCCTCGTCATGCACACCGCCGAGCGAGAGCCGCACGAACTTGCGGCCCAGCGCGCGGGCAATCGATTTGCCGAGCGAGGTCTTCCCTACTCCTGGCGGCCCGACAAAGCAAAGAATCGGTCCCTTCATGGCGGGCTTCAGACGGCGCACGGATAGATAGTCGAGAATCCGGTCTTTCACTTTCTGCAGGTCGTAGTGGTCGGTGTCGAGAATCTCTTTCGCCTTCGGGATTTCAATTTCGACGCCCGACGTCTTGGCCCACGGCAGTATCGCCAGCCACTCGATGTAGTTGCGGGTCACGGAATAATCGGCTGCCATGGGCGACATGCGCAAAAGACGCCCCAACTCTTTTAGCGCCTCTTTCTTCACGTCGTCGGGCATGCCTGCGGCTTCGATCTTCTGGCGCAGCTCTTCGGTGTCGCGCTGGCCCTCGTCCTGTTCGCCCAGTTCTTTCTGGATCGCCTTCATCTGCTCGCGCAGGTAGTATTCACGCTGCGTCTGCTGGACCCGGTCCTGTACCTCAGACTGGATCTTGTTGCGCAGTTGCTGGACCTCGAGTTCCTTGGCCAGGTGCTGATTAATTTTCTCGAGCCGGATGTGAACATCGGTGGTCTCGAGCGTGTCCTGCTTGTCGGCGGTCGAAAGCGACGGTAGCGACGAAGCGATAAAATCGACCAGCCGCCCGGGCTCCTCGATGTTCATGGCCACAGTGGAAAGCTCATCCGACAAAGTCGGCGAACCGGCGACGATCTGCTGGAACAGCGTCAGCACATTGCGCTGCAGGGCTTCGACCTCGGAATTCTTCGGCGGAATCGCCTCTGGGATGGTCGTCACCTGCGCGCGCATGAATGGGGAAAGCTGCGAGAACTCCGCCAGCCGCACCCGCTCCAGACCCTCGGCAAAAACGAACAAGCTCTGGTTCGGCATCTTGACCACTTTGTGCACCACCGCCAGAGTTCCCACAGTGTAGAGATCGGTGGGCTGAGGTGCGTCCACGCGCGCCTCGCGTTGCGCCACCACCACGATGGTCTTGTCTTCGCCCAGCGAGTTAATCAGCTGTACCGAGCTTTCGCGCCCCACCGTCAATGGCAGGACCGCGTGCGGAAAAAGCACTGTGTCCCGAACCGGAAGGATGGGCAGGGAGCGGTCTGTGGTTTCGTAAGGAGGTCCCGAATAATTAGTACTGGTCATATGTGCCTTGAGTGAGTTTTACTCAACTTTGGATGAGCTCGGGTACAAAAAAGATGCAGCCTCTTAAGCTAGGCTGTTGAATTCTAGACCTTTTTTGCCTTTTTGCAAGACACGGAGGGGGTTCGGCCTCACGCTCGTGCCGGTCTTCCGAGGACGCGCTCCCCTCCTGCGCGTCCCCGTCAAAAGAATCGGTTACTTCTCGGTTCCACGCGTCCAACTAGAACACGTGCTTCGCGCGGTCGCCTTTGAAAATCAGTTCGTGCAGAACTCGCTCGTTGGCCGCATTCAAGATGAAAGTCTTCTGATCGTCATTGGCCTTCGCGCTCAAGGGAACCAGTGTGCACTTCGCGCGCACCTCGACCGGCTTCTTCGTTCCCAATTGCCGGAACACCATGATGTGGTCCGTGCCCTCCATCACGTGACGGATCTCGTAATCCCCCTTGGGCAGCAACGTGTCCGCCACCCGCACCTTCTCTGAAAAGCTGACCTTATAGGTGTCAGCGATTCCCAACTGATTTTCGGCTACGGAAAAAGCGCCTAGCATGAAGACACACAGCAAGATAACAAGAATCTGACGCATAAAAGCCCTCCTTCTGGCTTTGGACCAGAACGGCCCACCCTCAGGCTAGAACGCACGCGCGGTTCCCGCCGTGTGTTGCCTCACACGCGCCTGTGATGAATGAGCACAACGCCAGTGACGGGTTAATGGGCTCGAAACCTTGAATCGCAGCTGATCGTGTCGCTGGGAGTGCGGCAGTTGCCTCTCCTCCCACTTCTGAAGCCACGTTGGGTGGTCGGCTGTTTACAGGTGCCCTGGCACGGTGAGGCGATGACGCTGAAGACAAATACTGATAGACAGAGCCAGAGGCGGCCGAATCTGGCCGAGACCAGTTGCGCAAGGGATCGTGAAACCTCGCCTTCGGATCCACAGCAACGATTGATTGGAAGACCCCGTCCGCCAACCCGGGAAGTTCGCAGCAGAATCCGTCCACCATCATAGTAACTCCTGGTTTCCTTCTGGCTGACGTGTTGTCGGGAGCAGGAGGGCGCATCGCTGGCGCAAACAGGCCCTCCGTCCCGTGACCCGAATCGTTGACGAAGCGGCGGCGGCGTATCAAACAACAGGGCGGCACATTCTTGGATCGACCGCTGGAGAGTGCACAAGAGGGCTTCCTTCCGAGCAGCCTACCGTTGAGTTTAGGCGTTCCCAAAAGGGAATCACTAAACCCAAACTCCAGCACAATCGACGTTTCGCCGCCGTATACTATATTTGTTATGAAATGCTGGCGACTCACCTTCGCTCTCTCCCTGGTGCTTCCGCTCGCTGGTTGCGGCATTAGTACTCACGACTGCTCTTTTGGGTCTCTCAGCGTCTCGCCGCCGACGGCGACTGCCGACCACGCGACCCCACCACCGGGAAATTCACAGCGTTTCCTGGCATGGGGCGGTAATCTAACCGCAGGGTGCAGTGCTTTAGCGTCGAACCTCATGGACGTCACCTGGTCGGTGTCCGACCCGGTGAGTATCACCATCAGCAACGCGCAGGACTCGACTTTCGGCACAGCCACCTGCATCACTTCCGCTCCCACTCCAGTCACGGTGACGGCAACTCTGCCAGCCAGTAAGAATAACGGACGCCAAGTCGTGCGAGCGGCGACCCTGGCCTGCAACTAGATCAGCGACAACCGACAAGAGACGCTCAAGGCTTTCCCGATCCCTTGACTTATGGTCAAAACGATGGCGGAATGAAGCTTGCTGATCGCCGCGGTCGGCGGGCTGAACTGATCCATTCGCATGATATTGTTTCCCTCCCATGTGCAGTTGCGCTCCCTAAACATGCGAGAGACGAGGAAGACACAATGTCGAGCTTAGCAATACCGTGCGCGGATACTCCGGGAGAGCCTCTCGCACCCTGGTGGCATACCGTACTGGTGCTAGTGCCTATAGCTGTAGGGTCTATCGCGAGCGCGTACCAGCACGGGCTTCCGAACGCGCATGTGCCAGGCATAAGTTCCCGACTCTCAGGCTATTTCACCATACTGGTGGAAGAGTGGTTTGTGGTTCTCTTGATCTGGCCCGCACTCAGACGCCGCGGCCTCTCGATAGGCACTTTGGTTTCCGGCCGTTGGCAGACACTCGGCGCGTTCTTCAGAGATTTAGGACTAGCCATCGGATTTCTGGTTGTCGCAGTCCCGCTCGTAGGAGTTCTGGCTTATCTCCTTGGGGGCAACGCTGATAGCACCCTGGCCAATATCACTCCCAAGACCGGGTTCGAGCTTCTAATATGGCTAGGACTCGCAGCGACGGGCGGGTTTTGTGAAGAGCTCGTCTTCCGTGGATATTTGACCCGACAATTCAGCGCCTGGACCGGCAGCCGAGTATTCGCTGTCGTCCTGCAAGGGGTGGCCTTTGGGCTCGCCCACGGGTACTACCACAAGATCATGGTCGTCGTCATGGTCCAGGGATGGCTGCTGGGACTGCTTGCCTACTGGCGGAAGAGTCTGCGCCCCGGAGTGCTGGCCCACGGGTTGCAAGATGTCATCGGCGGCGTGGTCGCGTTCTTCTCATGAAGGTAGCAAGCTCGACTTTGGGGCTTTTTCGTTGTGCCTGTCATAGCTGACGTAAACAGGCGTCAGCACCAACTACGGTCCCCCGGCCTGCCGGGGCGGGGTCCTGAGTGTAATCGCGATTTTCGCCAATTAAGCGTTAGGGTCAGTCTGCGGAATATATAGAGAAGATTCGTTGCCGGAGAAACACCGGCAAGCGCGGCGGATGTCGGCAGGCTACTTCGAACTCGGAAGCGGTGAATGGAGTATCCCAAGTACACGTCCGACTTTCCATGACCCGTCCGACTGCCGATTAAGCGCGACAACGGTGGTGGATTGAACGTGCGTTGATTCGCCTCCGCAATTTGGGGTGAACTTGCTTTCGACTTCACAGATCTCAAAAGCCCACGCACCGCGAATGACAATTTCGACCGACGAGACATTCTGCTCAATCGAGAATGCTTCGAAACCACGCAGAAAATCTACCTTCAACTCGTCTCTACCGCGGACACAACGTCCGTTGCCATGCACTACGACAACGTCGTCAGTTACCAGCGCGGCGAGCCGCTCAGCATCACCGGCTTTCACTGCGTCCAGCCACTCCTGTCGGACAGCAGCAATGGACGAAACAGCGTCAGCTCGTTCTTCTTCCATCCCCGATTGTCGCCTGCCAGAGGATTACTGTCGAGAACAGACCTGATTGCGTCAACTGAACAGCGGTTCGACGACCATCGGGAACGCAGGGGGAGAAGGTCAGGTCTCGTGTCGCTTGATTATTTTCCTTCAGACCAAAGGCAACCGTCGGTGACCTCAATCATAAAGCGATGCCCACCAAGCGCCTTCACTAGCCGACTCGCGGCCCTCCACCTTTTAGCGGGACTGTGCAGCTGTCGCAGGAATGAGATTCGAACTGTTCTGCAAGTGTGCGGTAAGGCATCCCGGTTGGAAATTCAAAGCTTAGGCTGCAATTCCTGCATGTTAGAAAACGGCCTGTGGCCGTCATTAGGATAGAGATTTGATGAGGAGTGGGCGTAGAACTGCTGGCTGACATTGCATATTCCAACTCTCAATGTGCGAGACCATTATACGCTTCTATCTCTCGCCAACTCCGCCTCGTTGAACGGCGGTGCGATCCTTAGTGCAGTTGTAATCGAACCTGATGGGCTCGAAGGTCGGACTCTTTCCCCGCGAGGGCTGCTCCAGCTTTGGTAAGACTAATGATCCGGGGGTGCCCCACCGTCAATGATGCGAGGATGAGAGAATCTGGTCACCCGGCCCTTCTCGCCCCCACATTCTTTTCTCGCTCTTCTCCTTCCTGGGTCAGTTCTGTGCCCCTGAGATCGACTTCGAGAGAGAGCCCGGTTAGATCCGCACTGTTCGCGACTCGGAACAAAGCTTCGGAAATGCGGCTGACCGCCTCCCGAATGAAGCGGTCCTGCTCGTCAGCATCGGTGAGGTTCGAAGCCATCATCATCTGGGTAAGAGCGTTGCGAACGTGATGGTTCAGAAAGGAGAGTTCCAGGGTGCGCCGGATGGATCGCTTGCGGGCTTGTTCGAGCGCAATCGTCGCCAGGCAAATGACGACTAGCGTGTCCACTAGTGGCCCGGCCGCCAAGCTTATGTACCACGCGACGTGGCTATAGTACAAAGCAGCGCTCGCGGCCAATCCAATGAGCGCAGCCATCGAACCTAGGACCAACGCAGTGGTCAGGGATTGGAGGAAGGACGCCGAACTGTACCGCCAAATGCTCTTGGAGTGCTCATAAGAGTGAGCGAACTCGTGCTCATAGATTTTCATCACAACACCCCAGCCTCACCAATCGGGGCTTATTAGAAGAATTCTATCACTCGCCGCCTTCTTTCAATAACGTCCTCTCGTATCGTTTAAGGTACTGGTGGTAGTAGGGTCGAAGCTCGGACCTTTTCATTTCTTAGCTGCCCTAACTTTCGCCCATCGTGCCCTCTGGGCTGCCGCTATTTTCCTGCGTCCTGCAGCCGAGATCGTTCGCTTTTTGCGAGTTGCAACAGCAGCTTTCGGTTTGCTTCCACGCATGTAGACCGTCCCGAAGGCGGTCAGGGCGGCTGTTACGCGGTGCAGTTCATCCTCAAGTCGTCTGCGTTCGTTCTGGAGTTGGCTAACTACAGACTGCATCAGTGTTTTTGGCATGAATCAATCCTATCACTCGCAATTTGGAACTAAGACGGTTCCTGCGGAAGGTCCTGGTCAACTGGCGAAACATCGCGATTGCACCAACGATCCCCGACTGCTGGTATAAACGCCTTCCAGGTAGCGCAGACACTGCTGTCCGCGTTCTTCGGACCGGGTGCCTCGCACATCGTGTACTTGCAATGAATGGAATTCGCCTACTGACTGTCGGCGCTCTCGCTCGGGATCAACTCGCAGTTCGCGGTGCACTTCACGGCCTGAAACTCGATCTCCGCCTTCTTATGGGAACGGACCGGTGACTCCGGTAGAACGATCAGCGACTGTGGACCATCCGCTCGATTGATTCTGCACTCGAATTCCATCGACTGCACGCCCCGCTGTTTGCAGACCGTTTGTGAAAGTGCGGACGCGAGCGTCTCCGGCTTGTCGTAGACCTGATCGGCTGTCTTCGAAGGCAATACCGCAACCGTCATCGGCGCGCCGGCCTTGATCTTCACCCACATCCGCTGGCCGTCGTATTCCGGGGTGAGCACGCTGTAAAGCTTCGGGGCGGGCGTGATATCGTATTTTTCCTTCACCACGCGAAACCACTGGTACTCCGGCTGGACGCAGTTCTGCACGCACTGCCAACTGTGATAGGTGATCTGCACTTCGTTAGGAGAAACCAGTTGCCTGGCTCCTACTCTGCCCATGATCGCGCCGATTCCCTGCAGGATCGCGCGATCCGGCGTGCGTTCATCGTGGAGCACCAGCACCATCGGCCGGTCGGAGGGAAGATGGCATTCGTAGGTCGTGTCCACCACGTGCTCGCGCACGCAACGATACTCCAAATTCCCGAGTGTCTCCGGATGCAGCAACGCGTCATTCCACTCGTGCGCCCAGGTCATGGCCAGCGTCACCGGCTGCCTGGCATGAATTAGGACGTGCATGTTGCCACCCTGAGCCCCGGGCCGGTAGACCCGCCCGGCGTGGAAGTCCGACGGATCGAGTTGCACCATCTCATCACTGGCCCGCACCCAATCGAAAGTCCGGGGCGGCTGCGCCCACAGGCCAACCGCACACAGCAGAAACCAAATCCCCAACAAAGATGGATTCTTCATAATGGAAAGTATTTGGTACGGTGCGGCGTTTGACAAAAGGATTTCCTGCTTGTCAGTTACTTGGGTACTGCCGGGCACCCCAGGCGATCGCACCCGATGGGCGGGCGACACGCAGCGTTACAGCGCGGCGCCAACCCGAATCCAAGCTTTTCCGCTGCCCGTCCGGACGGCGTGGCCATCGCCACGAGGACGCGCTCGAAGGTTTGCCTGAGAGCTGCGACCTGACCCCTGCCGTCCTAGGACTTGCTCTCCGGATAAATCCCCAGCACTTTGACCGGTTCCGCCACTTCGCTCAGATGCCGCAGGGCATTGCGCGCCGCTTCGTCGTCGCCCCGCAACAGGTCCACAAAGAAGACGTACTCCCACGGCCGCCCGCGCATGGGCCGCGACTCGATCTTGCTCAGACTGATCTCGCGCAGCGCAAACACGCTAAGCGCCTTGAACAGCGCTCCCGGAATGTTCTTCACGCTGAACGCCAGCGAAGTCTTGGTAGCATGGCGCGCCGCTCGCGGCTTGCCCCGCTGGATCAGAAAAAAGCGGGTGAAGTTCTTCTTATCGTCCTCGATCCCCGCCTTCAAAATCTCACCGCCGTACACCTGGGCGGCGCGCCGGCTGGCAATGCCCGCCGCGTCGCGCAATCCGCTCCCCACCACATGCTTCACGCTGCCCGCCGTGTCGTAAAAGGGCGTTGGTTCCAGCTTCCGATTCTTCGCGAACAGGTCGCGGCACTGATCGAGCGCCACCGGATGCGAAAACACCCGGCGCACGTCGCGCAGTTTCGTTCCCGGCAGGGCGATCAGGTTGTGCACGATGCGCAAACGAAACTCGCGCACAATGTGCACGTCGCGGCTCAGCAACAGGTCAAAATGTTCGGCGACCGAACCGGCCAACGAATTTTCGATGGGAATCACCGCGCCGCCCACTGTTCCCCGGGTCACGCGCTCAAACACCTCGAGCGACCGTGCACACGGCACTACCTTCGCGCCCCGCACCATCGCCTCTGCCGCCTCGTGACTGAAAGAACCGAGTTCCCCCTGGATTGCGATTTTCATGAAGCCATTCCTTTTTGAGTCGCGAGCAGCGAGTCGCGAGTTGAATCTACGACTGCTACCTCCGCTCCCCTTTTGAGGATTGAGAAAAGCGGCCCTCGAGGACTAAAGCCCGCATCTTTGGCGGCTCTTGCCGGCACCCTTCCGGGCAGGCTCTGAAGTCGTGCCCTTCCCAAACCCGTTTCTTGAAACTCAGCCAACCCTGTTTAGCCCCGGGCGACTATTTCCAGTTCTTTCCTCATCACCAGTGCATCCATCTGGTTCGAATAGTAGCCGGTAACCGTCTTCTCCACGAAATAGCCCATCTGTTTGTAGAAGCGGATGGCGGTCGCATTGTTGACCGGGGTCTCCAACTCGACCACGACCGCGCCCGCCTGCTGCAAGCGCCGCTCGGCAGCGAGCAGCAAACCCGTGCCAACGCCCCCGCGCCTTGCTTCTGCCACGACATCAATCGTGATGATGTGTCCAGTCTTGCGGCGCGCCTCCGCTACGATGAAGCCAAGAATCCGCCGCGGGGAGTCCCCGTCCCCAGCAAGCTCTCCGCCCTCGCTTTCCGCCACCAGAGTAAACGCCCCGGGACGCCGCATGTAGAACGCCAACTCCAGCCGCGAGTACGCCAACTGCGGATCGAAACACGCTTGGTCAATCCGCCATAAAGTCTCGAAATCCGGCCTGCGGAAATCTCGCGTACGAAACGACACGCCGCCATTGTAGCGGGAGCCAGCCATAATGACTCTGAATTCGCGGCGAATTTAGTGGCTGGCACAGTTCCGCCGCAGGCACTGCCCTGTTTGCGCTGCCGCAAATAGCCCGCCCATTTTTCCACCTTCATCCTCTTGCGCACTCGCCTCGGTAGACGTACGATTTTCTAGCAGAGGCACAGCGTGGGGCGTTCTCTCCCGATCGACGTCGTGGTAGCAGCGGTGCTGGCATTCCTTTGGTATGCCTGGTTCACGCGCTCCAACCGCCGGCGCGGCGCCGCCGTCCTCGAGTGGGTACAAGCCGCCTGCCTCGGTCACGGCCGCATCGTTCATCCACACTGGCAAGCCAGCAGTTCCCTGCTGAAGGCCACGTTGAATCTTTCTTCGCGCTGGTTTGAGGACGCCCGTCTCACCATCCGCCTTCTGCCCCGTCCCCTTCCGGTACAGTGGTTCCTCAGCCGCTACCGCAAGCAGGAAGAGACGCTCACGTTCGAAGCGAACATGGGATTTCCTCCCGGCTTCGATCTCAACGTTATCCGCCACCGCTGGTCGGGCCACACGGGCAAGTCGTCCCGTATGCGGACGTGGAACATCCACCGCGCCGACCCAGTCGTTCTGACCACCAAAGAAGACTGGCCCGCCGAACTGAGCCCGGTCATGAACGCCCTGACTTCATGGCGTGACAAGGATTTCGTGAGCGTCCGCTTCAACCCCACCTCGCCGCACTTCGTCGCCACCGTGGCGCTCGAAAAACTCTCCAACCAACAAGCGGCCGCGGCTCTGCTCGGATTGTTTCGGGAACTGGCGGCGAGTTCCTCTGCCAAGCAGCACTAATAAATGAAGAGCGATTGCCGAAGGAAGATCGTACATGGGTGCAGCCTGCAAGGGCGGTAGCCGAAGCGGCCCCGCTTCCAGAAGATTCGGAAATTGGCCAAATCACTATTTTCGCTTTGCCTGAACAGGATCGTGTACCATGCTCGCGTTCCTTCCCTCTACAGTCCCGGCAACCCATTGAAAGAACCTGGCGTCCCGAGCAAGCGACCTTGAGGGTTGCTGGTGAGTGGGAAGCGTGGGGAACCAAACAACCTACCGACGAAAAGAGGACACAATGAAACGCAACAAGATGCTGTCAGCGGTTGGGATCATGTTGTTTGCAGCCTGTTCGCTGGCCGCCCAGGAAAAACCCGGAACGCTGGCCGCTTTGGAGTTCCAGAAACCGAAGAACGGAATGGTGCCGCAGTACGAGGCTGGACGAAAACAGAAGGCGGCATGGCATAAACAACAGAACGACCCTCAGCCCTTGCTGGTATGGGAGACACTGAGTGGCGACACTACGGGAACCTACCTGGTCGGCCGCTTCGGCCAGCACTGGGAGGATTTCGACAAGCCGGCCATTCCGGACGAGGCCGACCTGGCGGAGTTCCAGAAGGTTGTGGGGACGTACGTGGACTCCGTCACCGCTCGCTACTATGCGTTCTTGCCCAAGATTAGTAACCCCCCGAGCGGGGGCACGATGCCTCCCAAGTTCTCGGAAGTCATCATCTTCCACGTTCGCTACGGGAAGGGCTCGGATTTTCGGTCCGCGATCGGCCGGATCTACGAGGCGTCCCAGAAGACAAAGTGGCCCCCCAATTACGAATGGTACGAGTTGGTGAACGGCGGACAAACGGGGATCTATGTGCTGTCGTTGCCGCACAACAATTGGGCAGACTTCGAGGACAAGCCGGACGTAAAACCCTTCCGCGACATGCTCAAAGAAGCGTTTGGACAGGCGGAGGCAGATTCCATTGTCGATCGAATTGACCATTCCGTGGAGAAAGAGACGAGCGAGATCATCCAATTTCGTCCCGATTTGAGTTACTTGCCAGGCAAATAGCAGTTCGCGATCGACCTGAGTGGCTTGGAAGTGGTGAGTGGTAGCCCGATACCCTTTTCAAGCGCGTCGCGACGGTGCTCCGGGCTTGCGTTCCTCGCAAGACGGAGCACCGATCTGCAAAGTGCGCACGGAAATTTCGGCCAAGAGCCAGGACGTCACGTTCCTACCCCGGCTCGGCCACGAAGCGGTAGCCCACGCCGCGCACCGTCTGGAGATGCTTGGGCTGCGACGGGTCCTCTTCAATGTAGCGCCGCAATCGCACAATAAAATTGTCGATCGCGCGCGTGTCGGTGTCTTCATGCAATCCCCACACCCCTTCCAGGATCGACTTTCGCGACACCACGCGCCCTTCGCTGCGGACCAGGTATTGCAGCAGCTGCGCTTCCATCAACGTCAAATGGATCGTGTTGCCCAGCGTGCGCAGTTCCAGCTCTCCGAAGTCCAGCGATTTGCCGGCAAAACTGAAGGTACTGTAATCGGAATTCTGTTCTCCGGCAGGCACTGGGCGGGCCGCGCCGTTAGCGGTCTTGCGCTGCCCCGTTTCCCTCATCCACGCGTTGCGGCGCAGCAGACTCTCCAGCCGCGCAATCAGAATCGCGAGTTCAAACGGCTTCGGCAAATAATCGTCCGCCCCGGCCGCAAATCCCTGCAGCACATCCTCCGGACGCCCGCGCGCAGTCAGCATCAAAATCGGCACATAGTTCTTCTTTTCGCGCAGGGCGGTCGCCACATCGAAGCCGCTTTTGCCCGGCAGCATCACGTCGAGAACCACTGCATCGTAGGGCTCGCGCTTCGTGAGCAGACGATCGAGCGCACCCTCGCCATCGCCCGCTACTTCCACGACGTGCCCCTCGGCCTGCAGGTTGAAACGCAGCCCCTGTGCGAGGTGGGCCTCGTCCTCGACAATCAGCACCCGGCTCATGCCAGGCTCCGCGGCAGTTCCAGCGTCACCGTCGTTCCCTTCCCGGCACCTTCGCTCTGCGCGAACACGCGGCCGCCATGCTTGCGCGCAATCGCCCGCACGATGAACAACCCCAGCCCCGTCCCCTTCACCTGCGACACCGACCGCTGCGTCACGCGATAAAACCGCCTGAAGATGCGCTTCAGTTCCTGTTGTGGAATGCCTACACCGCGATCGCGCACGCGCAGCACAATGCGTTCCTTGTCCGGCGACTCCAGTTCCACCGAAATGTAGACACCGTCGGGCGAGTACTTCACGGCATTGTCGAGCAGGTTCGAAACCGCGGTGCGCAGCTCTTCCGGATCGCCCATCACGCAGGCCGGATCGGCGTTGGTGAAATGCTCCTGGTATTCCAGACTTTCCGGTCGGAGGTGATGCCGGGTTCGCGCCAGTTCCACGCACTCGTGCACCAGCCCATTGAACTCGACCGGCAGACGCTGGCCGGTCTTCTTATGTCCCGCTTCGCCCGCCTTCAGCACCTGCTCCACCGTGCCGAGCAGGCGGTCGGTATCGAGCAGCATCAACTGGTAGAACTCCCGCCGCTGCGCCTCCCCGACCTCGCGCTGTTCGAGGGTCTGCAGATAAAGACGGATGGAGGTAATCGGCGTTTTCAGCTCATGCGTCACTGCGTTGATGAAACTGTCATGCTGCTCGTTGCGCCGGAGCTCGCGCACCAGAAAAATTGTGTTGAGTACCAGGCCCGTGACGATGGCGCTGAAGAAAATGATGCCCAGAAAGACTTTGACGCCCTGCTGCCAGTTGAGGATGATCCAGCCGCTGCCGACCGCAACGGCCAGCGCCGCCAGGCACACACCGAACGTAAGGAAGAAGTAGATCGCCTTGCGCCGGCTGGTAATTCGCACAGGGAGATTGTAGCGGGGCAGGGGTCAGGTGTCAGGTGGCTGCTCTCAGTTCTCAGTTCTCAGCGACAAAAGTCTCAAGGAGTGGACGGTGTCAACATAAATCGTGCCGGTCAACCAACTAGGATTGCGCCTGACGCGATTTTCCTGAGACCTGTGACCTGTGACCTTCTCTTTAGTCGTTCCCAGCGGCTGCGGCCATCACCTCGGCCGTCTTGAGATCCCGCACCAGGGGCGGCTTGGGCGGCAGATTGTCCAGTGTGACTTTGTAGACGTGGCGCGCGAGTCCCAACTTCTTCAGCAGCCAGATGCCGTACCAGTTCAGGTCGAACTCATACCAGGTCATGCCATGGCGCGCGGAGACGGGATGCGCGTGGTGGTTGTTGTGCCAACCCTCGCCAAAGGTGAACAGCGCAATCAGAAAGTTGTTGGTGGAAAGGTCTTTGGTGGCAAAGCGCCGCGAACCCCAAATGTGCGTGATCGAGTTCACCGCCCAGGTGGAATGCAGTCCGAGAACGACGCGGAAGAAAACTCCCCACAGCAGCCACGGCAGACCGCCGATGGCATAAAGAATAGCGCCGACAAGAATGTTGCCGGTCCAGTGATACTTGGTCAGCCAGACGTGAACCTTGTCTTTCGTCAGGTCGGGCACGTAACGCGCCAGCGTGGTGGTGTCGTGATGCATCGACTTGCCCATCAGGATCCAGCCCATGTGGGACCACCATTTGCCGTCCCGCGGCGAGTGGGGATCGCCGTCTTCGTCGGAGTACTGATGGTGAATGCGATGGGTCGCTACCCAGAAGATCGGCCCGCCTTCCAGCGCCAGCGTCGCGCACCAGGTCAGGAAGTATTCGACCCACTTCGGAGTCTTGTAGCCGCGATGCGTCAGCAGGCGGTGATAGCTCATGCCAATCCCGAGGCTGCCCGAGACCCACCATAAAAATGCGGTGACGAAAAGTGCCTTCCAGGTAAAGAAGAATAGCGCCGCTACAGCGCCCACATGAAACAGGAACATGGCCGTGGCCGTGCCCCAGTTAAAACCGTCTTTATCCGCGCGTTCTTTGCGCAGGCTGGTGTCTTCCATGGTGTTGAGTTCTCCCCACAAGGGTTGCGACGAAGTCTTACTACGACGATACCAAGAGAGCGTGCACCGCTTTGTAATACTTGTGTAATCGCAGCTGCGGAAAGGGGTTACGAGCGTAATGAGCCTGTGGGCGAAAGGCCCTATCCCCCCAAACTCACGGGCGGGGGGTTCCGTGTCACTGGTGATTCCGCCCACGCGTGCGCGTGACGCACGACACTTTCGGGGCGCTCGCCCGGGTCGTAGAATGCATGTAGTATTCAACCGTACTCCCGAACGGAGGTGGTCGTGTTGAAGAAAACCGCTCTCATCGTTTTCGCACTTCTCTTTGTTGCCTGTGTGCTGGGCGCGCAGCAAAGTCAGCCGCCCGCGAAGCCGCCGGCCGACTACAAGGTCCCCGCGGCAGACGCGCAGAAGGAAAATCCCGTGAAGCCGACGCCCGAGTCGCTGGCCAAGGGGAAGAAGACCTACGCGATCGACTGCGCGATGTGTCACGGCGACGCTGGCGACGGCAAGGGCGACCTGGCCGCCGACATGAAGAACGTCACCGACTTCACCGCGCCCGACGCGATGAAGAACCGCACCGACGGCGAACTCTTCTACATCATGCGCAAGGGCAAGGGCGACATGCCTCCCGAGGGCGACCGCGCCAAGAACGACGACATCTGGAACCTGGTGAACTACATCCGCTCGCTGAAAAAGAAGTAGGCCGCCAGCCGACGAAAATTCCTCCAGCGGGGATTCATCGCGAATCACCCCGGCCTTTGCTTTCATCGTAAGCCGCGTGGCGGGTGGCGACCTGCTGTCCCAAATTCCAACCCGTTAGGCCCCGCTGGCCTTCACCTCCACCCCAGCCCATTTTTCCAGCAAGGTCAGCGTCGCAGCGTAGTCCAAGTCCTGATGCCCTTCCTCGGCGGCGAGGTCATAAACCTCTTCCACGGCTTCGAGGCCAGGCAGGCGGACGCGCGATTCCCTGGCGGCGTCGAGCGTGAGGTGAATATCCTTCAGCATGAGGCGCAGGGGGAAGTTGGGAGAGAAATCGCGTTTCAAGATGAATGGAGCTTTGTAATCCACCACGCCCGAGCGCACCATCGAAGCCTGCACCAGCGGCAACAGTTTCTCGACGTCCACGCCGAGTTTGGTCGCGAGAGTGAGGGCTTCGGCGAAGCCTTCGTAAATGAGCGCGATCTGCAGGTTCATGACCAACTTGGTGGCCTGGCCCTTGCTGGTTTCGCCCATATGGAAGACTTGCTTGCCCATCGCCTGAAATAGCGGTTGCAGCCGGGCTAGCACTGCCTCGTCTCCCCCGGCCATAAAGATCAAGCTCCCCGCTTCGGCCGCGATTTTCGAGCCGGTGATGGGTGCGTCCACGTAATCCACTCCGCGAGCTTTCACGCGCTCGGCAAAGCGGTGCGTGGCTGAGGGCGAGATGGTGCTGGAGTCGGCGATAATCATGCCCTGAGCGAGCGATTGCTCGACGGCGTCCGGCCCGAACAGGACTCGCTCGACGGCTTTCGTGTCGGACACGCACATCCAGACGACTTCGGCGCCGCGAGCGGCCTCGGCGGGTGAGGGTGCGTTGCGGGCACCTTCGACATCTTGGCCAGCAGTTCGATTCCAGACGGTAACCTCGTGTCCGGCTTTGACAAGATTGGCAGCCATGGGCCGTCCCATGATTCCCAGGCCTAAAAAAGCGACGCGCATGCGGTTGTGTTCCTCCAAACTTTCGATTAGAAATGACCACGAAAGTCACGGTCAAGAAAGAAGCAATTGACCCGAACTTGATTTAGACTCATGGTTTCGGGGAATCTGCAGAGTGCGTGGGGATTGCGCCGTTTGTGGAGGTAAAGTTGAGCGACGAATTCCTCGCCCCTGGCATCTATCTAGATTGACGATCAAGCGAACGAAGAACCAGCGATCCGCGCGGACGCGGATTGGTTGAATCGATGATTAAGGCCTCATTGAAGAACCCTGCCCTGCGCAAACGGGCGAGCCAGTTTACCCGCCTGGTGCGCCACTCGGCAGTCACTCCGCGCACCGGACAAACGCACAAGCCGCAACTGGTCACCAACGGCGAAATGGGCGTCACCTTCATCGGGCACTCCAGCTTTTTTCTGCAAGTTGGCGGGCAGAACGTGGTCATTGATCCGAACTTCGCACGCTGGCTGTTTGTGCTGAAACGGTTGCGGCAACCCGGAATGCACCTGCGCGACCTGCCTCCGATCGACCTAGTGCTGGTGACCCACGCGCATTTCGATCATCTGCACCGCCAGTCGCTGCGCACGATCGCGCGCCAGACGAAGCGGCAGACCGGATCGCCGCCCACGCTGGTGGTCCCGCATCACGTCTTTGACCTGGTTTCGGATCTGGGCTTTGACGATATCGTTGAGCTCGAGTGGTGGAACAGCTATCGCCACGGCAAACTGGAGATCACGCATGTACCCTCGCGGCATTGGGGCGCGCGCGTGATTAAAGATTCGCACCGGGGCTATGGCGGGTACGTGCTGCGCGCCGGCAAACATTCGGTGTACCACGCGGGCGACACCGCGTACTTCCAGGGTTTCCGCGAGATTGGGCGCCGCTTGGCCCCGGAACTGGCGTTGCTGCCGATCGGAGCTTACAACCCGCCGCAGTTCCGGAACGTGCATACCAGTCCGGCCGACGCCACCCAGGCCTTCCTCGATCTGAAATCCCGCTGGATGGTTCCGATGCACTATGGGACGTTTCGCCTCTCGCATGAGCCCATCGAAGAACCTCTGCAGTTGTTGGAGCAGGAGGCAGTTGCGGCCGGGGTTAAAGACAAGATCGTGGTGCTCGAAGAGGGCGTAACCCGCTTTTTTTGAGGCATTTCGGGACCAAAAGATGGCGAACCGGGGTAACCTTCGGCGCTAATTTGTGTCCAAGTAAGAAGGCTCGATTGCATGGTATACTGCGCTCAGAAGCGGTGGCTGGGTCCCTCCACGTCCCTTGCCCGAAGGATTTTGAAACATGGCTCGTAGTTCTCGTCGCTCTCTATTCCTGATCGTTTTTGTCCTTGCGCTGTTCGGTTTCCTGGGCTTGCTGTTTGCTCAGCGGGTTGCCCCGGCGGCCACGCCGAGCAGTGATTCCGACGTCCGCGACAGCTTCAGGCAGTTCACCCAGGTGTATGAGACGGTCGAGGAAAACTATGCCGACCCGGTGAATCCTGACAAGGCGATCTATAACGGGGCGATCCCGAGCATGCTGCACTCGCTCGATCCGCACTCGAATTTTTTTGATCCCAAGTCTTATTCGCAACTTCGCGAAGAGCAGCGCGGCAAGTACTACGGCGTGGGCATGACGGTGGGCCCGCGCAATAACAAGGTGATCGTAATCGCTCCGTTTGTCGGAACACCCGCGTATCGGGCCGGCATCCGTCCGGGCGACATTATCGCCGCGGTCGACGGCAAGCCCACCGACAATATGAGCACCTCCGACGTGGCCGATCTGCTGAAGGGGCCGAAAGGCACCACCGTGCGGATCACCATGCTGCGCGAGGGTTCCGATCATCCGCTGGAATTCAGCGTGATCCGCGACGAAATTCCGCGTTACAGCGTGGACCTGCACTTCATCATCAAGCCCGGCGTCGGCTACATGCACGTTTCCGGCTTCCAGGAAACGACCGAGCACGAAGTCGCCCAGGCACTGGAAGAAATGGGCGACGTGAAGGGCCTAGTCCTCGACCTGCGGCAGAACCCCGGTGGACTGCTGAGTGAAGGCGTGGGCGTGGCCGATAAGTTTCTGAAGAAGGGGCAGCTCATCGTCTCGCACCACGGGCGGTCTTCCCCGGAAAAGCGCTATGTTGCGGCGCACGGGAATGGCGGGCGGGATTATCCGCTGGTCGTGCTGGTGAACCGGGGCACGGCATCCGCCGCTGAGATTGTTGCGGGCGCGATTCAGGACCATGATCGCGGGCTGATTGTCGGCGAGACGACGTTCGGCAAAGGGCTGGTGCAGACCGTATATCCGTTGGCCGAGAACACCGGGCTGGCGCTGACCACGGCGAAGTACTACACGCCCAGCGGACGGCTGATCCAGCGCGATTACTCGAACCTTTCTCTCTACGACTACTATTACAATCGCGAGAACGAAGAGAACAACTCGAACCACGAAGTGAAGCTCACTGACGGCGGACGCACGGTGTATGGCGGCGGCGGCATCTCCCCCGACGTGAAACTGCCGCCCTACAAGTCCAACAAGTTCCAGGAAACGCTTCTGCAACACTACGGGCTGTTTAATTTCGCCAAGCACTATGTGATCGGGCACAAGGTCACGCAGAGCTTCGAAGTCGACGATGCCGTGCTGCAGGACTTCCGCAAGTTCCTCGACTCGGAAAAGATTCCTTTTACCGAAGCCGAGCTGATTGAAAATAACGACTGGCTGCGCTCGAACATCAAGGCCGAACTCTTCATCGATTCCTTCGGGCAGGAGGAAGGGCTGAAGGTGCGGGCGGAAACAGACCCAGAAGTTGTGAAGGCGCTGGAACTGCTGCCCCAGGCACGGGCCCTGGCCGATAACGCCAAGAAGGTGATTGCCGAACGGAATGCGGCCCCGGTCACGCGTTAGACGAATACCATCTCCGAATAACATCAGGCCCGGGCGACCGGGCCTTTTCGTTTGATCCGGAAAAAACCGGAGTTTTCGTACGGTAAGATACGGGTATCTCTTCTCTATGGCCCGAGCCTTTCGCAGCCTCCGAGTTCTCGCCACCGCTCTGCTGTTGGCGATCACGATGTGTACCGGCCAGGAGCCGCAGCAACAAAGCGCCAGCCTCGCCTCTCAGCCCGCACGTCCGTTCGGCCTGAAGCGGAAACTCAAGGGTATCGGCAATTTCGGCGAAGTAACGCCCATCCTTTTTCGCGGGGCGCAGCCAACCCATGAAGGGTTCGAAGCACTGGCGAAGATGGGGATCGAGATTATCGTGGACGGACGTGGCAACCGGACTAGCAGCGAAGGAAAAGAGGTTGGCAAACTTGGAATGCAATATGTTGCGATTCCGTGGCATTGTCCGTCCCCGAACGACGATGTCTTCGTAAGATTCTTGAAGGTGTTCCAGGAAAATCCCAACAAGAAAGTATTTGTGCACTGCCGGCTGGGGGAAGATCGTACCGGGATGATGGTCGCTGCCTATCGCATGGCAGCACAGGGCTGGACCGCGGACGAAGCAATGCAGGAAATGCATCTATTTGGCTTCTCCAAGGTGCATCACGCCCTCTGCCCCGGCTTGGCATCGTACGAGAAGGCTTTCCCGAAGCACCTGGAGACCAACCCCGCGTTCGAAGGTCTGCGCTCACCCACCCCAGACGCAACGAAATAGCCCTGGATGGCACCGGATCAACGCCCGAAATGCCTCTTGAGTACCGCCCCGGAAAGCCCTAAAGTACTGTCAGGGAAGCCCGGGAGGCCTTTGTCTGCCAGCATTGAACATGCTCCAATCAGGCCCCTGGATTCCGGCGATCCTGGTGGCCCTCTGCGCAGGAGTGCTGGACTGGCGCTACCGGCGGATTCCGAACTGGCTGACCGTTTCAGGCTTGGTCGCGGGCATCGTGGTCAACGGGATTTTGACGGGATGGCCGGGACTGCAGGCGGCGCTGCTGGGAACGCTGCTCGGGCTCGGGCTGCTGCTGCCCTTCGTGCTTCTCCGCAGCCTGGGTGCGGGAGATTGGAAACTGGCGGGTGCACTGGGAGCGTGTCTGGGCCCGCGGCAACTGCTGGCAGTATTGGTGGGAACGATTCTGTTGGCGGGAGTCATGGCCCTGGCCGTGGTGATCTGGACGGGACGCTGGCAGCAGACGTGGCGGAACATGGCGCACATGCTGGCAGCTTTCTTCAGTCTGCGGATGCCAGGGTTGGAAGTGTCGCTCGACAACCCGCAGTCGGCCAAGATTCCGTTCGGTGTGGCCATGGCGGCTACGGTAGTGCTATATGGCATTGGAAGAGCGATCAGGAAATTTTAGCAAGACTATGCCAACCCTGAAACTTAGACTCGGAGACGAATCCGGCGCTGAGATCGCCGAAGTGGCCGTCGTTCTACCGATCGTCTTTATGTTCCTGCTGGGGATTGTCTGGTTTGGCCGCGCCTTCAACATCTACTCCACCATTACTCAGGCCGCACAACAAGGAGCCATCGCCGCAGCGCGCCCGACCTGCGCCACCTGCACCCCCCTCACCGATGCCCAGGTCGCTCTACAGGTCGACACTGTCATTTCCACTTTCATCCAAACATCACGCCTCGACCCCACTCTAATTCCGATCAATTCCAACCCAAACCCGCCTCTTTGTACGGTTCCGGATCAGTTGCCACTCGGCGTATCCCCCGGCAGTTGCACGACCACTGCACACAACGTCACTGTCTGCCGTTCGGCGCTTCTCAATCCTCCGGCCAGTTCGACCCCGCCTGACCAGTGTGGCGCGGTCGTGAGCTTTCAATATCCGTTCCAGTTTTATCTGCCTTTCACATCCCTCAACATGCAGACCATCACGCTGACGGCGAGAGCGCAGACTCGGATGGAGAATTGATGAACCGCCTGACCAGTCTCTCCCGGTTTTTGCGCGCGACCGAGGGCTCGGCCCTCCTGGAGCTCGCCATCTCCCTGCCCCTGCTCGTGGTCTTCATCGTCGGCATCTACGACTTCAGCGGCGCCTTCAATCAGAAGCAAAAGATCGAGCACGCCGCCCAGGAAGGGGCCATTTTAGCGGGTGCCCAGCCCACCAGCGATGTCGAAACGGCCAACCTTCGCGCTGTGGCGACCGTGATTTTCAATTCGCTCGTCGCCGACGCCGTGGTGCCCCAAAGCACTTGTGCCGCAGTAGGCGCGCCCACTCAACGCGGTCCGCTGCTCTGGGAGTACAAGATTTCATGCGGCTCCGACAATCTCATCATCGACATCAATCGCGCATGGGTACCACCCAGCGCGCCAGGCGTTACCACGTCTGTTGTCGGCACCCAGGTGAAAGTGACATACCCGTACCACTGGCACTTCAGCAGCGCTATTCAGTTGCTGTTTCCAGGCTCGACCTCATACAGCGCGACGACGCCTCTCAGCGAAACCGCCGGCGTCCATAATCAGATGTGAGGAAAATGTGCACCCAACCAGAAACGACCCCGCCGAGCAGCAACGACAGAAGAAAGGCCGGCACGGCAGTGCCGGTACGGCAGTCACCGAACAAACCGAGTCCGCTTTAGCAAACGACACGAGTCCCTCGGTGGCCACGGACGTTCGACCTCAACTCGGGATGTCTTCCGCCGTCCCTCCCGCACCCAACCGCCAGCGCGGCGTCGTCATTCTCCTGGTCGCCGTCGTCCTCCTGTTTGTCGTCGGAGCTATGGCCGCGCTCTCGATTGATGTGGTCACCTTTTACACCGCCCGCAGCGAAGCGCAGTTGGCCGCCGACGCAGCCGCGCTGGCCGCCGCCCGCGTGCTGGCAAATTCCGGGATGACCTCGAACCCGGTGACCGACCCGAATCACGCCAATCTGGTGTCCGCTACAAAGATCCTCGCCGGGGCCATCGCCAAACAAGTGGCCGCGCAGAATGAGGTTGGAGGAAGACTTCTAAATGCAGCTACCGAAGTCAACGTTACCTTTAACGATGGAAGCGTCAGCGCAGCCCTTTTTGCCACAAACCCTCACGTGACGGTGCAGGTGACCAGAACTGATCTACCCACGTTTTTTGCTCGCATCTGGGGCACCACGACAGTCGGCGTCCAGGCCTCCGCCGCGGCTGAAGCCTACAATCCCTCCGGTGCAAGCGCTCTGCCGCTGGGTGCTGCAGTGACACCCGTTGCCCCCACCTGCGTAAAACCTTGGGTCTTGCCGAACATCAGTCCTCCTGGCGGCGTTAACAATAAGATCATCGATGCCGCGACCGGTGCGATCCTGGACACGAGCCTGGTGGGCAGGGATCTCGGAGGGACCCGTTTGTACGCCCGCTGCGGCGGAAACTGTCAGCCCAATTGGTCCACCAACGCGACCCCGATCGGGTGGCGATACTATCCCGCAGACCCGGCCAGTTTTCCATCTCCTGTAGCGCTTCCCGCTTGCGCTGCGACTTTGGTCAATGCGTATCAACTGGACATTGCGGGTTGCGTACCGGCCCCGATCACTTGCGGCACAACGGCAAACGGTGGCACACCGATCAATTTGGACACCAGCAGTCACTTCGGCCGTAATAGTCAAACTGCCGATGCGGTGAACTGCCTGACCCATACGGCGGCCAACGTGGCGGGCGACGCTGACTCGCTCAGTCCCGCCGTCACACCCGGTGAGCCCTTTGAATTTCTAGGCGGCAACAACAACCCGGTGCCTGGGGCAGTTGGCAACAATGTAATCGTCAGCGATTCCCTGGTCACAGTACCCATCTACGACGCGGACAGCGGCGATCCGGCTCCAACCAGCCCGGTCACCGTGATTGGCTTCGTTCAACTCCTTCTGAACTCCGACGGTGTCGGCGTGTCGGATACAGCGCCCAACTCCGGCCGTATCAAGACCACCGTCATCAACGTCGTCGGTTGCGGCAACGGCGCTCCCCTACCGCCCATTCTTGGCAACGGTGCCTCTCCCGTACCGGTGCGCCTGATTACGCCTCCGTAAGAATCTCAGGAAGTGCCATCGGTGTGCTCTACGCTGGTTGATAACACACGACTGGCTCGCTTCGTTCCGATTTCGCTTGAGTCTGAAAGAGGCAGGAATTCCTCCATGCAATCAGAAGGCACAGGATCTACCGGGACTCATAGGGGAAGGCGCGCGCACTCAACTAGCCCCCATTCGGCGACCGGTTACTTGCCATTTAGGCCCACGAACTTGTAGCCGACTCCGGAGACGGTAAGGATAAGCTCAGGTCGCTTGGGGTTTTCCTCCAACTTTTGCCGGAGACTGCCCACGTGCGTATCGACGGTACGGGTGAACGTGTCGGTGTCATAGCCCCACACCGACCGCAACAGTTCGTCTCGAGGGACAGTGCTTCCTACGCGTTCCATGAAATAACGAAGAAGCTGAAATTCTTTAGCCGTCAGGTAAACAGGCTTTCCCTCTCGAGTCACCTCCGCTCGCCGGACGTCGACACGGATCGAACCGAATTCGTAAAGACCTTGTCCCGCATGGATGGGTACGCGTCGCAATAGAACCTCGATGCGAGCCATGAGTTCGGCGGCCTCGAATGGTTTCGTTACGTAGTCGTCGGCGCCCATCTTGAGACCCACCACTTTATCAACCGTCTCGTTCCGAACCGTGAGGATCAGAATCGGAGTGGCCATGCCTGCCTGTCGAATATCCCGGCAGACATCCAGTCCGCTGCGACGCGGCAACATGAGGTCGAGAATAATCAGGTCGTAGGGCAGGTTGGACGCCTTGTCGAACCCCTCTTGTCCGTCGGCTGCGGTGTCAACGATATATCCCTCGCCACGCAGACGGTCGCCCAGGGTGGTCCTTAGTGCCTGTTCATCCTCGACCAGCAGAATGCTCTCATTCATTTTCGCATCACCTCATCGCTTGTTGAACTCACGGCAGAGAGTTCGCTTTCCTGTGCTTGGGCGGCGGGTAGGTGTAATGTAAACACGCTTCCCACTCCAACTTCGCTGGCCACCGAAAGTCTTCCTCCCATCGCCTCCGCAAGATGCTTTGCCAGAGACAGTCCCAACCCCGTCCCATGGATCTGGGCGGCAGCTACCTTGGGGCTGCGGTAAAACGGCTCGAAGATATGCGGCAGCTCGGAACTACTGATGCCGATTCCGTGGTCTTCTACGCTGATCCAGATTTCCTTCCCATGCCTGTCGATTTCATGAAGGGTGGCGGAAATACGAATGCGGCGATCTGTCTCGCTGTACTTAAGAGCGTTTGTAATCAGATTCTCCAAGCAGCCACAGACGGCGAACAGATCGCCGAGAACGCACGGCAGGTTAGGCTCCACCTGCTCCTCGACAGTATAGGCAGCTTCCTCAACAATCGCCGCCGTGGTCTTGCGAACGCGTTCCAGGATTTCGGAGACCTGAAGCGGGCGCCATACGTACCGGTTCTCGCCGCTGCGTATCGACGCAAAAAGTAGAATGCGATCAACGAGGTCCATGAGCTGGCGCGCCTGGCCGATAACAAGCGAACCATAGTGCCTCAGACTCGATTGTCCGCTTACAAAACCGTCTCTGATATTTTCGCCCGCGGAAAAAATAGCAGTCAATGGGGTGCGCAACTCGTGCGAGATGGAGGCCACGAAATCCATCTGAAGTTTGGCGAACTTCTGTGCTCGAAAACCGGCGACGGTGACAAAACCCATATTCACGGCGAGCAACACGAGCACAAGAGCACTGATTGTCAAGTTTCTTTGCCGCACTCTGTCCACCACGGCTTGGAGTGGGCCGCTGCGATGTTGCAGAACTAGCACCCACGGATCCTGGCGAGAATCGAATTCGATTGTGGGAAACCAAACCGGCCCTGAAAAACTGTGCCATTCCTCGCTTCGTAAAGACTGGCTATTCTTGACTGTTTGCCAGAAGTTACCCTCCACACTTTCTGGCGGGGGACCAAATATATTCATCGTTGAATCGAAGGCGCCGATATCCCGGACCCCAAATCCAGGTACCGAAGAATAAATCATGCGAGGCGTGGGTCCAGTATCGATAACAGCCACCTTGTAATCAAGTCCGTCCCGACCACCGAAATATCGTTTTGCAAGTTCGGGCAGGATTCGTTTCTGGATTGTATTGAGATCAAGAACGACCACGATCCAATCAACAGGATTCCGGCTGCTTGAGGGCTTGGCATCGCTGTGCCGAACGATAGGGTGAACGATGGCAGGGATGCTGTCATCGAACTGCCACCCCATGGTTGTGTTGCTTCGCAGCGAATCTGCGCTCGCGGTGTGGTTACCTCGGAAGCGCTGCTCGGAGGGTGGAGCGGGTGATTCCCACGCGCGCAAGGCGAGGGAAAGGTTAGCCGAGTTCGCCTGCAAGCGAGTCAATAAAGTATCGAGATTCGGGGGTGCGCTGGAAGGGTCAATTCTCTTCTGGTCAGCGTTCAGACGCAACAACCGGGGTTTCGCTTTCTGGCTGGTTTCCCAGATGTAGATATTCTGGACCAAATCTGGATTCTTGTAGGTGTTCGCCAGCGAATCGCGATTCAGCGTACTACCGCTCCATTCCACATAGCGCTGGAGATAATCGTTCCAAGTGTCGCGTGCGCCTGAATCTGGACCGACCTGCATCGCAACACAGATGGCTGAGAACTCGCCGTAAAGATCGAGTTGCCACTTCACCATGAGCGACTCGAGTTCGGTCCCAATGCGGACTTCGGTGGCAGCGCTGACCTCAGACGTCCAGCGGTATTGGAGAACTGCAACGATGGTCAGCAAGACCACCATACCCGACAGAACAAGCGGCCAAAACGGAAATGATCGTTTGAGCCGAAGCTCACGCATGTGCGGAGTTGAGAGGTTGGACGGACGTTTCGTGAAGCGACGTAAGCCCCGCACCCCTACCTCCAAGCCGGGCAGCCATTGGATACCCACGCACGGCTACCCTGTCTGCCCGCTTCTGTCATGCAAATTGGGGGAGTTGTTACCCAATCTCGGAGAACAAGCAACTTACGCTGCCGACTGGCGATATTGTCATATGCTCCAACTCAGCTGTCAAGGAGGCGGGACAATTGTGGACTTTATTCACACCGCGGAGCAAGGCAAGGCTGTCTGCGATGGCTGCGGTCGCAGCGTAACCAGATCGTTTGGTGCAGCCTGAGCCGAGGCCAACATCCCTGGGAAATAGCGGCTCGCTTTATCGCGATCGCTGCGAGAAGCCTTTGGACGTCGCCTTCTGGGGTTTGAGAACCTCGTAACCCGAAGGCACAGCAAACAAATCCGCCGCTTGCTGTGCTACCTTGATATTGCGCAGTTCGGCGCCGGTGCTGGCGTCCTCCCACTTGACTACAAATTTGAGGGCCACATCGATCCAGACGGCAGCGGTCGCAACGTCTGAGGCACCCTTGTTCTGGTACTTCACCGCCTGACGCCCATCCACCACCTCATGACCCACTTTTTCGCAGACAATCTTCTCGCCCGCAGCCTTCTTCCAGTCGGCACAGGCATCGTCTGCGTTCTCCACCCGAAAATACTCCGAGGGACCAATACCTAAGGGCTGGTACGCCTTCTTCGCTGGGAACAGGGCGACGGCGGTGTGCTCCCCTCCATTCACCAACATGATAGTGCCGGCTAGTCCGCGCGTCTCCAGACGCATCTTGTCCTTACTTACGTAGAGCTTCGAGGAAGGATGGGGTGAGGTCGCGGTTCCGGTGGATGGCGCATCCGGCGTGCTGGTGGCGAGGTACACGACGTCAGCGGAAAACTCCTGCGCGTGGCTTGCCGCGGGAATCAGACCCAGTAAAAACATTGCCGCGAGACTGGTTGCTTTGAGCTTCATCCTTCTTTCCTTCGCTGAGTTCATTAGATTTCGCTGTCTCATAGGAATTCAGGGGGCACGCTGCGAACCGAGCAAGACGGTTCCACAACAGCGTCGCGAACTCCTTATTGCGGAGTCGTGGCTTTGAGCCAATCTTCTACACTGCGCTGATCCGGCGCTGGCTGCACTCTCCGCACCGCGAGGGGATCGTATTTCTTCTTCTGCTCCTCGTTGAGTACGGCCCGGATCCGCTCCACCGTATTGTCCTGGAGGGCACGAAACTGTGCCATCCGAGCGCTTCCCGAAAGTGACGAGTCCGTGCGAATGCGCAGGGTCTCTTGCTGCCGTTGCTCCAGGATCTTCTTGACGGCAGCCTGCTGCGCCTGGGTCAGGTCCAGGTTCTTGGCTAGAACTTTGACTCGATCATCCAGACTTGGACGCCTCGGAGAGCGATGCGTCTGCGGTGCCGGGCTGGCTGCGCCAGCCACCTGAGCGACAAGTGGTGCACCCAGCGGCAATATCAGAGCCAGACACCAGACTGCCCTGCCGGAACAGATCCGCGACTTCGCCACGAACCTCTCATTGCAGTTTGGCAAAGCGAGAATCCTCCACTCGCGGGTTGACGGCAATCTTTTCGACCTCGATCTTCTCTGTCTGCTTGACTCCCTCCACTTTCGTCTCCATGACGTAGGGCATCATCAAGCCATTCACTGCTCGGTAGTCACGATAATATACTTCGACCGCGTGGTACTTGCCATCCAGGCGGCGGGGCGTGCCATCGATCTTGGCCTCCAGGAAGGTTTTCGCATTCACCCATACGCGCTGGGATTGCCCGTTCTTGAAAGTCAGCTTCAGTCGATACGTATCGTTGCCCTCGACCTTTTCGGTGCCTTCCAGTTCGACCTTGGTCCCTTTGGTGGCGTAGTCCACAAGCGGACCGTCCAGATCGGATTGCGTCGCGACTGCTTTCATCTCATCCTTCGTAAACGGCTCTACTTCGTGGCGATTCAGGAACGGACGCAGCTTC
Source organism: Terriglobia bacterium (assembly GCA_020073015.1). Taxonomy (GTDB): domain Bacteria; phylum Acidobacteriota; class Terriglobia; order Terriglobales; family Acidobacteriaceae; genus Acidiflorens. Next base: position 28,014 of record JAIQFZ010000006.1, on the reverse strand, counting down.
CAGCCGTTGGTGCCATCGTAGACCTGGACCGCAGTCTGTCCACGAAAATCGAGTTCCATGCGTGACTTGCGCGTGCGCTTCAGTTCCAGCCGAAAGGGCAACTGCGCCTGCTCCGCCGGACGCCTGGGCAGCTGCACACCTCCGGTCTTCACTCCTTGCACCGGACGGGTCGGGCTCTCGTTCCCACCGGCATCCATCTTGCCGCTCATGGAGAGAGTCTGCACCGCCCGCCACGCCTGCAACCCACCCCGCGCCGCAACGTTCTTCTCTATGACCTGCTCCGCCGTCAGTTTGGCCACTGAGGACGGCGCATCCGCACCCAGGGCGAGGGAAACAGCCAAGGCCAGGAAGCCGCTGACTAACACCGTTTTTCGAGACATTGATGATCGCTCCTAATTGTCGCGCGTGAGTTATAGGGGATTGGGGAATCCTACTGGACGATAAGGCCGTCGGCCCGAAACGGTCCGATTTCGACGCTGACTCGGTGCCCCGGTTTCACGTACCTGCCCTTATTCGAGAAGGCCATCCAATACACCTTGCCCGCCTCGGGCGTACTGCTCTGACGTAACTTACCAACCTTCTCCAGAGACGGGACCACCAGTTTGACACCGGCTCCGGGGTCGATCAACGACGGTTCGTTCTTCTTGTCATTGAGAACCTTTGCCTTCGCCGCGTCGAGCACGCGGTAGGTAAACCGGATAATCTCGCCGGACTCCACTGACTTCACAGCGAGAGAATCAACGCCCCACATCACTGCGTAGTACTGACGCGCTTTCGGCGGCATACGATTTTGCCGATAGCGTTGTGGAACCACCGGCGCCCGAGCCTTCCCAGCCGGGACCGCAGAACTCTTATTGGCCTGAACCGATTGCGCTTGTGCGGGGGGAAACGCGATCACACTGGCGAGAACGGCTGTCAGCAGCAGCTTTGTGTTTACTACTAACTTACTGGACATCACCCTTGGACTTTGCCACCCCTTCTGCTATTGGGTCGAGCGTAGCTTATGCGCTTTCCTTTGGCAACGCTTTTTTCTTCGAGGAAACTGAGCGTTCCACAAACTCACTGTGTCTCGGTTGCGGGGTCCCCATCCCTATGTTTTCTTGCAGTTATGCAAGGCCGGGCATCCAGGTTCGGATGCCCGGCCCGCATGGTTGGTTAGTTCGCAGTGAAGTTGGCGCTGCTCTGCGTTGCGGTGGTGGCCCCGGTATCGTTGAGAGTGACATGGGCCGTCGCATTTGACGAATTGTTTGGCTGGTACCGCACATTGATCGTGCAAGTACCGCCGCCTGAGGTGATTTGGAAACCCGACACGCACGTTCCGCCGGGTTGGATCGAGAACGTTCCATTGGCGCCACCCGTCACTGGAACGATCGTCGGATTCGCGGTCAGCGTAATCGGACCAGCAAACGCCCCGGTGGCGCTATTGGTAACCGTGATCACGCCGTTCTTCTGGTTGGTGTTGGCCGGGGTCGAAGTCAACACCGGGACAGGTCCGGTGAAGGCGACCGTCCCCCCCAAGACCGTGAACGGCACGGTGTTGGTGGTTCCGCCCGGAGTGGTAACGCTGACAGTCTGATTCCCGAGTTGCGCATTCGAGAGACCACCGATTTGGATGGTCGCGTTGATATGCGAGTCATCCACCACCGTGAAGCTGGTGGCATTGACTGCCCCCGGTCCCACGACGTTGACAGCCGTCGCTCCCGTGAAGCCGGTGCCCACAAGGCTCACGTTAACCGTGCTGCTACGTACGCCCGTGTTGGGAGTGACTGAAGCCAGCGACGGCGCTACCACCGTGAAGATCACGGCGTTGCTGGTTCCGCCAGGAGTAGAGACGGTGACGTTGTGGGAAGCGTTTGCGCCGGTAACTGCAGCGTTCGCTCCGATGGTGAAGGTCGCCGTGACGGTAGTGTCGTTCACCACCACGAGGTTGCTAACGGAAATAGCGTTCACACCAGTTCCGGACACGGCCACCCCTGTGGCACCGGTCAGGTTCGTGCCGGTGAGAGTCACGTTTACGGCGCTATTCCGCCGTCCGGAGCTGGGAGCGATCGAGGTCAGCGTCGGCTGGGCAGCAGCCGGGCCCGCGAACTCGACCGCACCCGCGTCAACCGCATTGTTGGTCTTGCGCAGGTTACCGAAGAAATCATTGTTCGGCGCCGCTGCGTAAGTCCTGCTGGAGTTGACTGGCGTGATGTAGTTGATGGCCGGAGAGCCCGCCAACAACGAGTAGTCAGCAAGCACATCCTCGGTGGCCGGGTTGGTCTCCGTAGTCGGCTTGATCAGTGACAAGGGGCCCCAGCTGATATTGATCCAGTTGTTGCCCTCGTCCACAGTCGCCCCTGCCGTCAGACTGAAGACGGGCACGGGCACGTTGCCTTCAAAGGTACCCGGGGGCACCTGGTACCAAGTCGAAGCACCCGCCTCCGGCGGAATCTTCGAGCCGTTGCAGTACTGCCGGACAACGCCTGGGCTAAAGGAAGCCGTGTTGGCGCGGAAGCCTGAACCTCCACCAGCATAGCCAGTGATATCGGTCAGCACCGACGCTTCCGGTGTGAACGTTACCCCTGAGCTATGGTCGGTCGGTCCGTGGTCGCCGCGCAGACCGATATCCCAATAGGTCGTCCCAGCCGGCGGAGCGATGCAATCGCCGGTGTTGGTCTGACTCAGCGTTGGAACCAGGGTTACCGTTGCCTGCGTGGCTCCCGCAGCCGGCTGCGTCACCACGATGTTGAAGGCGCGGTTCTGCCAGAACACATCGTTGTACAGACTCGGGTACGAGACCGTCCGGCAAGCGCCATTCACCACGCCATTGGCGGGGTTTGCGGCGATCGGATGGCCCGGAGGACAGGTGATGCTCGCCGGGAGCGACGCGAGGAACTCAGCCGTGTGTCCGGCACTCGAGAGGCCGGCTGGCTGCGGATCCGATAGCGGCACGCAGGGGATGTTTGCCCCCTGGGCGTCCCGTGGGCAAGGTGTCGGGGAGCTGGCTTGGGTCGCAAAGAAGGCGCCAAAGAGCGTTCCCGACGATGCGGTGGAGTCGTTGGAGACGATCGTGTTGTTGATCAGGTTCACTCCGATGGAGTCCTGCAACGACAGGCCGCCACCGTCCCAACCGGCAACGTTGTTAGCGATGATGTTGTTCGTAACGCTGACCGAGTACCAGCGCTCCGGATTGTTGGGGAACGTGGACACTTCCACGCCGTTGACACCCTGGAAGCGGATACCGCCGCCGGCACCAGCTTCCGCAGCGTTACCCATGATGAGGTTGGCGTTGATCACCAGGTTGCGACCGATGCCGTCGCCCACCGTGCCGAAGGCATGGCTGCAATCCGCGTCGGGCTCTCCAGGACAGGTCGGATCCGTATCCGGAGCGCTCATGATGAGCAGACCGCCGCCGTTGCTGGGCGTGGTTGGGTTAGTGGCCTGGTTGAACAGGATCGTGTTGTGCTGGATGCTCGCATCCCACACGAACCCCATCTGGGCAACTCCAGCGCCGTCACCCGTGCTCATGTTGCCGCACACCCAGTTGAAGTTGAACTGGTAGTTGTCGGCACCCGAACAGAAGGAAACGCCGCCCGCCCCTGAGGGAGTGGCCGAGAACAATTCATCGCCTTCGGAGGAGTTCGCCGTGACCGCGTTGTGGTGTACGTTTACAAACCGGTCAAAGCAGTACGGCAGCTGAGTATTCGTGAAAACGCCCGTGCCCCCGTTAACGCAGGAACCCGGATCTGCATTGGCAGCTCCCTGGACGTAGGCGCCAGGATGTTCCCCTTGGCCAACCGTGATCCCGCCCGACAGCGTGCCCTGGTTGTTGTAGACGCGATTGTTGGCGATTTCCAGATTGTGTCCCCAGCCGTGCACGAAGATGCCGCCGCCGCCTTGGGAACTGTTGGTAACCGACAAGCCGTCAATACGCGACGGGTTGCATTGGAAGCTGCTTGGGAACGGATTGTGAGCACCTGTGGTGTTTGGCCCGCAACCGTTGGGGTCAGCGCTGAGAGCCTGGGTGCCGTTGTCAAGAAGCGTGGTGCCGACCGGGAACCCGCCCGGCTCAGCGCCGTCGGTCCACGGGTTCGATCCGTTGGGGAAACGCACGCCCTTCGAGAGCACGGTAATTCCCGCTCCTTCATACGCTCCCATCAGGCTTGGTTCCTGCAGCTGCTCTGCCAGGTTGCCGTTCAGCGTGGCGTCCCAGCCGACTGTGGCCTCCAACGGCAAGCGATCGACTTGTGGGTTCGACGTCGTCGGACTGAAGAAGTTCCAGCCGTTTCCGCAAGCCGAGTCATACCCGTCAGGCACGCCATTGGGGGCTAGCCCGAACAGACAGACCACCCGCAGGCGCCAGTCATTGAGGAGAGTGCCTGAAGGATGCGTGTTTGCGTCGATGATGCTGGACGCAGCTCCGACTCCTTGCAGCCGGACCGGCTTCCACATCAGCAACAATTCATGGTAGCTACCGGGAGGAACGATGATCAGATCGCCCGGTGCGGCAGCGTCGATGGCGGACTGAATCGTCTGTCCAGCTGCGAGCACCGTCGGAATCTTGCTTCCATTGGTTCCGATGCTGCCGATGGTAACGGTCACGGTGTCAATGGATTTTTTGCCATTGGCGGCCGTGATCACCAATTCACCGCAGCGCTCGGCATTGCCGTTGTTCGGGCCTCCGTATTGCCGCTGCTGCTGGATCGCGCACGCCGGCACCCCATTGGGAACCGTGCCCGTGATCGTCAGGTCACTCCAACTCACGCCCGTCAGCGGATAAGTATTGCCATCGCTGCCGAGCAGAGCGACCGTACCTGCCGTGGTCCCGAAGCCGTAGTGGCGGGTGATCGTCTTGTTGTTAAACGGCGCCACCGTCGCAGAAGGCCCGGAGTACGCGTAGTCGTTCACGTCAACGTCGCCCAGCGCGGTGATCGTGAGAGTGTGACCGGCACCGGACCCACTCACCCACGGTCCTTTACCGCTGGCAGCCGTGGAGCCAGTTGCATCGTTGCCGATGACGCTCTTGATCGCCGGAGTGGCGTTCGGATAAGCACAATCGGGATGGTTGTATTCCGCCGCAAACGCGGAGGTGGGGATCACCGGCGTATCCATGTAGGAAGTTTGGCCCGGCATGAAGGACCACTCATAGCAGAACTGGCTGTAGGCGGCCTGATAGAAAGGATCGGGCGCCACGCCAGAACCACGGTCGTTCATGCACATGACCATCATCTGCGGGATGTAGCCGCTGGGATCCGGCGGGTTCACGGAGAACGTCGAGTACGTCAGCCCGTTATAGATTCCATGTTGGTCGGACCAGACGCGAGCGATTTCGTTTCCGTTGAAATCCCGGACGCCCACCGGCAGATTGGGAGGCGAGAACTTCTCGCCGAACGCCGGCGAGAACGGATCGAATTCCGAGGTGAAATCGTCCGAGATGATGCCCGTGAAGTGGGCAGCAACGTGGGTTGAGCTGAAGACGTAGAACTTCGCCAGCACCGACATCTGATCCTCGAGCGTAACCTCTTTGCGATCGCAAAGATTGCGCGTGGCTCCGGCAAACGGAGAGTTCTGCCCCGACTGCGGGAAGAGGCTCATGTAGTCGGGAACAACGCGGGCGGTACCGACACAAGGCCAGAAGGTTTCAACGCTTCCGGTGTCACCTTCATGGCGTGGCGTTGCGCCCAGATCGGTCGTCGAATTCAGCGGATTGTTCGGGTTGTAAGCAGACGCGACCGAAGCCTGGTCCGGCATAATGAAAATGTTGCCGAAGCCGGCGAACTGCGTGGTTACCGGAGCTTCGTACGTGTCGCCAAGCAGGATGTTCTTGTCTTCTTCTTTCACCAGTTCGTAGCCCGGAGGAACAATCATTTCGACTACGTACTTGCCTGCGGGCAGCATGGCCGTACCGAACCGGTAGGGATCCGTGTTGTCCGGATTCGACACACAAATCGTGCAATTGGTCCCGGCTGGCTTCCCGGTGGTCGGATTCAAGCCCGTGACGCTGGGGAATGAATACATGCCGTCGTACGGAGCCGGTTGCAGCTGGTTCCAGTTGTGCATTCCGTCATAGCACTTGTACTGGGAGTTGTACGGCAGCGGAGTCACCGCCGGTCCTCCGTGCTGGGAGTTGTAGAAATCCAGGAGGTTCGGCTGATTATTGATGGTGTAGAAGAACAGATCGCCGGTTGACTGGCCCGGGCAGTTCATGTTCGGCACGCCGTCGGAGCGGAAGCCCTGCGCCCACTCGTCCCAGCTGCTGGTCTTGGTCGTGTCCACCAGGGTCAGGGTCGGGGTTACTCCGTCTGCCGCAAAGCCCTCCTGGTAGAGGTTCATCGTGACGTTCGGAACCTGCGGTTCCCAAGTAAGCTGGAGCAGCAGTGCCGGGTCATCAAACGGACGGGTCGAGGTATATACGACGTGGCCGCGGATGCCGCCGTTCTCGCCCGCTGCGAATGGCTTCTTGCCGAATTCCAGGAGCTGGTTCTGCCCCATGAAATTCTGCCAACCGTAGCTGGTGACCCAAGGCGGATCGATTCGGCCAGTGGAGCCGCCCGGGCCGCTCGAACCACCGGCGATCGGCCCATTTGCGATCGAGAAGCCAGCGCAGTCAGCATGATCGCAATAGACCGCGCCGGGAATCCGCAAGTTTGGATGAGTGGCATCCCCCACGGGCAGAGGGAAATCCTCGTTAGTCCTGGCAAGGTTCTGCAGGAGGGAGGAATCTCCGCAAGCCGGGAAGTTGCCTTGGCCGCAGGCGTAGGGGCCGGTGGAACCGTCGACCGGGCCACCTGCGTCGTTGATGACGTGTATCCCGGTGGTTTTATAGCGGTTCGAATCCGTTTCCATCACATACCAGTTGAAGATCGGGAAGACCTCGTTGAAGCCGGCGAAACCTTCCAGGTCGGTGCTGTTCAGGTTGGAGATACTGCCGTCGCGGTACCGGATGTTGGTGGGCACGAATGTGAGCCCTTGCTCACCGTCGTCCGAGATACCGTTTCCGTTCACGTCGAAGAACGTGCGGGTGTTGAGGTTATCCTTCCACGCGTTCACCGCGATTTCTCCCATATCGCAGACCGAGCCAGAAGAATTCGATCCATGACACAAGGTGGCGTTATCGCTGCCCACGCGCACGGGGGTCGAAATCCCGTCGACGATGATGTCGTTCCACTGGTCGAAGACCGTGATCTTCCAATCACCTTCGGGAATGCCGGCCAGGCTGAACGTTCCATCGCTATTGCACTTAGTGAACGCGAAGTCGGCGCCGTCCGGGCTCCCCAGGCTCACGTAGCACTGGGTGTAACCAAACGTATCGTTCGTGCCACTGCCGTACAGTCTCTCATCCGAGGGTCGGCTCATATGCGCGCCGGTGACGATTCCCTGCACCGTCTGGTTGCACGCTGGGGCGCCAGTACCGGTACAAAGCGCATGTCCAATGTCATGGATGAACTTCGGATTGGCAAAGCCAATGGACACGTGGAATGAACCCGGACCGAATTCCTGGAAGTAGCTGGGTTCGTTGTTACGGATGAAAGCCTCGTGGTCCTTTCCGCCGTCCAGAGTGTTGGTTTGCAGCCACTCTTCACCACGTGCAATCCGGTCCGCAGCGGGCGTGGCTACGATGCCGTACCTTCCGGGAGGCATGTTCACGACGATCGCCTGACCGGCTAGTGGGGACAGCGTTGTGCCGTCCGACTCGTACCTCGGGCAGACAGGGATCACGCCGGTGATGCCCACAGGACTGTCGGTTCCGTCAAATCCTTTCGTCGGATTTGCGGTGACCGGGCACGCATCCTTCTTCGTGACCGGATCGATGGTTCCCGCCAAGGCGTTCGACAGAGGTTGGCCGAACTCGTCGTAGGTCATCTGACCGGCAGGGTCGCCCGACATGCCTACCAGGTCGAGGATGGTGATGTTAAACCCACCCAAGCCGGCCTCGTTCGGCGACAATGTGTCGATACCGCCACTGGCATCGTGCTCGCCGTTGAGCGGATGGTCATCTTCGAACACGAACACTGAGACTTTAGCCGCTTGCGCTAGCTCGGGCTCAACCGTGACCGACACTGACGTCTGTCCAGGGGCAATCTGAGCGCCGCCCATGCCGTGTCCCGGATCCATGGCATCGCCAGGCAGGACCGAGATGTAGTAGTGCTTGGTCGGATCCAGAACAACTTGGCTGGGATCGACCTCCGTCTTGGTGGTGCCGGGTCTGCAGGCTCCATTGCCGATGTCGCACACTGCGGGTACGTGGGCACCGCTACTGTCGAGGACGAACTGCCCATCTTCGCAGGAAATCGTCCCGACGCAGCCCTGCGCTACGACGGGCATGTAGCTGGTGTGGAAGTTCGTCCCAAAGATCGCGGGAGCCCCTTGAGGAGTGGCAACCGGGCAACCTGCGGGCACAGGGTTCGTTTGGCAATTGGGGTTTACATAGAAGGTGCGGTCTTCCTCAATGATCCAGCGGTAGTCCTGAGTACTCAGGGCAGCCTTGGTTGCGCCGTCCACCAGCGTGACCGCAGGACCGTTCGGCGTTGGGAAGCTCAGGGTCACGGTCGCAGCGGAGGCGCTGACCGTTCCCTGGGAGTTAACCGCCTTGTAAGTGAAGGTATAGGTGCCCGCTGCGCTCACGGATGCATTGAATCCGCCGTCCGGATCCACCGAAAGGGTGAGGCCGGCGGACGCCACGGGAGCATCGCTACCGGACAGCGCAACCTTGAGCGGGAAGCCGGCGCCGTCTTTATCGTTGAAGAGGACGCCGGGAGGCTTGATGCTGAAACTTGCAGGCTTAGCGGCGCGTGGGCCGATCGCAGATGTGTAGGCATCGTCTGTAAGGCTGATGCCGACGGCCGCTTCAAGGCAGCCGTTGCCATTCGTGCACGCATCCAGGGTCACGGTCGCGGTCGGGCCGCTGCCGTTGGCCTGGTACACGAAGCTGTCAGGAGCGGTCCACCCAGCGTTAGGAACATAGGTGAAAGTTCCGTCGGTGTTCAGAGTGAGCGTGCCCTGCGTCGGCGGTGTGGAAACCTTGACGTTGTAAACATTGGCGTCATTACCGATCACGCCCTTGGACGGATCCGCGACCGTGAGCGTATGGTCCGCGATCACATGATAGGTATCGCCATTCGCTGTCGCAGAGGCCGAGAATGCCGCCACATTTGGCAGCGCCGCGCCATTGACGCTGAGGTACGCCAACATGCCGGCGTCACGTGTGGTCGCGTTGCCCGACAAGCTCCCCTGGCGGTCGAAGATCGGGAGAGCCGTGCCGCCCGCCGCAGGCACATTGATCATCACGTCGTACGTTTTGCCCGGGGCCATGAACACTTCGCTTTGCACGCGGGTTACGCCAGGAAGCGGATTGCCGTCTTCCGCAATCAGTCCGAAGCCCGATGCTGCAGACCCGGTTTGGGCGCCAACAATCGACGGGATGTGCATGCGCAGGCCAGCATTGACCATGCGCACCAGGACGGTTCCGGTGACTCCCGAGGCGGGCGCAACTGGGAACAACGAGAGCGAAGCGTGGGTCTTGTCGAACGCAAGTCCGTTGATGAGGTAATAGCGCGGAGAGTAGTTCACGGCCGGCGGATAGCAGGTGTTGTAGTCCGCGGAAGCCGCATTGCCGCAATGATCTGGCTGTCCAGACCACACCTTGGTCTCGGTGAAGCCAGCCGTACGGACCGCCGTGTCGACCGATTTGTTCTGGACCGGATCGATTTCACTAAACAGCAGCGGAATGTCCGCGTTGTAGGTCACAGCAGGATTCGCCCCTGCCGAATAGGCGGTGCCCGCCGTGGTTCCCACGGGCGCACTCGTCACCACCACGATGCCGAACAGTCCCATCGGCCCTTGAATCGATGGGTGAGTGCCCGACTCCAGCAAATAGGTTCCGGGCCGGGGAGCTGTCCAGGTCAGGCTGGTCGTGGCTCCTGCGGCAACTTCCGTAGCAAACGACTGCACGCGCGGTCCCTGCGGCGGCGGATTGTTCGCGCCGTCACCCGGGTCACTGCTGGCGGCCGGCCACGTGAGTGTCTGCGTGGGATGGTCCGGACTCGGCGTGGTGCTCCTCTGCGCCGTGCTTCCCAGACCGCCGCCCAACTGGCCGACGATGGTCAGCGAAGTGGGTATGCCATTCGTGCCCGCTCCAGCCGTAAAGGACAGACTGTTGGTCAGGCTGATCGTCAGGTTTTGCCCCGTAGGAACAGTAATCACAACGGGGGACCAGGCGCCGACCGACGTCGAGCCATTCAACGCGCGGCAGTTCGCGCTCGCACCGCCGTCGCAGCTGTAACCCCACATGGGCACCGCTGAGCCGTCGGGTAGCGTCGCCGTGCTCGGCCCTGCGGTCAGGTTGACTGTCACCTGACCGACTGCGAGACCCGCTCCGAGGAGGAGAACAGTTGTTACTAGTACCGCTGTTTTCAAAGTCGCCTTGAGATTGTTGAATCGCATTGCTGTCTCCTCGTAATTAGTTGGACTCGTCGATGACGAATTCCCGGGAATCAACCAGCATCATCATGAGCATGCCGCCCGGAAAAATATTGTTCGTGGTGATTTCGCGCTCGTTGTGCGAGTGCCACATGAAGGCAAAGCCGGCTTCGGAATCGGGCGCGTTCGCTACCGTCCCGGAGGGTGGTGTGGTCCCGGTCGTGCCAACCGCGCGTACCGTCGCGTTTGGTCCCAGATAGGGGCTGCCACCGAACCAAGCACCGTTAGCGAAGATGTTGGGATCGGGCAGAGTTGCCGGACCGCCACCAGCGACATCGCCAGCTGGCGTAGCTTGCAGTGGCTTGTTGTGATCCTGGCACCACTCGAAATAATTGATTGCGGCTGGCGCGCTCGTGTTGTAGCCGTTGCCATCCGGCGTACACGTCAGCTTGGCCTGTGGGTCACTCGAGGTGGGGTTATGGCCATACGGATCCCAGTTCAGCCCCTTGCCCGTCCAGTAGTAGATTCCATCCATCGCCTGGCCCGGGGTTGTGGTTGTCGTGAAGAGTAACGGTCCGGCAAGACTGTTAGGATCGGTCGCGCTGAGAATCAAATTTCCATCGCGGGCCAGCACGCGCACGTGGTTGCCGTGCTCGTGGAACGGGTGTTGCCAGCGTCCCTGGCCGATGACGCGCAACAATGTCAATTCGCCAGGATGCATGTGCGGATTGCCGTTGTAAGGCTGGTGTGGATATTCCGGAGCATAGTTGGGATCCATAAGGTCCGGCATCGAGCGGCCGTTGATCATGAAGTAGGCCGGAACATAAGGCTCGGTGGCGACGCTCATGCAACCCGTGCAAGCCCGGGTGGACTGTGCTTCGGCTTCTCGGTGAATCCTGTCATCCATCTCGGAGAACTGGAACAAGTATTCCCTGTCATAGCAGGCGCCCGGGTGGTTGTATGCCGCCGCTGCCAGCCGGAAATCGGATTCACCCCAGTTGCCTTGTGCCGTCTGGTTGCTGGCGTGAATCCCGGATGTGCAGGCTGCGGGGATCGTGGAGGGCAGGACGATGATCGCCCCGTACAGGCCCATCTCAACCTGGAGGTCGCCTTGTGTTCCGCTGTAATAGGAGCGCGTGCCGGGCGTCGAAGCAGTGAACGTGTAGGTCACCGAACCGCCGGGCACTGCCTCTTGCGTCAGCAGTCCCGCAACGCCGCCCGTGGTTGCCACGTTGAAGCCGGGAAAAAGAATGGATGTGTTCCCGGCCGCGTTGGGCAGATTGTTCGTGAGCGTCACCGTGACCGCCTGTCCTTGCGTAACGATCAGCGTCGGCCCGGGTATCTGCATGGTATTGCAGAAGTTGCTGGAGATCGCCGCCGGGGCATAGCCGAGCGGCGCGCCATTGCACCCATACCCCCACGAATAAACGAAGGAGCCGTCGGGCTCGCTGATGAAGGAGGGCTGCGCCGTCAGGTTGAAGGTTGGGCCCGTGATTCCAGGAGCCGCCGCGAAAGCCGTCGGCGTAAGCAACAGTGTCATCGTGACCACCATCGCCAGAAGCAGTTGTGTCTTGGAAATCGCTCTTTTCATATTCGTCGCCCTCATTGCTGCGCTCCTAGTTAATCCGGACTTCGGTCATCAACCCGCCGAAGTTCTCGGCATCGTTCGACAGGTGATCAAGGTTGGGGGTGTAAAGGTAGAACACGCTACCCGAGGGATATTTGGCTTGGTCGCTGGCATCCAGAATCACGTCGAGCGACTCGCCACCAGCCAACGTGATTGAGTTGGTGTTGTAGTAGAGGTTGTTGCCCGCCTGATCGCGCAGCAGTTTGGCATTGAGCGCGATGACCTGCATCGGAATGCCCAGGGAGGCCAGTGTCTGATATTCCGTGACGTCCAGGTCGGCAATGCGCAGCAAAGCCTTGCCGCCCGCTGGAATGTTGATGATCGACGGCATCGGCTGCGAATAGTGCATGACTCCATCGGTAGTCTGGGTCGCCAGAGGATCGGGGTTCACAGTGTCGGGATAACTGCGGCCATTCAACAGAAAGTACTTATCCTTCATGCCCGTGAAGTTCTCCGGGTTGAAGGTCATGCCGACGAAGTGGAAGTTGGGATCGAAACCGTGGATCTGGAGGGGATACTCAACGTTATAGGCGGTAGAACCATCGCCGTCGTTATAGGCATACTTCTTGGTGCTGTCGTTACTAGCCCCAGTATTCACGGCTGGCAAGGGATTGCTGCACAGAATGTCCGTGGAATCGCACTTGGTCCGCAGATCCAACTGCTGTTGCTGCAAACCTGCAAAGAGGGTTCCCGACCAGCGGTTCTGCCGTGGGCGCACGTAGATTTGACCGACCATGCCCATCTGCAAGTGCTCTGGGGGAGTGATGTGGCAGTGCCAGAAGTAAGTGCCAGCCTCGGGCGCTAGATAGTAATAGGTGAAGCTGCCGCCAATGTTGATGGCCACCGAAGCATCAGGCACGCCGTCGTAGAACGCGGAGGCATTGGGATAACCGTGGAAGTGAACGGTATGCTGTTCGAACAGGTCGGGACGCATGACTTGGCCGACGTTGGTCAACGTGAGGAAGAATTCGTCATCTTCATCGATCGCCATCAGCGGCGCGGGCATGTTGCCGTTCATGACACCAACATCCATGATTGGGCGCGGATCGACGTGACCGTCGATACACGGGGCAGTGCAAGCGCCGCTCGCGATGGCATCCAGATCGGGAGCCAGCCCAACAGCGCCGTTAAACGAAAAGGTGCTGAGGTTACCGATCGCGTATGGATCGTCGCCGGCGCCGTTCGTAGTAGCCGGATCACCGGGCTTCAACGTACCCGAGAAAACGCTATTGAAAACATCCGGGAACTGGGTTCCGGGCTTCCCGGCAGCCATATCCGCCAATCCGGACAGAGGACCGAAGGCAAACAAATAGGTCTGAGTGCCGTCTCCCATGGTCGCGAAACCATCGCCGCCGGAGATCTGCTGGCACTTAATCGCGCCGTTCACGTTGGCAGTAGGTACTTGGTATCCTTGCGAGCCAGTCGAAAACGTCGTCGCCCCGCTGTACGCGGGCTCACCCTGAGCCGAAGTGCGCGCTACCGGGTGCGTGATGGTGCTGGTTGGACATTGAACTTGGAAAGACTGCGCATTCGCGGCGAGAGTCGCAACCACGACCACAATCAGTGACACACAGAACGGGAAAAGCTTCCTCATGACCGTATAGCCTCCTTACTACTCGCGGGCATAACAACCGCGCTGGGCAGTGTAAGTGAACCGTCTTTGTCAAAAGTCCGAACGCCGCAGGATCCGGGTGTTTGTGCACGCGCTCCTGGGTCGCCAGATCCGGGGGAAGGACTGGGCGAAGTCTTCTCACAGCGCCAAGGCTCGCTTTAACTCAATCAGGCAAGACTCGCGCTACTGCTCAAGATTGTTCTTGTATTACCCCACTACTCCATGGAAGGACCAGGCCGTGGGCAATCACTGCGGCCCACTCTGACTCGCCGCTTCCAACTACCGACTTCGCAGCCAAAACTTTCTGGCTTGAAGTAACGAGAGCTTAGGGGCTGGGGAAAATCGCCTCATTGTGCATGAGCAAATAGCGGCGGGAGATGGTTTGAATTTGCAATCAATTCACATCTTTTACATATTTGTCAGTTCGCTGTAGTTTGTTAAGTATTCGCATATCGTTGAATGGAAATGAGCTTGTCGCCCCCGGATCTCACTCCATCAGAGAGGTCACTGTCGCAAGAGAGATGTTCTTTGCTGCAGCGGGTGGGATCGCGCTTAGCATACTGATCGCTTAAGAGCTGATACAGCTAAGGTTGGCAATAAGTTGTGCGCAACGTCTTGACCATTGATCGCGCGGTTGTCTGTTAGCATGTCCGTAGTGAATTATTCAACCTGATTATCTCACTAACTATTCTCTGTTAGTTGGTGCGGAGACACATGGCCTTGCGTAAGGGAGTGATAACTTCCATCGATTATAAGACAGGAAAATGAACAACGTGACGACACCCTAGCAGGGTGCGTCTGCCGCTCGAAGTACGCATTAATTTGTTAGAAGCTTGGCTCTCTGCGGGTCAGGACGACTTTTTCCAGGCCGCGGCCTTGCTCGCCATCAATGAAAATGAAGTTGTAGCTGGAACCATTCAGTAACGAGGCCAGCACATCGCGAGCGGGAGCGGGCCCCAGATCGGCCACGACTTGTTCCTGCTCAGCACCGGCCGGAATAGCAATCTCCGCCTGGGTTTGTCGCTGCACCTCGAACAACACCTCGGCCAACGTTCCCCCTTCCGTCCGAATGCGCAGCAGCCCGTTCTGGAAGGTTACGTTGACCGCGGGCTTGGGCGGCTCCGGAGGCGGCGGGGGAATTTGAGAGACAGCGCTGACTGCGGATCGTAAAGCTGCGCCGGCTTCTGCTACTGCAAGGTGCTCGCTGACTTTCGCAACCGATGTCAAGTGTGCTCCACCGATGGTTGGCGCGGATAGCGGCGCCGAAGCCACGTTGGTCTCCGCAGAAGCGGGACCCAATCTGACCACTACTCCATTTGGAATCGGCACGATCTGGTACGCCTGGGGCTCCAGCAGATCGAGCACAATTCGGGTAATGGGAGGGTCATTGAAAAACAATCCTGAACGAATGCCTTTCAATGGACCGCGATTGACCCTGAGCGCGCGCAGTTCCGAGGAGGGCAATGCCCCGGGAAAATCTACCACGATCCGGTCCGGACCCGTAATCGCCTGGGTGTTGGGGGACACAGCCGCACCCGAGGTGTGAATTTCAATTTCGATCGCTGTTGCACCATTGCGCACCGCCACATTGCGCACAAAAGAGCGGTCTTGCGCCGCGGCGGGCGCGGCCAGCAAGCTTCCTACTGCCAGAAGAGCTCCGAGGTAAGAGAAGGACTGCATGGGACTCCTGGAAAGAGTCTAGCAGCATGGAGCGTCGGATCACATACGCGGAAGTCGTAGAACTAGATCGTGAAGGGACCCGTCTGAATTCCTGAATTGGGACAGAAAACAATGATCAGCTACGCGACAGAGCGAGAGAGGCCCGTCTTGCGATATCGCCAATAGACCGCCCCCAGTCCGGAGCCAATCAGGACCCAGGTCGAAGGCTCGGGTACCACCGGAGGCTTGTGGCGGTGGGGAACGCAGGGTTTCTCCTTCTTCTCGTCATCGATGATTCCGTGACTGTCTTCGTACTGCTCCTGGGCTGCCGTTTCACACAGATGGGGCGGGGCAGGCACACCGAAGGGGATATAGGGGAACACGAAGCCACCGGTGAAAAGATGAGGCCCTTGAGGAGATACAGGATCAGCGCCGGGCAGAGAGGGCGGCAGGAGCGAAGATCGGATGGGAAGTGGTGGAGGCTCGAGTTCAGCGACGGGTCGGTCGAGCACATCCTCAGCCGGCTCTTCCTCGGAGACTTCCGGCTTAGGACTTTCGGATACCTGATTGCCGCACCGCGCACGGGCCGTGATTTTACCGTCGGTGAGCAGCAGTTCGCCCAGATGCAGGCGGAATTTCCTGCGGGTCCAGAAGATGCGATTCCGCAGACGATACGAAAGATAGACTTCGCGAGCTTCATTGGCGCGAATCAGGCGGGCATGTTCGTATTGGAAGCGCGCGTAGTGCTGCCAAACGACGGCATCGTGCTCGGCCGCCCGCCGGAGATCGTCGGGGCCCTCGACACCGCCGGGCACAACCGAATAAGGATAGACGCCGCGCTTCTGCGTGGGAGGCTGCGCGGACCGGCTCGCGCGCGCCGCCATTGCGCTTAGATTGGCGTGAACGTTGCCACGGGTCCAAGAGGACTCGGGTACGGATTGGGAAGCCCGCCTGGAGACGGCCGCGAAAAAGCGCGCAGCGCTGTGCCAGCACACCGCGGCCAGCAGCGCCAGCATGGCCGCTGCGATCAGGCTGCGCTGGATCCGCAGGCGACGCCGATACCAACTCCGCCTGCGGCGAACCGCGCGTCTTCCGACTTGGTCGTTCAAAAGCACTCCTGCCCGGCTCTTCGGCCAGTAGTCTTACAGCGGGGGGAGCTATCCTGTATGAGCAAGCCTGCATCCAAAGCCGCACCGGTAAGAGAGCTTTAGATCCAAGGATTTAGCATACAGAACCCGGCCATGTTAGCAGAACTGTGACCGAGATTTCATAAAAGATAACGGCTCTTGTACCAAAGCTGCAGATGGTTGGACGAGGGCGGAGTAATCGCAAGAAAGTAACCTGTGGGGCGGAGCTGGCAGATGGGCGCTGAACCCCTTCGAGACGCTGCTGCCCCAGCATCAGGTGTCGTATGACAAAACAGTCGCCTAGGAGGCTGCTGAAAAAGTGTTTTTCTGCGCAGCAGTCTAACCGCACTGGCTAAAGCCGGTCCCAAAATAAGCCCGTTATCGCAGCGCTGAAGCGCTGCGCCACCCAAAATCAGGCGCGAAATCCCACTTCTTCAGCAGCCTGCTAGGTGCGCTGCCCTGCCAGAGCGCTCGGTTCGACTTGTCCGGGCGCGAGGTAGCTCGTCGTCACCATCTCATTGCCGGGAACCAACCGAGATTCTTTGTTGAGCGCGCCCTCCTTCCAAACCGCGTAGACCGCCGGATAGACCAGCAGTTCCAGGATGAAAGACGTGACAATTCCCCCCACCATAGGAGCTGCGATGCGCTTCATGATTTCGGATCCGCTTCCCGTGGACCACAGGATCGGGATCAGGCCGATGCTCATGGTGGCGAAGGTCATAAACTTGGGACGCAGTCTCTTGGCAGCGCCTTCGACAATCGCCTCGTAGAGACGCTGTCGGGTCATCCGCACCGGCTCGCGCCTGGCTTTTTCATACGCGAGATCCAGATACAGAAGCATGAAGACCCCGGTCTCCGCATCGATTCCAAGCAGAGCAATAATTCCCAGCCAGACGGCGATGCTCATGTTGTAGCCCAGGGCATAGACCATCCAGAGAGCGCCCACGGCCGAAAAAGGCACAGCCAGGGTGACAATCATGGTGTTGACGACCGAACGGGTATTGCAGTAGAGCAGGAACAGGATGATGGCGATCGTAGCCGGGACCACTACCATCAGTCGCTGGCGCACGCGCTCGGCGGACTCGTACTGCCCGCTCCACAGGACTGATGATCCGGCCGGGAGCTTCAGTTGGGTCTGCAATTCCCGCCGCGCCTGCTGCACGTAGTCGCCGATCGGGCGGTCCGCCACATCGACGAAAACGTAGCCGGTGAGCAAACCATTCTCGTTGCGGATCATCGCCGGGCCGTTCGACGTGCGGATGGTTGCCAGTTGCGACAGGGGAATCTGCTTTTCGTTGGTCGAGATCAGCACTTTGCCGAGTGCGTCCAGGTCAGAGCGGAAGTCGCGCATATAGCGCACGTTCACGGGATAGCGGGCGCGGCCGTCAATCATCGTCGTGACGTTGTCGCCGCCGACCGCCGTGGACAATGCGTTCTGCGCATCGTCGATGGAGAGGCCGTACTGGGCCAGCGCGTTGCGGTCCCACACCACATCGAGAAAGTATCCATTGCCGGTGCGCTCAGCGAAGACACTGCGGGTGCCCGGCACGGTGCTCAGGGCCTGTTCCACCTGCTGACCGATCTGCTGGATTTGGGTTACGTCTCCACCCTGGATCTTCAGACCGATGGGCGTGCGGATGCCGGTGCTTAGCATGTCGATGCGGCCACGGATCGGCATCGTCCACGAGTTCGACAAGCCAGGGATGCGCAACGCGTCGTTCATTTCCGCCACCAGTTGCTCCTGAGAAATGTGGTCGGCGGTGATGTGACGCAGGACCGGCAAGATCCAGCTCGGAGCCCAAGAGGAATACCAGGTTTGTGTCTTGCGCCATTCCGATTGCGGCTTGAGAACGATGACGGTCTCGAGCATGGAGAGCGGAGCGGGATCGGTCGCAGTGTCGGCGCGTCCGGTCTTGCCCAGCACGTGATCGACTTCCGGAAACCCTTTGATGATGCGATCGGTCACCTGCAACAGCGTCTGCGACTCCGCAATCGAGATGCCGGGCATGGTGGAAGGCATATAGAGCAGCGAACCTTCGTCCACCGAAGGCATGAATTCCGAACCGATCTTCCAGAACAGCGGGACGGTCAGCAACACAACCACCAGCGCACCTGCCATGACTTGCCATTTCCAGCGCAGAGTCCAACGGACGACTGGATCGTACACGCGCATGAGCGGCCCGGTGATCGGATGCTGTTCTTGCGAACGAATGCGTCCGCCCAACAGCCAGTTAGAGAAACGCCGCCCGATGCCCGGAGCGGCGTCCGCGGACGCGCGGCGCCGCACGAACAACAACCGGAGCGCTGGATCCAAAGTGATGGCGAGCACCGCAGCGGCCAGCATCGCAAAATTCTTGGTATAAGCAAGCGGACGGAAGAGCTTCCCTTCCTGCCCTTCCAACACCAAGACTGGCAGAAACGCTACGGCGATCACCAACAAAGCGAAGAAAGTGGGCCCGGCCACTTCCTGAACTGCCTCAAGAACCACGTCGTGATAGGAGAAGGGCAGTCCGGCTTTCTCGTAGCTCTCGAGTTTCTTGTGCGTCTGTTCGACCACGACGATGGCAGCGTCCACCAACTCGCCGCAGGCAATGGCGAGGCCGGCCAGCGACATTACGTTGATGCTGACGCCGACGTAGTGCAACGGGATGAAGGTCACCAGCACGGCCACTGGAATCGTGACCACGGGAATTACCGCACTGGGGAAATGCCAGAGGAAGATCAGGATGATGAGGACAACGGTGAGAATCACCTCGATCAGCGTCCAGCGCGCGTTGGAGATAGAGCGCTGGATCAGCTCCGAGCGGTCATACACCGGCATCACTTTGACGCCGTCCGGCAATCCGGGCTCGACATCTTTCAGGCGGCTCTTCACGCGGCCAATTACATCCAGCGCGTTGTTACCGTCACGCATGATGACGATGCCCGATACTACTTCTCCGTTGCCGTCCAGGTCGCTGGCGCCGCGCCGGATATCGGGACCGATGACCACTTTCCCAACGTCTTTAATTCGAATCGGAGTGCCGTCGACGGAAGCCAGCGCGATTTCTTCGATGTCATGTTGCGACTGCACGTAACCGCGGCCGCGAATCATGTATTCGGCGCCGCCAAATTCCAGCAGCCGCGCGCCCGTTTCGCGGTTGCCGGAACGGACCGCATCGGCCACGCGTGAGATGGGAATCCCGTAAGACCGCAGGCGGTTGGGATCCACATTGACCTGATACTGTTGCGTGAATCCGCCGAGCGAAGCCACATCGGCCACGCCCGGTACCGCCTTCAGGTAGTACTTCAGATACCAATCCTGATAGGAGCGGAGTTCGCCCAGACTGTGCTTGCCGGACTCATCCTTTAAGACGTATTGATAAACCCAGCCCAGGCCGGTGGCGTCCGGCCCAAGTTCGGTCTTAACTCCCTCCGGGAATCGCCCGGTAACTCCTGAGAGATATTCGAGCGTGCGGGAACGCGCCCAGTAGAGGTCCGTGCCCTCGTCGAAAATGACATACACGTAGGAAAATCCGAAGTCGGAAACCCCGCGCACGGTTTTTACGTGGGGCGCGCCAGTCATCGCGGAAATGATGGGATAGGTGACCTGGTCTTCGATGATGTCGGGACTGCGGTCCCAGCGCGAAAGGATGATGACCTGGGTTTCGCTCAGGTCGGGCATGGCGTCGACCGGCTGATGCGTCATCGCCCACGCGCCCCAAGCACAAGCCGCGCCTACAAGGGTGAAGACCAGAAACTTGTTTCGGACGCAGAGAGCGACGATCCGGTTAATCATGGCGGCGCCCGGATGGATTCAGAGCTAAATAATGCTCGGGTTGCGCGCCGAACTTCTTCTTACAGCGGTCGGAACAGAAATAATAGGTGACGCCATCGCGATCCAGAGTGTTGCCCTCTGCCACAGCCTGACCAGCGTCGATCATCATGCCGCACGCCGCATCTTTGACCTTGCCGGCGCGGGCAGCCAACCCGGGCTCGTTGTTGGATCGGGGCGGAACTTTCTCATGTGGCTGCATTGAAGTTGCTTGCGCGATAGACTTCAGTCGGCTTTCCGAATCCACCAGGAAGGTTCCCGCAGCCACCACGCGCTCACCTTCCGCCAAGCCATGTACAATTTGGACGCGGTCGCCGGAGCGCCACCCGGTTTGCACCTGGCGCGGCTCAAACACTCCGCTGCTGCGCTCGACGAACACGCGCTGTTCGCGTCCCGAGTCCAGCACAGCATCCTGGGGAACGGTGAGTCCAGCCGGCATGGCCACCGGCAATTCGACATCCACGTACATATCGGGGCGGAGAGCGAAGCCAGGGTTGTCGGCCTCCAAGCGAAGCTTCAAAGTCCGCGTCGCGGGATCAACCTGCGGTAAAACGTTACTGACGCGGGCCGAGAAGGTCTTGCCCTGTCCCGACAGAGTGACGCGCGCCATGGCGCCAGGATGGAAGCTTTGCGCTTCGCTGGCGAAGACGTCAGCCACAATCCAGACTCGACTCAGGTCGGCGATGCGGTAAAACTCCGTGGAGTGCTCGAAATGCTGGCCGGGCGTAATGTTCCGGGCGAGAATGAATCCGTCCACGGGCGCGACGATGTCAATACTCTGAGGAAGCTGGCCGCTCTCGGCTATCTGCTTAATCTGCACATCGCTCACACCGAGATTGCGCAAGCGGTCGGTATAGCCCTGAATACTGCTTGACCCTTGCTTGGCTAGAGTGCCAGGAAATGGAACAGTCCGCGACCCGTCCCTGCCATTGGCGCCCGGCACGCCCGCACTTGCGGCCAGGAACCCGGAGGCTACTGCTAAGGTCTCACCAGTATAAGAGGTCGCCAACTTTTGATCTTTCTTGACTAATTCTCCTACCGAATCGTTGTATGTCTCCCGAATAAATCCGTCCGTACCAGAGTTGATCCGATACACCTTTGTGTCTTCCGGTACCACGCGGGCCACTAGCCGGATGACGTGTGGAGCGCCACTTCTCTCCACCGTAGCCATCCGGACCCCCAGTAATCGCTGCGTGACGCCATCAATGCTGACGTCTCCTGGGGGCAACTGCGCGAGGGACGCAGATCGGGCAGTGCCGACATCCTCGGCATAGACCGGCTCCAGCGGCATGCCACAATCGGGCGCGATCCCCGGCTTGTCCGAGCGATAGGCCGGGTGCATAGAGTCAACGTAGTAGAGGACGCGCCGGGTTCCGCCATGTTCCGAGCGTTGACCGGTTTTGCCAGTGTAGCGGCCCACCACAAAGGCGCCAATGACGATAAGGAGTACGGCACCGACTGCTGCCGGCTTGTTCATAGTTTTCACCCCACACATACTGCCTGCAAGACTTCCGCGGAGGTAAAGTCTACTACCTCTTGGAAGATTTTCTTGCGAGCTGGTATCGGGTACCGCATCTCGCAAGTAGGGAGCGGGATCATTCGCTCATCCTTTGCGTGCTCTGGGGGTGAGCACCTTACGGAGAAAACTCTGAGGTCTCGTCCAGTTTCGAAAGGACGGGGCGCTTACGCTGAGCGCCCCATCAACATGAGCGCTTACACCTTAGGCTTAGCGAACAAAGCGTCATCCAGCTTCGGATTTACTTCTGCCTTCTCGATTACCATCTGGTGCGTTTCATGGTATCCGTCAACTACCGTCACCAGAACGAAGGGAATCATTACGCCTTGCACGGATCGGAAGTCTTTCTGGTAAATCCACACCGTATGCATCTTGCCATCCATGCGGCGCGGTGATCCTTCGACTTTTACATCCAGAAAGCTCTGTTTGTCGATCCAGACATGTTGCACACTACCGGTCTTAGTGGTGAGCTTGAGCTTGTAGGCATCGCGGTCTTCTACCTTCTCCACTCCCTCAACTTCCACTTTGGTTCCCTTTGCCGCGTAGTCAACCAGGGGGCCATCCAGATCCTTTCCCGCCTCGGACTTCGCTTCCTCGGGCGTGAACGGCTCCACATCGTTCCGGTTGAGGAAGGGACGCAGCTTCCACCCGTTGGTTCCGTCGTAAACCTGCACAGCTTTCTTGCCTGCAAATTCAATCTCGACTCTTGACTTGCCCGGGCGCTTCATATCGAACACGAAGGGCAGCTGGGTTTGCTTGATGGCCTCTTCCTTGGTCGCGGCATCCTTGTGGTCCGTGATCTCCATCCTGCCGGGACGTCCGCGCTTACGTTCAGCCATTCTTCGGCTGCGCTCGAGCGAGCCGCCGCCGACATCCATTTTGCCGGTCCACGACATCGTCTGGACCCCGCGCCATGCTTGCAGACCGCCGCGGGCCGCAATATTCTTTTCGACGATCTGTGCGGCAGTCAGGTCGGCAGGCGCAGGCTTGCTATCCGTCGCCACCAAGGCCAGCGAACAACACAGGCAGAATAGGACACTCAGAAGCAGGGACTTCTTGCCCGGCATAGTCAGACTCCTCAGATTGGGTTATAGGGGGGAGGAAAAAGTTGACATAGTCTATCACGGATCTGTCCAGCCGGAAACGGTAAAACCTCGCTGGACTTGTCCGAACTCGCCGACCTCCGGAAGGTACGCACTAATCCACTACGAGGCCGTCGGCTCGAAATTGTCCGATCACTATGCTCACGCGGTCTCCGCGCTTCACCCGCCGGCCTTTGTTCGAGAAAGCCATCCAGTAGGACTTGCCGTCCTCAGGAGTGGCGCTCTGACGCAATTGCCCAACCTTCTCCAGCGACGGGACCACCAGTTTGACCCCGGCCTGCGGGTCGATTAAAGAAGGCTCGTTCTTCTTGTCATTGAGTGTCTTGGCCTTATCGGCGTCTAACACCTGGTAGGTGAATTTTATAACCTCGCCCGACTCCGTCCACTTTACTGCGAGAGAGTCGACTCCCCAGACCAGCCGGTAATACGAACCTGCTCGTCCGGCGAAGCGATTGGGGTGATAGGGCGATTTAGCCGCAGTTTTTACAGGCTTCACCGCTGGGGCTGCCGATGGATTGGTTTTGTTTTCGGTTGAAGCTGGTGCGGCGCTCTGTCCAAACAGAGCGCCGCAAAGCAGAAGATTGGCGAAGATGGTTGATCGCATCATCAGGTTTTTCATCTTAGTACAGAGCCGGACATCCAGCAGGTTTTCTGGATGTCCGGTCCGTACGGGTTACTGGACCGTGAACGTCACGGCGTTCGTGGGCCCGATTGGCGTGGTGACGGTGACGTTCCTCGCCGATTGGTTAGCAGTCGCCGCGATCGTGAAGTTCGCCGTGACCGTAGTGGAGTTCACCACGGTAACGCCGGTAACGGTGATGCCGACCGCGCCGCCGCCGGGCCGTGTCACGTTCACTGAGGTTGCGCCAGTCAGGTTGGTACCGGTTAGGGTCACCTGGAAGGCGGCGCCGCCGCGCGTGTGTGCGTTGGGGGCGATGGAGGTCAGCGTCGCTCCCTGCACGGTGAACGTCGGGGCTCCGGCCGTGGGGCTAGTGCCGCCCGGCGTAGTGACCCGGACGGTCCTCGCACTAAGGGTCGCGCCAGTTGTGATCGTGAAGGTCGCCGTCACCGTAGTGTCGTTCACCACCGCGATGTTGCTGACAGTAACTCCGGTGCCGGACACCAGGACGGCACTGGTTCCCGTCAGGTTAGTGCCTGTCAGGGTTACCGAAACGGCGGTTCCTCGCACACCCGAGTTGGGAGTGACGGAGGTCAGCGTCGGCGCTGGTGGAGCAGTCACCGTGAACGCCCCGGTCAGAGTAGCGGTTCCGCCCGAAGTGGTAACGCTGACGTTCCTCGCGCTAAGCGTCGCAGTCGTAGTTATGGTGAAGGTTGCCGTCACGGTACTGTCGTTCACCACGGTTATGGCGCTGACGGTAACCCCGGTGCCGGACACGGCTACTGCCGTAGTTCCCGTCAAGCCGCTGCCCGCAATGGTCACCGGAACAACGGTTCCACGCACCCCCGTGTTCGGAGTGATCGAAGTCGGAGCTGGCGGAGTGCCCCGGAACTCTACCGCGCCGATGTCATATGCACCGCCCAAGGGCCGGTTATTGCCGAAGAAGTCGGTCGTCGGCGCTACTCCGGTGCCGTTCGCGGACGAGGTCGGGATGGCGTTGATCGCTGGTGAACCAGCTGCCAGCGCGTAGTTGCCGAGCACGGCTCCCGAGACCGGGTTCGTCTCCGCCAGCGGGCCCCAGCTGATGTTGATCCAGTTGTTGCCCTCGTCCACCGTTGCGGCTGGCGTCAGGTTGAAGATTGGGTTAGGCACGGTGGCGTCCGAGATGCCCGGTGGCACCTGGTAGCCCATCGAACCCAACTCCGGCGGCACCCGAGAACCGTTGCAGTACTGGCTGATAACGGTCGGGTTGGACGACAAATTGTTTGCCCCCGGATAGTCGCTGGCGTCCGTCAGGATCGAGTACGTCGGGTGCAGGGTGAAGGTTGAGGCGTGATTGCCGGGTCCTGTGTCACCGCGCACGCCAATGTCCCAATAGCTTGCGGGGTTGGTGCAGGCACCGGTACCTCCGGTGATGATCACACCGTTGCCGTTGGGGGTGGTGGCGTCCGCTTGCGGCTGGCTCGGCGCTTGGGTTGTGGTGAACGCGGTATACAGGGCGACTACGTTCTGCTGGTTCGTAGTTCCCGTACCGAGGGAACCGACACCGATGTAGAACGCATGGTTTTGCCAGAACACATTGTTCGCCAGAACCGGGCTCGAGAAATTCTGGCAATTCGGATGCCCGGTGGGGCAGGTGATGGCCGTGGGCAAAAGTGCCAGATTCGCCTTCAGGACCGAGCTGTTCTGGATGCTCACTAAACCAGCGGGTTGAGGACACGACGACGTAGAGCCGTTCATGCAATTGGTTCCCGAGCTACTGGCTAAGGGCGATCCAAGAGTGTTGAAGAGCACGCCCGACGATGCAGTCGTATCGTTGGACATGACGGTGTTGTTGATGATGTTGATCGTTAACGCGTCCTGGAGCGAAATGCCAGCGCCGTCCCAGCCCGCAACGTTGTTGGCGATGATGTTGTTGGTGACTCTCGGCGAGTACCAGTTCGCAGGAGTGGTGGGGAAGGCAAGCACCTCCCCGCCGTTGACCTGCTGGAACCGCAGGCCGCCGCCGCTGCCGGCTTCCGCGGCGTTGCCCATGATCAGGTTGGCATTGATGACCAGGTTTGGACCGACTCCGTCACTCGGCGTAACCGAACTCGGGGCCGGGACGCAATCCGCATCGGTCGTGGTGCCGCACGTCGGATCGACATCAGGGGCGCCCATGATGAGGACACCGCCACCGTTGGCTGCGATCGTCGGGTTGGTGCTCTGATTGAAGAGGAACGTGTTGTGCTCGATGTCACCGTTGAAGATGAACCCCATGTGAGCGAAGCCGCCCCCGTCACCCGTGCTCAGGTTCCCGCACACCCAGTTGAAGTTGAACTTGTAGTAGTCGGAGCCGGTGCAGAAGCTGACGCCGCCTGCGCCTGCCGGCGTGGCCGAGAACAATTCGTCGCCGGTGGAGGAGTTCGACGTAACCGAGTTGTGGTGCACGTTCACGTACAAGTCGTGGCAGTACGGTTGTTGAGCATTCGCGGGAAGGCTAAGGGATCCCTGGGTTGCGCTGAGATTGCAGGAGCCTGGATCCGCGTTTGCGGCTCCCTGGAGGTATGCGGGAGGAAATTCACCCTGACCCACATTGATGCCGCCGGAGAGCGTTCCCGCATTGTTCTGGATCCGGTTGTTGGCGATTTGCAGGTTATGCCCCCAGGCGTGCACGAAGATGCCGCCACCGCCCTGGGAACTGTTGGTGATGGTCAAGCCATCGATGCTCGACGGATTGCACCAGAAGTTGCTGGGGTACGGATTGTGCGCATTCGCGTTGTTCGGCCCGCAACCGTTTTGGGTGCTCGTGCCGTTGTTAAGAA
Organism: Terriglobia bacterium; assembly: GCA_020073015.1. GTDB lineage: Bacteria > Acidobacteriota > Terriglobia > Terriglobales > Acidobacteriaceae > Acidiflorens. The sequence goes on along the minus strand of JAIQFZ010000006.1, from coordinate 1,732 downwards.
GCAGGGTGCCCGTCGGGAACGTGGCTCCGATCGTTACCCACGGACTCGATGGGAAGTACACGCCCTTCGACAACACCGTGATTCCCGCGCCTTCCAGCGCGCCCATCAGGCTTGGCTCTTGCAACAACTCGGCCAGGTTGCCGTTCAGCGTGGCATCCCACCCGACCGTTGCTTCCGTCGCTAGGCGATCCACCTGCGGATTGATTCCATTGGCGTTGGAGAAACCGAACCAGCCAGCTCCGCAAGACGAATCCCACGTGCTCGGCGAACCATTGAGCCCCAGCCCGAACAAACAATTGACCCGTGCGCGCCACGCGTCCAGCTTGCCCGCGGGATGGGTATTGGCGTTGATGAGGCTGGAGGCAGCTCCGACACCTTGCAGGCGGACCGGCTTCCACATCAGCAACAATTCTTCGTGGGTAGCCTGGGAGTGGGTTTGACCAGTGACCGCGCACGCAGCTGGCCCCGCAGTTGTGGTGCAAGTAGGATCGACGATAATCAAGTCGCCCGGCTTGGCCAAGTCAATCGCGGTCTGGATTGAATCCGTGGCGGCGACGTGAGTCGGAGCTTTCCCCGCGATCGTGACGGTCACGGTGTCGATCGATTGTTGGCCGCTGGACGTAGTGATGACCAGTTCACCGCACCGCTGGCTGTTCCCGGTGCCTCCGTATTGCAGTTGTTGAACGATGGGGCACGTCGACCCTTGCGACGGCATGCTGGGCACGGTACCTGTAATCGTCGTGTCGCTCCAGCTCACACCCGTGAGCGGGCGAGCAATGCCATCCCGGCCCAGAAGCGCCACTGTACCGGCGGTAGCTCCAAAGCCATAGTGGCGGGTAACAAACTTCTTATTGTAAGGATCCGTCGTTGCGGACGGTCCCGAGTAGGCATTGTTGGGCACAGACTGGTCGCCCAACGCGTGGATCGTGATGGTGTTACCAGCCTGGAGCACCCAAGGTCCAACTCCGTCGCCATCGACTTCGGCGATCGCGGGCGTGGCAGCCGGGTAGGCGCAGTCCGGGTTGTTGTATCCCGCACCCGCGAAGGCGGACGTGGGCACCACGGGCGTATCCATGTACTGGGTCTGCCCAGGCATGAACGGGAGCTCGTAGCAGAAATCGCTGTATTGCGGGTTGAACAGCGGATCCGGCACCGGTCCCGTGCCCGGGTCGTTCATGCACGTGACCATCATGGTCGGCGCATATCCGGTCGGATTCGGCGGGTTCACTTCCCACGTGGAGTAATTCAGGCCGTTGTAAGTTCCCCAGTGGTCGGCATAGGTGCGCAAGATTTCGTTGCCGTTGAAGTCCCGAATGGAGACCGGGAGATCGGGCGGCGAGAATTTCTCACCGAATTGCGGCGAGAACGGATCGAATTCCGAAGTGTAGTCGTCCGTGATCACGCCGGTGAAGTGGGCGGCGGCGTGAGTCGAGGTGAAGATGTAGAACTTCGCCAACGCCGACGTCTGTTCGTCGAGTGTAACTTCCTTGCGGTCACAGAGATTGCGAGTAGCTCCGGCGAACGGAGATACTTCCTGAGACAGCGGGAACAGGCTGATGTAGTCGGGAACGACGCGCGCCTGGCCCACGCACGGCCAGAAGGACTCCACGCTACCCGTGTCACCCTCGTGGCTGGGCAGGTTTTCTACTCTCCCCAGGTTCTGCGTCTGATTTTGGGCATTGTAGGGATTGTCGATGGTGGCCTGGTCGGGCAGAATGAAGATGTTGCCCAA
>JAIQFZ010000227.1 GCA_020073015.1 Terriglobia bacterium | reverse complement strand
CCGCGACGGCTTTATGAGAGCCGCGTTCTTCCTACTGAACTAGCGAGCCTTGTCTCCCCTCGAAAATTGGCTGGCCGGGCAGGATTCGAACCTGCGCATGGCGTGAGTAACAGTCACGTGCCTTTCCAGCTTGGCTACCGGCCAAGAAAACATCCGTAAAAAGCAAAAGGCCCCGACTTTTGTCGGAGCCTCGGAAATCGAATCTGAACTTGGAAATCTAACGAATAATCAGACCAATCCCGAGGGCCGAGCGCGATTGACGCGCCGTCTCATCATGGATTTGGTCTTTATCGTCATTTCGAGAGTGAGTATAGCACGGTTTCAGAGTCTCTTCTCATCGAAAACCGCAGGACTGTGGGGGATGGCGATTGAGAAACAGTGACAGAACTTCAGTTTGCCTTGTGTTGGTCGTAATCAGGTAAGTCTTCTGACACCGCAAGGATGCACGACTGACCGTCAAACTGGATCCTGTCTGCAGAATAAGCGGTGAGTTTGATCTCGCCGGACTTGGTGCGAAGGCGCGTGATCACGTTGCGTATGGGGCCGCTCTTCTGGAGTTGTGTGACCATCCGCACGCGGTCTGCCGGGTCTTCCCAGATTCTCAATTCATGGACAGTATGGCCAAGCACCTCTTCGCGCGAGTAGCCGTATCTGTGCTCGAAGGCGCCATTCACATCCAGAAACCTGCCCTCCTTTACGGTCGTGATGGAAAAGGGGATCGGGCTGGAGCGAAAAACCTTCTGGAACTTCTCTTCGGAGACTTGCCGGTCTCCCTGTGCCTGGGCCAAAGCGGCTTCGGCCTGCTTGAGATCGGCGATTCGTTTTTCGAGCTCTGAGCCGTAGATTTGTGCGGTCTGGTAGAGGCGAGCGTTTTGGATTGCCGCGGCAGCGGGAATGGCCAGCAATTCGGCACGCCTAAGATGCTCCTCTGTATACCGGTTCGGATCGGTGTGGCCGGCGGAGAGAAATCCCAAGAATTCTCCGGATGCGACCAAGGGGACGCATAGCCAGGAACGGAATTGTTTGTGTCCTTTGAAGGCTTGCCATCCCTCTTCCTGGTTCGTGTCCGCAATCAGTACGCTCTTTTGTTCGACCGATATACGCTGCAAGAACGGAGACTTGTCAGCGATGAGGGTCAGTGGCGATCTGAAGGGTTTGTTTGCGGGCTCGGGACAGAACTTTTCACCCAGCGCCAGCCAATGGGGTCCACCTTCCGGAACCAAGACCCGCGCGCAGGTGTATGGAACTATGTCTGCCAGCGATCTCAGCAGCGCATCCATAACGAAATCCATGCGCAGGTCTTGTGTAAGTGCCAGGGTGGCACTACGCAGTGCATCGGCTTCGGCCCATGCCGATTGGGCTACCGCCAGGTTTTTGGCGACCTGATCTTCTGCCTGTTTCTGGGCAGTGATTTCCTGTGCTGTCCCCACAAGGCGGAGAATCTTACCCGAATGGCCACGTACCGGGAATCCGTGCACTTTGACCCACCGCACTTCGCCATGAGTACCGAGGATTCGGAACCGTTCATCGAATTGTCCGGTCTGCGTAGCTTCTTCCAGTTTTGCCAGAACATGCCCGCGGTCTTCGGGGTGGATGAGGTCCTCATATGAGGTCGGATTCTCCATCAGTGACTGGCATGATCGGCCTGTGATCGTTTCGTAGGCCTCGTTGACGTAGATCGCGCGCCGGGTGCGGGCGTCAATCGTCCAGAAGATTTCCCGGATGTTGCTCGCCATCTGCCGAAACTGACCTTGGCTTGCACGATACTCTCGCAACGCCCGAACCAAGAACCCTGTGCCAAGGAGAATCACGGTGCCGAAAGCTGCCGCCACGGCGAGCATCAGCAGCGGCGGAATCTCCGCCCCTTGAAATTTGGCGCGAAGCACCAGGGACAGGAGGATGGCTGCGATTACGGCAAGAAGTATCGAACCAGCTTGCCAGCGAGGATGTGGCATCCGTCTGGGAGGAAGTTCAGGACGGGGTGGGGCAACCTGCTCCATGACAGTAGCGGAGACCTGTATCCATTCTGCACCCGGCTCGGTTTCGAGATGGCCAGGGGAACAGCTGTAAGTCTATCCGGTTTCCATTTTCGGCAGATACTACGCGGCGGCCAGAGGTGCGTCAACCAGCCGAAACTGACGGTAGTGGTGCAGTTTGAAGACAAAGATTCTTTCCCTCGATAGAGCAGAAGGAGGCGAGGCGCGAACGAACTAGCGTTTTTTCGTGGCCTCTCTGACGGTCATGGCAGCGGCTTGGCTGAAGTTCTCGGGCGTCGTCGTCTTCTTCGGTACTTGTGCCGGACGGCGTTCCGACTTGCTTTCCAGTTCATCAGCCTGCCGCTGTGCTTTATCGGCTTTTGTACGCTTCGTTGCCATACCTACAGCTTCCCACAACGGAGCAAACTCGGCTATGACCTGTAGATTTCAAACTGCACCACTACCAAACTGACGGCACAAACGCCGTGCGCGTTTTTCCTGCCGGCTCCCTTTCGCTCGCATCACCGTGCTATGATCTGCGCCGCAGCCGCTCGTGAGGCCCGTCTGCAGGCATGTGCTCTGGCGAGCCGTCCGCGACCAAGCCAAGTGGGCGGCTTGCTCCCAAACTCCCGCATTGCGGTCCGCGTCCGCTTTCGGTTTCCCTTCAAGCTCTTCTTCAACACAAGCGCCTAATACCCCGGATTGATTGAGCCACGAACACTCGTCTTTTCTATTTCCGTTGACCATGGCCCAGGTTCCACCAGCGGGGCGGTCTTGTGTGTCGCTTCAGATATTGCGTGGAGATGGATGAGGTGCTAGGCTTGTGAGCGAACAAAAGGCGAATACGTTCCGGAGCATCGCATGACCCCGTCCGAAGCCCTAGCGCCACGATCTGCCACTACTCTCGAAACCGTGCAGCAGATTTTAGGGGCGTTGGTTGCCCGCTATCAGAGAGACGAAGTGCTGACCTCGGTGCGGCAGATACCAGCCCGAGACGCCGAGTTTCGCCCCATGCCGGGTTGGGTAACAAGTGCATTGTCTGAGGCGTACCGCGCGAAGGGAATCCAAGAACTGTATTCGCACCAGGCCGCCACCGCTGAACTTGTACACGGCGGGAAGAACGTTGTCGTAGTGACGCCGACGGCATCGGGCAAAACACTCTGCTACAACCTGCCGGTCTTGAACGCCGTGCTCGAGAATCCCGATACCCGCGCTCTTTACTTATTTCCGACCAAAGCTCTGGCCCAGGACCAGCTTGCCGAATTGCACGACCTTGCCAAGCGAGTTGATGACTGCTTTGGGGTATTCACCTATGACGGCGATACACCGAGCGACGCCCGAAAGGCGATCCGGGAGCGCGGCCATGTCGTCCTCACGAACCCGGACATGTTGCACACGGGAATCCTGCCGCACCACACC
>JAIQFZ010000084.1 GCA_020073015.1 Terriglobia bacterium | reverse complement strand
CTGCGGTCGCGGCTGGAGAAACTCGGTTACCAACTCTCCAAGCAGGAGCTTGACGCTATGTACCAACGCTTCCTGGCCGTGGCGGATAAGAAACAGGAAGTGCTCGACGAAGACCTGGCCGCGCTGGTGCACGATGAATTCCCTCCGGTGCAGCAGAACCTGAAGCTGGAGTATCTGCACAGTTACAGCGGCACGACCGCGATTCCAACCGCGACCGTGCGTCTGCTGGTGAACGGGAAGACGAGGGAAGGAGCTTCGATCGGCGACGGACCGGTCGATGCCGTGTACAAGGCGATTGCGGGACTCACCTCCACCCACGCGAAACTCTTGCGCTATGACATTCGAGCCGTAACCGAGGGCACCGAAGCCATGGGAGAGGTCACCGTACAACTGGAAATCGGCAACCGCCGCGTCATGGGTCGCGGCGCTTCCACCGACATCATCGAGGCTAGCGCAAAAGCCTACGTGGACGGTCTAAACCGGCTGGGCTGATTCGGGAGCCTGCTCAGAGGTCGGTTTAGAACCAGATCAAGATCTCGGTGACCGCAAGCAGCGTCGCGGTCGAGGTGCGTGGAGCAAAAGACGGGAAGGCAGGTTTTCAGCCAATCGAGAAACTCTCTCTGCCGTTCTCAGCGGCTGCTTCCAAGTGTCGGTGAACAACTTCTGGTTGCGGAATTGGCAGACCAGCAATCACATTTTCCTTGTGGTGCCGGTGATCACGGGTTTCAGCCCGACGAGCGGCCCGGCAGCAACGGTGGTCACGATCACGGGGAGCGGATAGACCGGCGCAGCCAAAGTCACCATCGGTGGCAAGGCTGCCACATTTCAAGTGAATAATGGCAGCCAGATTACGGCGACCGTCGCCACGGGAGCGAAGACGGGGAAGATCTCGGTGACGCCCCCTGGAGGAAAGGCCACGAGCGCAGCCAGTTTCACGGTAACGCCGTAAGATAACGTCGATCGTTAATTTGTGATTGTTGACTCAAGACGCCTTGGGAACTCCGTTCAGTGGCCGTGCCGCAGCGATGACAGGCAGGGCCACTGATCACGTGCAGCCTGCCCTGATGGTCTTGACAGTATTTCCCCGGTCTTGCTTCTCGCGTAGTCTTCTCGCCCTCAAATGAGTTCCAGGGAAATCCTGGAAAGCTCGCAGTGACCGAGCGTGGGAGTACTCACAATGGATGGTTTCCCAGTCTTATCCCAGCTTTCGTTCAGTAGCGAGCGAAACAATCGCCTGTTTCGTGAACACACGGATCATCTCGCGACGGTACTCAGGGGTCAGGGCCGAGGTTGTCAACGGCTTCGCGGTCTGGGCTGCGAGAACACCGGCGGCTTCAGCCCGCTCTTCCGTCATCCGTCTACCCGCCAAGAGTTGGGTGACACCGCTCACCAGCGCGGGTGCGGGATTCACGGCAGTCAGTCCGACGCGCACGTCTTCGATGTGTCCGTTGGACCTCTTCAGAGCCACGGCGACACCGGCGAGCGGGTAGTCAATCGAGCCGCGGATGCGGAGCTTGCGGTAGGCGCCGCGATAGCCGGCCGAGGATGCAGGCAGGAAGACACGGGTCAGTAGTTCGTCGGGGCGCAATCTGCGGTAGTCATCCCCGATGCCCGTGTAGAAGTCCGCGAGCTTTACGCAGCGCAAGCCGGAGGTGCTGGCAATCTCGATTTCTGCATCAAGGCAGAGCAGCGCCGCCGGAGTGTCGCCCGAAAAAGCGGCCCAGCACCTCGTGCCGCCCGGCGCGACGTGGCAGAGATCGCCATCTTTCTTAATGCAGAAGGCGCAGGATTTTCGCCACTGCAACGACTGGTTGTACCAGAGGCAGCGCGTGTCAAGACAAATGTTCCCTCCAATTGTGCCCATGTTACGCAGCACGGGCGAGGCGACGGTTTTTGCGGCCTCGGGAAGCACGGGGTAGTGCTGACGTAGTACGTCAGAGTGTTCGATGTCGGTGAGTGGAGTGAGGGCACCGAGTTCGACACCGCCGTGGGGTTGCGGGCGAATACCGCTGAGCTCCCGAACGCGGCGGATGTCGAGCACGTATTCCGGCGCGAACAGCTTTTGCTGCATCGAGGGCAGAAGGTCGGTGCCGCCGGCCAGGATGCGGATGTTGCCGGCGTGCTGGGCTAGCAGTGCGACCGCTTCCGCAGTGGTGCGCGGACGCAGGAGCTTAAACGCAGGGAGGCTCAATCCGCACCTCCCAGCTGCGCTTCTCGACGCGCGGGATCGAATTCATGCCGCTCCGGGCCTTTGCCCTTGAAACATAACTCGCCCCCGTGTTCACGAAATTTTGCCGGCGCGGTGGGGTCCACGCCTTGCGTCAGGTTCAGGGGCTTGGCATTCCTCTTCGCGCGCAATGCGGCCAGTACGCGCTCCGGCGTGAAGGGCGACTCGTGTAGACGGATACCGACGGCATCGTAGATCGCGTTGGCAATCGCGGGGATGGTGGCTGCGAGCGAGCCTTCGCTGGCCTCCTTCGCGCCGAACGGACCTTCGGGGTCGATGCTTTCGACGATGATCGCCTCGACCTCCGGCGAGTCGACTGATGACGGGCTGCGGTATTCGAGCAAACCGGGGTTCATGAGCAGCCCGTCCTTCCAAATCATCTCTTCCGTAAGCGCCTGGCCCATCCCCATCCACACCGAGCCGATCACCTGGCCTTCGACGGAAACCGGGTTGAGAGCACGCCCGCAATCGTGCGCCGCCCAGACTTTGTGGACGGTGACCTCACCGGTGTCTTCGTCCACGCTGACCTCCGCGACCTGGGCCGAGTAGGAATAGGCCGGCGAGGGTCCAACGCCCGCGCCTTTGTGCTTCCCGCCGCGGGCCTCCGGCGGAGGCGTATACGAGCCGGTGCCGCTGAGAGCGCCGTGGAAGTCGATCGCAGCGACCACCGCTTCCTCGAACGTAATCGAATCCTTCGGACCTTCATCCTTCCGTTTTTGCTGGAGTGAGCCCCGGAGGATCTGGCCTTCGACGCGGCCGGATACGGTGGCGGATTCGCTGCGGAGCTCCGCTCCGCCTGGACGGGCGAGGCGCCCGTCCCCACACAAGCCCTGCCGCTCCAAACGGTCGTTTTTGAAGACGATGTCCTCGGGAGCGCAGTTCATTTTCTTTGCTGCTGCGGCGGCGATCTGCTTCTTGACTTGCTGGGCAGCGCGCAACGTTGCATTGCCATTCATGAAGGTGACACGGCTGGAGTAGGAACCGATGTCAATCGGCGTGAGGTCGGTGTCAGCGGCGACCACCTTCACGCGGGAGAGCGCGCAGCCCAGCGTTTCCGCGGCCACTTGCGCGACCATCGTGTCGGAACCCTGGCCGATATCGGACGCGCCGGTGTAGATGACGACACCGCCGTCGCGGTCAATTTTGATGTTCACCGTGGAGTGCGGCATGTCGGAGCGGATAATCGAGTTCGCCGCGCCGCTCACGTAGTGGCTGCAAGCAACGCCGAGACCCCGGCCCCTGGGCAGTTTTCCCTTGCGCTCGTTCCAGCGCGAGCGTGTTACTACCTGGTCAATGCATTCCGGGAGACCGTAGCTCTGCACGCGCAGGCCGTTGATCGTAATGCAGGGAGGTTTGAGCAAATTGCGGCGACGGATCTCGGCGGGGTCCATCTTGAGTTTGGCCGCAATTTCGTCGAGCTGCGATTCGAAGGCGAAGCGGACGTTAACCGTGCCGTGTCCGCGCATGGCGCCGCAGGCCGGCTTGTTGGTGAGCACGCGATAGCCGTCGTATTGGATGTTGGGAATATCGTAGAGTGCGCCCAGTAGCGCACCGGAGTAAAGAATGGTGACCACGCCGTAGGAGCAGTAGGCGCCACCATCCTGCACAACGCGCGCCTTCACGGCGGTGATGCTGCCGTCGTTTTTCACCGCGGTCTTGAGGTCCACGATGGTGCGCGGGCGCCCGCGGTGCGCCCAAAACACTTCCTCGCGCGTGTAAGTGATCTTCACCGGCCTCTGCGCCGCGCGAGCGGCGACGGCGGCAATAATTTCGATGGGGATCACTTCACTTTTTCCGCCAAAGCCACCTCCCACCAGCGGCTTGATCACGCGGATCTGCGACATCGGCATCTCGAGCACCAGCGACAGCTTGTGTTGCAGGTAATAGGGAACCTGAGTGGAGGACCAGACTGTCAGACGACCGAGTGTGCCCGTGTGCGGATCAAGTTCGAACGCGGCCAGCGTGCAGTGCGGCTCCATGGCCGCATGGGTGACCTCATTGGCGAGGAATCGGCCTTCGGCGATGTAGTCGGCTTCAGCGAAGGCCTTGTCCGGATCGCCGAAGACGTGGTGGTAGTCCTTCTCCATGTTGTTCGGCTTGTTGTCGTGGATGAGATTCGTCTCGGCCTTCATCGACTCTTCGGGATCGAAGGAGGCGGGCAGATGCTCATAATCCACGTCAATCAATTCGAGCGCCTTCTCTGCAATAGTTTCGGAGACCGCCGCCACGCAAGCGACGTTGTCGCCGACGTAGCGAACCTTGTCGAGCGCCAGCGCGTGCTCGTCGTGGCCGACTGGCAGGATGCCGAAGGGGTTGGGAGCGTCCTTCCCCGTGACCACCGCGATCACACCGTCGAGCCGCTCGGCCCGGCTGGTGTCAATGCTCTTGATGCGAGCATGCGGATGCGGCGAATGCAGAATCTTTCCATAGAGCATGCCGGGGAGAGAGAGGTCGTCGGCGTACTTGCCGGAGCCGGTGGTCTTCCCGGCGGCGTCAACCATGGCGATGGATTTGCCAATGATGGAGTAGTCGTTGGTCATTGGTCTCCTGTCAATCGCTCATTAGAACTTCCGCAAACTTCCTCGACTTCCTCTCCCAGTAGAAAATCGAGTCTGAGCTCTCGGTATAGAAGAGGCCGATGCCAGGAGCGGAAAGCTGCAAAACATTTGGCTCGCCATGGGCGCAAGCGTAATCACCATAGCCTTTCCCACATGCCGTTTGGTATTTGCCCGGCTTCACGAGATTAATTCCGAAACGGTCAAGCACCTTAACGTCGAAAGGTTCGCCGAGCATCTGCCATTTCGCGCTGGATGCCAGCTTGACAACAACGCAAATTGATTGGCTGAGGGATTGAGCAATAGTTCAGCAGTATCCGGCTTTCCGTCGCCGTCAAAATCACCTTTGACTAGCAGGTACCTTGTCCGACTTTTCTGACGCCAGTCATCCGCCGCTTCCGCTTGAGTGATCCGCTGCCAGCCCTTGGGAAATATGTCCTGACCGAGCACCGAGCTGACAGTAAGCATGATCCAAGCAATGCAGATCCCTCGCTTCGCTCGGGATGACAACTGGGAAACAGACGCCTGAGGGACTGTCATTTCACCGTCGCCATTCCCTTCTTCTCCGCTTCGATCGCAGCCTTGATTGCCTGGTACATCTGCGTGTAGCCGGTGCAGCGGCAGAGATTGCCGCTCAACGCGCTGCGGATCGCTTCGTCCGAAGGATCCGGATTCACCGCGAGCAGATGCTTTACCGTGATCATGAAACCCGGTGTGCAGTATCCGCATTGCGCGCCGCCCCAATCTCCGTAAGCCTTCTGGATGGCGGCCAGGCTGCCGTGCTCACTGATGCCTTCGACGGTAGTGATCTCCTGCCCCTCGCAACTGAAGGCGAGCAGCGTACAGGCGAGCATCGGCGTGCCGTCGACGAGCACCGTGCAGGCCCCGCAGGAGGAGTCGTCGCAGCCGCGCTTTGAGCCGGTGAGGCCGAGATCGCGGCGCAACACGTCGAGCAGGAGCGCGCTCGGCTCGATGGCGAGCTCGCGGGTGAGGCCGTTAACGCGCAGTTCTATGAGTTGTTTCTTCATCCTGATTCGGCTTCCAGCTGCTATCGCTTGGCCGGGACTATTCGCGCAGTCTCTAGAAATGCCTTTCCGCTCGGACGGCACGCCCCTCAGGGGCTAAAGCCCGGATTCTTTCAGGCCGCGAACGGCACGGCTAAAACCGTGCCCTACCCAAAACCAATTTATGAAACCAACTCTAGCCAACAAAGTATCCTACGAAGTCACACTTTCAAAGCGCCGCACGATGGCCAGGATTTCCGGTTCCTGCAGAATGCGGTTGGACTCTTTTGCAACCAGCAGGACGGCCTGTATGAGTTCATGGCTCGCCACGATTCCCCGCTGTGATAGGTAGAAGATAACGTTCGAACTGCCCGACATGGGCCCGATCTCAATTTCCTGATTTCGTCCGATCAGGCTTGCGGGGACTCCTGAATAGACGTAGTCGGTCAGCCAGCGATCCCCCTTCTTCTGGGCTTTGATGATGGCCGCCGCGTGGACGCCGGTGGCGGTGCGGAAGGCATCGCGTCCGATCACCGGAGTATTCACTGGCACTGGAACGCAGGTCGCGGCCGAAACCGAGTCTACATACTTCTGCAAAGAACTGAGGTCGTCGTGCCTCATGCCGAGGAGGTTGAGATTCACCAGCAACTGTTCCATCGGCGTGTTTCCCACGCGCTCGCCGATTCCGAGCGCGGTGCCGTGCACACGGGATGCCCCCGCCTCAATGGCGGCCAGCGTGTTCGCCAAATCGAGGCCACGATCGCGGTGACCGTGCCAGTCGATGCCGAGGTCGGCCCCAGCCTCCGCCAAGAACTTCTTAACCCAGGACACCAGGTTCCAGACCGCCTCCGGAGTCGCAGCCCCACACGTGTCGCAGAGACATAGCCGCTTGGCTCCAGCCTGGATCGCTTCGGCAAACAAGATACGCAGGTGCTCTGGCGAAGATCGTACGGTGTCCTCCGTCACGTACATCACCTCGAGGCCTTCCTTTACGGCAAAGCGGATGGCTTCCCGGGTGTGGCGCAGGATTTGCTCAAGGGTCCATTCTTCCGCGTACTGGCGGATGGGACTGCTGCCGATAAACAAAGCAGCCTCAATCGGCACGCCCGTTAGTTGCGATGCCTCCGCGATGGGACGAATGTCCACCATCATGGTGCGGGCGGCGCAGTTTGCGCGTATGCGCATCCGCCGGGCGGAGATCTCACGGCAGAGCGCGAGTACACCTTCGCGCTGGCGTGCGCCGGCTCCGGGCAGCCCGACATCCACGGTTTCAATTCCGAGATTCTCCATGAGATGGAGAATCTCGACTTTCGCCGCCACGGGCGGATCGGTAACGGAGGGGCTCTGCAGACCATCGCGCAGCGTCTCATCGTCAAGCATGACGTGTGCTGGCCAGGAAGTAGTATGCGGGCCCGCGCGCGCCCAGTCGAAGATGAGGCCGTTTTTCACCGAGATTTCCATGCCGCATCCTCTCGATTTACCTAGCTTCGGATGTCGACGGGCGCAACTTGCCAAACTCACCCGCTCGCCTCAAAAGCTCTTCTGCTCCGGCATTGTCACCCTGCGCGCGACGGATCAGCGCCAGGTGGTACAAACTGCTGAGTTCGTGAACCCCATCTTCCAGGCTCCGTTCGAATTCGCGGCGAGCAATCTCAGTCTCACCTTCGCGCTCGTGAATCACTCCCAGGTGATAGTGGGCCATTACGTACTCGGGAGTGAGGGTCGCGGAAAGCTCAAAGTGCTCGCGGGCCTCGGCGAGCTGGCCCTGGTGAAACAGCGCCAGCGCCAGCCGGTAGTGGGCGGCGTTGTAGTTGGGATTAATATCGAGACAGCGGCGGAAGGCAGCCGCCGCGTCCGGCATGTTGCCACGGTGGTAGTAGGCGACCCCGAGGTCGTAATAGGCAAGCACAAACGTCGCCGAGGCCGCCACCGCCCGGCGATAGTGTTCGATGGCCTGGTCCAGGAGACCTTCATGGAACAAGAGGTTCCCGAGTTGGTGGTTGCCGAGGGCGTGATCGGGCTCGGCGTCGAGCAAGTGCTGGAGTTCCTGCCGTGCTTCCCTTCCCCGTCCCTCGTGTTCATGCACCAGGGCCAAAAGAAGGCGCTGGTCGATCGAAGCGTCGCGGAGAAAACGTCCGCACTCGGCGCAGAATTTGTCCGCCGTGGCGCCCAGGTGACCGCAACGGGGACAACGTACAGGGCCATCAGTCGCTTCTGACATACGATCCTCCTTACGTGCGCTTCACTCAAAGCGTGTGGGATCGAGCGCACAATCCAAACAGAGACGGTGCGCCGGGGAAAATCCTTCCTTCTTGAAGAAAGCGAGAAGATCAAAATCATCCCACGATACTTCCGTGCGCAGCGTTGTGACCCGGAGGGCGGATAGATTCAGCCGCAACTGCCGCAGCAAGGCTCTTCCCACGTGTTGGCCGCGGTTTGCCGGGTCCACGCCGATGGCATCGAGCGAGGCAGTGGGTTCGCTGACTCCGTACTCGCCATAGTACAGCGATGCGATGACGAATCCGACGACGCGCTTATCCACTTCCGCCGCCAGCGAGATTTGCAGCGCCGCTTGTTTCACCGCCCGTTCCAACATCAACTCGAAATAGCGGGGACGCCGCCGGCCGCTGGCCGCTGCGTCAATGGCAACGACCGCCTCCAGGTCGTGTGCGCTCATCAGGCGTACCAGAATACTGTCCGTTTCCAGGACTCCCGGTTCTTCCAGAGGTTTGGTACTCATATACGGCTCCTCTCTCAAACACTGCCGAGCGACTGTCCACCATCGACGCGAAGGATCTGCCCGGTGATCTGCTGCGCCCCGGGTCCGCAAAGAAACGCGACTGCGGAGGCCACGTCCGCCGGTTCGACGTATTTTCCCACCAGACTTTCCGCCAAGGCAGCATCGCGGACCGACTGTGGCAGATTGTCGGTGAGCGGTGTGCGCACCCATCCCGGCTCGACAACGTTGATGAGAATTCCCAGGCGGGCAACCTCGCGCGCAACGGTCCTGGCCAGGGCGATCAAACCAGCCTTGCTTGCCGAATACGCGGAGGTGCCAAATTTTCCGCGCGAACCATTGATGGAGCCGATGAGCACGATCCGTCCGCCTTCGCCGGCGCGCATCACAGGGATGGCATGGCGCAGCAAAAGGAAAGCCCCGCGCAAGTTCACGCTTTGCACAAAATCCCAGTCCTCCACCGCAAGCTTCCATACCACCGCTTCACGGGAGACTCCTGCCGCGTGTACCACCAGATCGAGGCGCCCGTAAGTGCGCTGCACCTCTGCGATGGCCGAGGCCACGGAAGCGTCGTCCCGCACATCACAAGCCTGGAAGGGCGCAGCCGCCGCCGGAGGCGCCACATCCAGCGACACCGCGCACGCTCCTTGCTGCTCCAGGCCAGCCCTGATGGCGGAACCGATCGCGCCGGATCCACCGGTCACGACGGCAATCTTGTTTTCCAGAGCGCTCATCACGCCACCACCTCGGTGCGCCGCGCCAGCACGCGATGCCGGTGCGCCCCCCAAAGCGCCGCCCCGATCGCACCGGCGTAGATCGAGTCCGGGTGAGTTCGCACACGCATGGCTAGCTTTTCGTCGGCGATCTTCTCTTCCAATGCCCGGCACAGTCCGATATCCGCGGCTAGTCCGCCGGTGATTGCCACGTCCCCGCTCGCATCGATTGAGCGCAGAAGCTTCGTGTAACGCCCCGCCATCGACAAGTGAATTCCTTTCAGGATGTCGCTGCGCGAAATGCCACGGCTCACCATGTTGATCACGTCGGTCTCCGCCAGCACAGCGCAGATACTGCTGACCGATTCCGGATTCTTGGCTTCGCAGGACAAAGGTCCCACGTCTTCCAGCATGATGCCCAGGTAGCGGGCCACGTTCTCGAGAAACTGTCCGGAACCGGAAGCGCACTGGCTGGTCATGCGGTAGGCCAATACGCGGCTGCGCTCGTCCACCCGCATGGCACGCGCGTGCAGGGCTCCGATGTCGATCAGGGCGCCGGTGCCCGGCATCAGGAAGACCGCGCCACGCGCATGCGTCGTCATGCCGTAGAAGTGACCTCGGCGGAAATCCACCAACTCGCCTTCGCCGGTGCTCGCGGTGTAGGCGATCTCGTTCTGTCGCACTCCCGCCGCTTCCAGAGCCGCCTCATAGCCTTCGCGAATCACCTTCCGGAGGTCGCGGCGGCGAATGCGCTCATTGTGCAGACCGAGCACGTTGGCAGTCCCCTCTGCGGCAATCCGCGCCAGCGCAAACTTGACGGCACTCGAGCCCACGTCAACGCCCGCCGCGAGGATGCTATCTTCAGCCTTAGCATTCATGCCGCATGCCCTCCGTCGGCAGCACGCTGCGCGAATAGCGCCGCCCCCAGCGCCCCCGTGTAGATGGACTCCGGAGAAATATTCAGTTTTCGCACGCCATAGTTCTGTTGAACCAGGCCTTGCAGGGCAGAGACCGCAGCCGGGTTCCGGGCTACTCCCCCGGTAAATGTGAATTCGTCGGAGATTCCTCCGGAACGTGCCAGCAGCGACATCGCCCGCAACATGATCGCCCGGTGCAGACCTGCCAGGATGTCCGGCACCTTCTGCCCCAAAGAGAGGCGATCCCGCAGTTCGGCTCCGGCAAAAACCGTGCACGTGCTGTTGATCCTTACGCTGCACGTGCTCTCCTGCGCCAGCCTGCCGAGTTCATGCAGGCCGAGGTTCATTTCGTCGGCGATATAGCCCAGGTAGCGCCCACATCCCGCCGCACACCGGTCATTCATCTGGAAACTGGTGACGATGCCGCTGCCATCTACCTGAATCGCCTTGGTGTCCTGGCCACCAATGTCGAGCACCGTGCGCGTGCTGGCGAACATGGCATGCGCGCCCAGGCCGTGGCAGAGGATCTCGCTGCGGACCTGTTCTTTCGGGAACGGAAGCCTTTGCCTGCCATAGCCAGTACCGACCATTCCCAGCACCCGGAGTTCAGTTGCTCTCACCGCGTCAACAGCAGAACGCAGTCTTGCTTCCCGCTCGCAAATGTCCGTCGGCGCGTTGGCCAGCGTCTGCTCCAGTGCCGGCCCGGCGTGCCGTTCAAATGCCCCGTCGCCAGCGGCGTTCTCAACCACCAGGATGGCGGCGTCGAACAGCCCACACAGGACGTCGAAAGAAGCATGCTTCGAATCGCTGAACTGCTCCGCCAACTGCATGTAATCGGCGGCGGCCAGGTCGCGAAAAAAATCGCTTTTCCGCACCGCCAATTCGCTGAAATGGCCGGGAACGCGCGCCCGCATCGCCTGACAGATGCGATGGAGTGCTTCCTTGACTGCCTCCCTTTGGGGCGCATATCGGGGCGCGTCGGCACAACGGTCGAGCGCCGACTCCAGCCACTCCAACTGTTCCAGATGTTGCTGCTGTCGGAAATTGCGCACCAGCGATCCAATAAACTTGCGTTCGATTCCTGAAAGTTCCGGGTCGGCTTCCATGGCATGCCGCACCAGTTCAAATCTTGATTGCACCAGCGCTTCGTCACGAACGATCTGGGAAGCGACTTCATAGTTGCTGCGGGTGTTGGTGATGCCGCGGCCAATGATCCGACCGGTTCGATCAAGCGCGATAGCCTTGGTCGTGGTCGAGCCCAGATCAATCCCGAGCAGAACCTCCACCACGCTCATGCCGTCACCCCGGCTCCGCGCTTTTGTTCGAGCATCTGCAGGTAGCTCTCGATGCGGTTCTTGATGTTGGCCGGCGAAAAATATCGCGGATCGACCAGATCGCTCTCGATAAATCCGCCAGGCACACCCGTCCGCTGCTCAAGTTGCCGCAGCATCAGCAACTGGCCGACACTGAACGAGTTGCAACTCTTGACGCTGTTGATTATGAAACCGTCAGCGCGGTACTCGCGGATGTAGCGCTCCAGCAGATCGACGCGCGCCGGCAGGCCAAGGTTGGTGTAGCAGCCCAGGCAGTATTCAGCCAGGCTCTTGAGCGGGCGATTGGGGTCGTGGCGGAAGCCGCGATCGTAGAGACCGCCCACCTTCGTATAGCTGCTCGCGACCACGACCGCGCCTTCGTCGTAGAACATCTTCCAGAACTCGCGAAAGCTGGTCCAGTTGGGCGGTCCCTCCACCACCAGGCGATAGCGCTGGCGCTCCATCGTGCCCTCGGGAGTGACGGGACCAAGTCCTAGCCTGATCCGTTCCGTGATTTCTTCGCGCAGCACACGGTAGTATTCGACTCCCTGGCTCGTGCCTCTGAAAGCGGTGAAGATCGGGCCGATGTAGTAAACGCCGCCGAAGTACGCATCAATCGGCGAGGGCTCGTTCTTCGCGCTCTCCAGCACCCACACGAAATCGTCCTCTGCCTGGGCGGAAAGAGCCAGCATCTCGGACAGTCGGGCCTCATCGAAACGGCGGCCACTGACCTGCTCCAGTTTCGGGATCACCTCGGTGCGCAACTGCTGCACCACGTAATCGACATGGTGCGGTTCAATGCGTCCGTTGGCCAGGTAGGGCACGTGCAGCATGGCTACCGGGCATTGATATTCCTGGCGCAGGAGTTCGAACCACTTGAGAAAGGTGAAGCATCCGGTGTAGGAAAGCAGCAGCAGGTCGGGATTGGGGAGCTTCACGCCGGTGGGACCCACGTTACCCGACTTCAGCATGCCGATATCGCATTTCACATAGGTGCAGACATCCTCGCTGTGCCCTTGCTTCTCCGCTTCCGCAATGTAGTTGGCGGAAAGCTTGCGCATGCCGGACTGGAGCGCGTTGATCTCCGGCAGGATCGGGAGCAGATCGAAGGACCGCAGCAGTTCGGTCAAATTACCGGGAACAAACGTGGAGACGACTCGCCTTCCTTCTTCCCGCGCCCGTCCCAGAGAATCGTAGTAGTCCCCGATGAGCTGCTTCTGCAGGACCATGCTCTGCTCTTTCTGCACGGTCGATGCCTTCACGGTGTCTGCGCTCATGCCTCGCTCCATAGCCGGATGGAGTCCGAGAAGGTGCCCGCCTGTTCGCGGATGACGGCGAATTGTCCCGTATCCTCGGAATACTTGAACTGGGTGTGGGGAATGTGTTCGCGCTCCAGAGCGGCGACCAGCATGGGTTGCTCCAGCAGTGCGGGATCGCAAAAACTCGGAGCACAAAAAATGACGCCATCCGCGCGATTCTGCCGCACGGCATCGACCAGCCACCGGCCGCGTTGCCCATCGGGCGCATAGCAGGAGGCCGTGGCCACGCTTTGCGTCAGGTAAGCCTGCGCCAGGTTTTCGATCGCATCGCCCTCCTCGGGCACCTCGCCGGTGAACCAGCGCAAGCCGAGCAGCAGGTCGTCGTCCACGATCCAACAGCCCGCGCGTTCCAGGGTGATGAGCAACGCCAGCGGAGGCTGTTCACAGAACATGCCCGTCAGCACGACTCGGCTGCGATCTTCAGGAAGGGCCGATCCCTGCGAGGCCATCTCGAGGTAGCGGCGCACCATCGTGGTGTGCTCCTCCGGCGGCAGCACAGCGCCGGCGCGCAGTACGGCATAGACCTGCGCGATGGGATAGAGCCACGGAGCTTCACTGCGCGCCTGGTAGAGTTCCCGGATCACGCGGCGGTTCTGGTTGTAGATCCGGATGCTGTTGCGGAGATTCTGATCGGTGATCAGTCCACCCGCCAGCCGGGCCATGTCCTCGCGAATCGCCGTTAATTCCCGCCGCCAGAATTCACCTCCAACGCGGGCGTCGTAGTTCTGGGGGAGATCAACATAACGCACGTAGCGTCCGGGAAAGAGCATCGTCCACATGCCGCTCAGGTTGCGGATGACATCACAGATCGAAGGGAACAACATGCCGTCCAGCACATCTAGCCGTCCCGATAGTGCCAGCTCGATCGTGCTGCGAGGAATGTGGCAGATGTAGCTCTGGAAGTAGGCGTCGCCACGGATGATTTCCAGCCGGTCGCCTCCGCCGAAGATGCCGACCGGCAACATTCCCGCCGCATGAATCAGTTCCCGCGGGACATAAATCGGCATATACCCGATCGCTTTGCGCCCGGGCGCGCAGGATTTCCATTCCGCGACCGCCTTGTAGTCAACGTCTTCGTACAAGGTCTGGGCGCGGCTGAGGATCTGCTCGATCGCAGGGTTCACCGGAGCTCTCCTCTCTTCTCCCGGCTCTTTTCCCATCGTGGCTCTCGTTTTTCCATGAAGGCGCGGAGTCCTTCCACGGCGTCGGGCTTGGCCATGAGCTCGTCCAGGTACATGCGCTCAAATTGCGGCAGATCCTCCTGGAACGCCCGTCGCATCGGGAGGCGGGCAGCGCGTATGGCGTACCGCAGCGCGATTGGCGAGCGGGCCAGAAAGTGATCGCAGATCCAGGTTTCGACCGTCGCTTCCAACCGCCCTTGCGGCGCGGTTTGCACGATCAATCCCGCCGCTACCGCCTGAGGCACAGTCCACGCGGTTCCGGTCAACACGAGCTCTGCAGCCCGGCTCACGCCAACCCGGGCCGGTAATAGCGCTGCCGCCGCGGGCGGGAAAACTGCCAGCTTGATTTCGGGACAAGCGAATTGAGCGCCTTCCTCCGCGACGATAAAGTCGCAAGCCATGGCCAGCTCAAACCCTCCGCCCAGGCACTGCCCGCGCACGGCCGCAAGGGTGACCGCCGGCACTTCCAGCAATTGCCCAAGCAGTCTGCTGAACCGAGGCAACATGGTCCTGACATGCTCGGGCAGGTGCTCCTGAACGCTGGCGCCAAAGCTGAAATGCGGGCCTTCCGCGGTGAGAATCATCGCCTTGAGCTGTGGTCGATTCCGCAGGTCGTCGAAGGCTGCGGCCAAAGCTGCCATCATAGCCTGGTCGACGATGTTGGCCTTGGGCGCAGCCAATGCGACGCGGGCGACTTGGCCGTCGTGTTCGAAGGAGAGTTTCAGGCTGCTCATCGCCCTGCCTTTGTCGTTTCCGGAACTGCCCAGGGCGCGATTTCGGCGATCAACGCCTCGCTCCAGCGCGCGCCTTCCGCCAGACGCTGGCGCAACTTAACGAAATCCGCCTCGCGTTGCTGCCGGGTGCCGTAGTGGAAGGCGCGAAAACCGGCGTTAGCCTCCGTCATCATGTTCAGGGCCAGCCAGGCGCGGTTGGTTTCGCGGTTGCGGTCCCAGTGTTCCAATTTGTGTTTCCTCACACTCTCGACCGTCTTCGTCAGGCAATCCGGCATGGTGTGCAGCAACTTCGTGCAAAGTCCCTCAACCGCTTCATCCAGCAATGAAAGATCGATGGTGCCTTTGGACATCAGCGCTTTCCCCGCCTCTCGGGCTTCTCCCGTCTTCCAGTCTCCGAACACTAGGCGGCCAAATTCGTCGTACTCCCGATCGGTCACGACCAGCGGGTTGGACACATATTTCCCGTCAACCTTGAGCGCCGGAACGATCTGCGTGAGCCCTCCCAGCCGATAGAAGCGGTGCGCGCTCCACGGCTCGCAGAGCGTGGCGCTGAGCATGGCGCGCTCGATGCCGACGAACAGCGGCAGGAAGTCGGTGCTGCCGCCATCGGGCGCGGAACCGTGCCTCGGTCCAGCCTGGCCGAATACGGCAAGGTCGCTGGCTACGGAAAAGTCGCAGGCCATGCCAATCTCTTGCCCGCCGCCGACGCGCATGCCGTTCACGCGGCAGATCACCGGCTTGTCGCAACTGAGGATGGCGCTGACCATATCGTTGAACAAGCGCATGTATTGCCGGTACTCGCCCGGGGCTCCGGCATAAATCTCCGCATACTCGCGCGTGTTGCCGCCCGTGCAGAAGGCCTGCGTGCCCGATCCCGTGAGGACGACGGCAACCGCGGCGCGATCATTGCTGGCTTCGCGCAGCGCGAGGATAACTTCCTTGATCGACGTCGTGGTGTAGCTGTTCAGCTCGCGCGGATTGTTCAGAGTGATCCACACATTGTGCAGCCCGTTCACGCTCGTGCCGTCGCGATCGCGTGCGGGCCTGCGCTCCAGCAAAATTTCGTTCGGGGAGAACTGTTCTACCAGGTTGTGATCTTTCATGGATTTGTTCCTTGTTCCATGCCCCGCGGCTGCGGCACGAGCACCGCTCGCCTTCGGAGTTGGTGATGATGGACCGCCTCGAGAACTTGCTGCGCCTCCTCGAGTGGGTGCATCTCGACAAAAGGCTGAATATGAATTTTCCCTTCGAGCACCATGGCCAGCGCATTCGGGTACTGATCGGGAGGGCATCCCCAATTTCCGCGAGCGGTGGCATCGAAGGCCATCAGATTGGACAGGCGCACTTCAACTTTCTGCGCGGTGTAGCCGACGATTGCCAGGTGAGCGCCCGGGTCGAGCAGGCTGAACGCAGTCTGCTGGCCGACGGGCGTCCCGCTGGTTTCGAAGATCTTGAGGCCGATCCCATGCCGGCCGCTCTGCCGGGCGAAAGACCGCACGGCCGACTTCACATCCGCGCACTCGCGGGCGTTCAGTGCCAGCGTGGCGCCGTGCGCCGAGGCCAGCTCCAGCCGGTCCGCGTCAACATCGATGGCGACGACGGCTGCGCCCAGCGCAGCGGCAATTTGCACTCCGAACCCCCCGATCCCACCGGCTCCGACAAACACTGCGACATCGTCGGCGTTCAGACCGGAACGGCGGATCGCCTCATAGGGAGTCGTGACCGCGTCCGCGACGACCGACAACATCGCCAGGGTGAGTCCCTGGGGAAGTTCTTCGGGTACCGGGCACAGGCCACGTGCCGGTACCCGTACGCAGGTCGCAAATCCTCCATCGGCATCATTGCCCGGCATGAACTGTTTGCGGCAGATGGTCGGGCGCCCGCTGCGGCAGGCATCGCAATTACCGCACGGAATTACGGCAGGCACGATGACCGAGCGCCCGATCCAGTTTCCAGCGTGCTCCCCGGCCAGCACGACACGGCCAGCGATTTCATGTCCCAGGATCAACGGCAGCG
>JAIQFZ010000083.1 GCA_020073015.1 Terriglobia bacterium | reverse complement strand
GAACTGCTGTACGTGTTCCATATTCTCCCGATTCGCCTTGCGCCGAGCTGACCGGAATTGCGGTATGATTCGCGTGTGGCGAAACGCGAGTCCAATTTCGACGTGACCTGCCCCTGCTGCGGGGCGGTGATGAAGATCGTGCTCGCCCGCGCCAGGTGCGAGGGGGGTTCGCGCAGCGTGCCGCGCGGCAGCAAGTGCTCGTTGCCGAATGGCTGCTGACAGTCGATGAGCACGATGTCGTGCCGCCGCCCGGCGAGTTCCCAGTATTGAAAGCCATCATCGAGCAGCAGGGTGTCGCAGCCGAATTTCTCGATGGCGTACCGGCCGGCTTTCACGCGGTCCTTGTCCACCAGCACGATGACGTCCTCGCCAAGCTTTTCGAAGGCGTTTTCGCAATCTCCATTCCGTTGTACTTGGCGTCGTGGCAGATTACGGCTGCGCCATCGGCCGACCGCCGCACGTCGAACTCAAAGCCGTCGCAGCCGTGCTGCAAGCACAGCTCGAACGATGCCAGAGTATTTTCCGGAATGTTTCGGGAGGCCCGGGCGCCACGATGACCGAGCAAGAGTGGTTGAGTCATTCAGGTTCAGCATGAAGCAGTATCAGGAAAAGGATTGCTATTCTCGGCCGCCTCGGCGCCTCGGCGGTGAAAGCATCAGTCCAGATCAAAGTCCCGAATCGGCCGTCCCGTATCCGGCGTCTCTTTGGCCTTCTTCACTGCTTCGATCTTCATCACCGCCCCGCAGCAGGGGCAGGTCACGTCGAAATTGGACTCGCGTTTCGCCACACGCGAATCATACCGCAATTCCGGTCAGCTCGGCGCAAGGCGAATCGGGAGAATATGGAACACGTACAGCAGTTCCCAGGCCAGCAGGACGACCGACACCAATACAACCAGGATGGCCAGGATCTCACCAAAGCTGAGGCCTCCCTTCTCCTGCTCAAAACGGCGTGCTCCCAAGCTCAGGATATTCAGGGTCGCAAACCCAAACACGAGCGCCCAGAGGACGTTGTAGATCTCTTCGCGCGTTGTGCGCAGGAGGAAGAGCGCGGGCAAGATCCCAACCGTCAACGCACGCAGCATCCGTCCGCATTGGACCACGGAACCGTGGGCCTGTCCCAGAGTCGCAAGCAGCAGAGAGGACGAACTTCGAGGTGCGTTCGAGAAAAGGCGGGGAAGCTTCATGCGAAATATGGATCTTATCGTGTTTGCCTTCTCGAAGTCAGCCCGATGTGTCTTTTCGATTATTCCCCGGTTTTGTGATGGCGACACGCTAATCTTGCTCTGGCACCGGCACAGGACGCCGGTCGCTACTTTCCGTTACTCTATTCCAGAAAGGCGGTCGAGCGGAGAACTGCCGGCCGGCTGACCCTCGAGCCCGGAACGTGCCTGCGCCCATGTTTTCTGACGTGAACGTCATCTTCTTCGATGTTGGCAATACTCTGCTGTTTCCCAATCGCGAGCGCATCCACGCGCCGCTGGCGGAACGCGGATTCCATCCTGATCCCGAACACCTGCGCGACCTGGAGCGCCGAACGAAGAATCAGTTCGATGCGATGATGACCACGAATGGAAGCCCCGACCACAGCTTCTGGTGGATGTTCTACACGCAATTGCTCTCCGAGATCGGACTCAACGACGACGCTGTGCGCCAACAGCTGGTTTCGGGCATCCGCAACTCTGCCAATTGGGACCAGATCCGACCGGGAACCGCTGAACAACTGCGCACCATCGGTCAGAGCTATCGCATCGCAGTAATCTCCAACGCCGACGGCAGGATCGAAGACGTGCTGCGCCGCTGCGGAATCGCCGACTGCTTTCACACGATCACCGACTCCGGCCTCGTCGGTTATGAAAAGCCGCACCCGGAAATCTTTCGCCAGGCGCTGAAGTCGATGGCCGCTACGCCTGAAGAAAGCCTTTATGTTGGCGACGTTTATTCCGTCGACTACCTCGGTGCAACCGGAGCAGGAATGCAGGCCGTGTTGATGGATGTTCCCGGCGCATACCGCGACAAAGGATTGCCGCGTGCGGAATCGCTGCAAGAGTTGCAGAGCAACTTGCGTAGCTAGGAGTTAGAGACTTCCCACTCGTGAAAGATGATATAAACATCCCCATCGGCAAGGTACGCAGCCCGTTTGAATCTCAATCGGGTTCTGCTATTGCCCGCCGATACTTGGTTCGATTCCAAGCTTTGGGATGGTCACCACTATATCCTGCTCGGCGGAGCCAGCCTTATGGGCAAATCGAGATTTGGCCCTGCGGGTTAAGACCCCCGCCGAACCTTGATGGTTCTGCCGAAGCGGGATTCTGGAGGCAGCTGAGAAATGCTCGAACTACTCTGGGTCGTGGTCTTGACTGCTCTAGTCTTGTTGGTCGTCACCAAAATACTCCCCGTTAAGCACGTGATCGTATACGAGTATCAGAAGGGCCTAAAGTATTCCAAGGGCCGTTACTCCGGCACGCTTGACCCGGGCCAGTATTGGATTATTTCCACTTTTGCATCGATCGTTCCGGTCGATGTCCGCCCGGAGTTCATTACCATCCAGGGGCAAGACGTCCTCAGTGCCGACGGCGTGACGCTGAAAGTGAGTCTCGCCGCGGAGTTTCAGGTTGCCGATCCCAATGTGGCCATCAATAAGAATGCGAACTTTCGGACGAGCCTCTATCTCGCGCTCCAGATGTCGCTTCGAGAAATCGTCGGTGCCGAGAAAATTGATGCCACCCTGGAGAATCGGGCCAGCATCAGCGCCAAGCTGATGGAACTAACCTCCAAGAAGGCTTCGGAATTGGGACTGAAGTTGATTTCAGCCGATGTCAAGGACATCATGTTCCCCGGCGAGATGAAGAAAGCGTTCGCACAGGTGGTCAAGGCTCAGAAAGAAGGACAAGCGGCACTGGAGAGGGCTCGCGGCGAAACCGCCGCGTTACGCAATCTGGCCAATGCTGCCAGAACGATGGACGATAATCCCAACCTCTTGCAGCTTCGGGCATTACAGGCACTCGCCGATTCGCCTGGGAATACCTTGGTTATGGGACTCCCCAGCGGTGCTATTCCCCTTTCGAGAAGAAACGAGAAGAGTGGAGCTTCCCCGCGCGAACGAAATGCTCAGGAAGAGGAATAACCAACGTGTTCGATTCCGCGCGAATTCCTGTGTTTCTGAGTGCCGCCCTCCTGCTGGCCATCGCACCCGGTCCAGGCATGCTCTACGTTCTCGCCCGCACTCTGGCCGGCGGACGCCGCGAAGGCCTTCTCTCCTCCCTCGGCACATTTCTGGGCGGCATGGTGCACGTGTTCGCCGCCGCCGCCGGCGTCTCGATTATTCTTGCCAAGTCCGCCGTTGCGTTCGCGACGGTGAAATATCTCGGCGCAGGCTATCTCTGTTTCCTCGGCGTCCGCATGATCCTCGACGCCCGGAAAGACTCCGCCATCTCGGTCGCCGCACTTCCCGGCAGGCGAAATCCGTTTTGGCAGGGCGTGATGACCGAAGCGCTGAATCCCAAGACCGCGCTGTTTTTTCTCTCCTTCATCCCGCAATTTGTGAACCGGGCCAGCGGCCACGTGTTCTTGCAGTTTGTGGTGCTGGGAATGACATCGGTGACGTTCAATACCGCCGCCGACATTGTCGTAACGCTGCTCGCCGGACCTTTCGGCCAGCGCATTCGCGGATCCCAGCGTTTCCGGCAGCGTCAGCGTTCGCTGACCGGAGCGTTCATGATTGGACTGGGGACATACGTGGCTCTGGGAGATTCCAAGTAGGGCTGGATTACTGGACTTCGATCACCTGGTGATCGTGGCAATCGCAGTGGATCGTTTCATAGAGGTCCCTTAGGAACGCTGGCCCGTAGCGCGCGACAAAGCTTACGCCGCCCACTTCCCTTTCCTGCAACGCCTTGTGCGGGAACAGAGCGCTGCTTAGAGCCTCGCCATGCCGGATGATGACTTCGTTTCTGAGCAGTTCCGCGCGCGCGGCACGGCCTTGGAGTTGCGCGAGCTGAGACTGCATTTTAGCCTCGGCATTCGACGCCGCATCCACCAGCGTGGAATCGAGCCTGGCCAGTGACTCGCGCAAGGCCGCCAACGATTTCCCGACTGTCGCCTCCGTTTCCGAAAAGCGTGCCTGCAGATCTGAAGGCAACGTCCGGCTAGCGATGATCTCGCGCAGCTTTTCCGGACCATGAAACAAGTCCGGCAACCCCAAACCGTAACGTTCCAGAAGGCGTTGCGCCTTGGGCTCGACCAGGGTCGCCGAAAACCGCGGCAGCACGGGCGTCACTCTTCCCAGAAGCTTTTCGTAGACCACCGCCACTTGCGCGAAGTACGCAACCTCGGCCGCTCCACCCGTGTAGGCGAGCGTGGGCAGCAGATAGTCCTGGACAACGGGACGCATGAGCACATTGGGACTGAATTCTTCCGGTGCGCCTTCAATCCGATCGAGCAACGCTGCCTTCAAAAGGTGCTCTTCGCCCACCACGAACTGGCCGCCGTTGGCGCCGTTGACTTTCCTCCGCACCACCGTCCGCGCTCCGTCTTTTACGTGGAAAAGCAGCGTCGTCGCCGACGTTACCTTCACCTGCTGGTGGTAGCCGGCAGCTTCCAGCGCCTTGCCGCGCCTCAGCAGCGCATCGTCCAACTCGGAGGTGCGCTCGATCGCCGCCCGGAAGAGCGGTTTTGCCAGATCGTGAAAATCCTTGTCCGCCGGATCGAGCAGGACTACGCCCCAGTCCGCCAACATTCGCGTGTAGAACCGCGCAAACCCGCTACCCAGGGTCTCGCCCGGACGATAGGCCTCGCGCAGCCAGCCCGTAGCCTCCGCATCACCCAGCAGCCATGCCGCGCGCTCGACCACCGGCTCAATCTCGGGCCCGAATCGGACACTCCCAACCGGTGCATCCTCGACGCCGCGGCTTTCCGCCACCAACCGTTCTGGCAAGCCGGTCTCGGAAAGCAGCGAAGCATGGTTGACTTCCGCCAGATCGTGGTCCTCGGTCGCCAGCCAAAAGATTGGGACACACTCCACCCCGCCGGCAGTCGCCTGTTCCGCCAGTTTTACCGCCGTTAGTGCTTTGAAAATGGCGAACAGCGGGCCGCCAAACAGTCCAACCTGTTGTCCGGTCACGGCCGCGAGCGCGCCGCGCCTGAGCCGATCAATATTCGTAAGCGTCTTCGAAGACGCTCCCCACGCGCGGTTCTGCCGCTCCAGAATATCGCTGACCTTCCTGCGCCGAGCGTCATCATTCGGAACGCGAGATGCTTGGTCCCTGAACCACTCCGAAAACAGCGGGGATCGCGGATACATCTCGCGCAGGGCTGGAACATAGGAAAGATAATCGAGGAAAAGGCGTGTGCTGTGCGGAATCTGCTGAAATGGCAGACACTGCGCCTTCACTGACAGTTCTCCGCACATCGGGTAGCAGGGGCGATTCGCATGTGCTCAGCTTTCATCCTCTCGCGCAACTCTTCCGTGGTTTTCAACAGGCCACTCCAAGGTAGTACTCCCCGAGTCACTACCAAAGAACACAAAATCCAAGTACATCTGATGACAGGAAAGCGCTGAGGTTGCAGAGACTAAGACACAAAGTGGAGAGTCCCGCTGACTCTGCGGTGCCCGAGTCACATGGTGCGTCCTCCGCAAAAGGTCCTACACTTGCTTTAGGTATCGTTTCCATGTTCGTGCGCAAGATTTTCCTGATTCTGGCCCTGGCCTTGGCCTTTGTAGCCAGCACCGCTAGTGCTCAGATCTCACCCGGTCCACTGGCTCGTCCTCATAAAGATCTTGAAGGCGCTACGCACTGTATCACCTGTCACCAGTTGGCAGGCGGGAAAGCTAGTTTCAAATGCCTGGAATGTCACACCGAGATCGCCGCCCGCCTTGCGGCTCATAAAGGCTTACATTTCTCCTATGGTCTCCCGCCCGGCTCCAGCCAGGGATGTGCGAAGTGTCACTCCGACCACAACGGGGTCGACTTCCCGATCGTCAAGTGGGACACCAAGACCTTCGATCATAAACAGACGGGCTACGTGCTGGAAGGAAAGCACGCCGGGGTGGAATGCAAGAAATGTCATACCCCGGAGCACATCTCCGCGAGTGCACGCCCACTGATCAAGATGAAGGACCTGAGCCGGACTTTCATCGGTATCGCTGAGACCTGCGGCACCTGTCACAAGGATTTCCACCAGGGACGCCTCGGACCCAAATGCGAAACCTGTCACAATTTCAATGAGTGGAAAAACGTTGGCAAGACCTTCGATCACTCCAAGACGCGCTATCCGCTAACCGGGGAGCACGGGCAAGTGAAATGCGAAAAGTGTCACACGCCCGGTCCTGACGGAAAAACGCGCTACCAGGGCATCCCCTTCGGCAAGTGCGACGACTGCCATAAGGATCCGCACCACGGGAGCTTCAAGCAGAGCTGCGCAACCTGCCATACGACCTCCGGGTGGAAGCGCGTCACCCAGGGTCTGAAAGACAATTTCGATCACTCCAAGACCAAGTATCCTCTCGAAGGCAAACACAAGACGGTTGAGTGTACCGCCTGCCACTTGAACGGTGACTTCAAGAAGCCCCTGCTGTTCGCCAAGTGCACCGACTGTCACAAAGACGCGCACAATGGCCAGTTCCTCAAGCGTCCCGACAAAGGCGAGTGCTCTGCCTGTCACGACGTGAACGGATGGAAACCGTCGAAGTTCGATGTCAAGGCCCACGCAACCACCCAGTATCCGCTTGCCGGCAAACACGCGAAGGTGGAGTGCAAAGGGTGCCACCTACCGAAGGGCAAGGACACGCTTTACAAGGTAAAGTTCGCCCGCTGCCTCGACTGCCATCACGACGAGCACCAGACCCAGTTTGCCGCCGCACCTTGGATCAACCAGTGCGAGAAGTGCCACACGGTCGATGGCTTCAAGCCCTCCACCTTCGCGCTCGCCAAGCACAAACAAACCCGCTTCCAGCTTACCGGAGGCCATCTGGCCGTTCTGTGCGCCGACTGTCACAAACCGGCTTCGGCATTCGCAAGCGCGGCACTGCTTCCGGCCTCGGTTGCCGTGCAAACGGAACCGACCTCCACCGAGTCGGCTCCCGCATACCACACCACTGCCGTCTATCATTTCCAGGATATTTCCTGCACCACTTGCCACAAAGATCCGCACAATGGGCAGTTCGCCGAGCGGATGAAGGCTCTGCGCGGCGACGGTACTCCCATCGGTTGCGAAGCCTGCCACACTACCAAGAACTGGAAAGACATCACGCGCTTTGATCATGATCGCACCAAGTTTGCGCTCGTCGGCGCTCACCGCGCGGTGACCTGCATTGATTGCCATAAACCGCCCAATCTCGAAACGAAGCTGATCGACGTCGACTTCACACAAGCCCCGACCAAGTGTGAGGACTGCCATCAGGACATTCACGCTCGCCAGTTCGCTAAGGCCGAGGGCATCACCCCCTGCGCGGATTGCCACAACGCCGCCAAGTGGAAACCGTCCCTGTTCGATCACGACAAACGTACCCAGTTTGCCTTGGCGGGCGCCCACAAGAACGTGCGCTGCGCCGACTGCCACAAGCTCTTCCGGGACGTCGACGGCAAACAAGTTCTCTTCTACAAACCTACGCCCAAAGACTGCAAGGACTGCCACGGCGCTGATCCCAAGTTCCAAAAGAAATCGTAGGGGAACGGGGACAAAGTGTGTCGAACCAACCCATTCGGACCCAGAACTGCCACCCAGTGATTGCTCCTCGGCCCAAACTGGCTCGCTAATGGCGTTCCAAGGGCGGTATGCGCCCTGCCACCATCTTGTAAGATGTTGTCTCCAAGCTGTTTAGTAGACCCCTGGTTGTTAAGAAATCTGTCTCACTGGAGCTGTGTTCAAATTCTTGAACCAAGTAATTTTTTCGCCTGGTACTGGAAGAAGTTACCGCCACGTTCCTGGATTGGGAATCTGGCGCAAGTGCCAGATTTTTGAACAACATGCCTATCGTACTTACGACCACGACACCTGCGTAACCTAGGCACTGATGATTTTTACAACTAGTCTTGGTGGACGTAGGATTGCTTTTAGTCTATAAACTTGGGCGCATTTTACCGCGATTTTACTGGGCTCTTACAACCGGACTCTAAAAAATCTTGAACGTTGGGGTGGGGCAAGTGATTCCAAGTCTGATTGCAAGATGGATGATCCTGTGGCTGCTATTGCCCTCGTCCGTTGCTGGCGGAACCCCGCCGCAGACGACGGATCAAACCCGCAGCCCCCACGGCAACTTGAATATCGCCTGTCAGAACTGCCACACCGTGTACGGATGGAAACCGATTCGGGCGGTGCCGGAGTTCGACCACAACCAGACCAAGTTCCCGCTGCGCGGACTGCATGAGGGCGTGAACTGCGTAAACTGCCACACCAAGATGGTATTCAGCAACGTCGGCAATAAGTGCGCCGACTGTCACGCGGGGTTCCCGTTGACCGGTGCTCATGCCGCAGCGGCCTGCGAGGATTGCCATAAGAGCGGTGCACTCGCCAATTTCAACAACATGTCGACGGATTGCATCAGCTGCCATCAGAAAGACTTCAATGGCACCACCAATCCGAAGCACGCCGCCGGGACGTTCTTCACCACCCAGCCCTGCCAGGGCTGCCATACCTCAGACAGTTGGGCCAACGCCAAGTTCGATCACTCCGCGACCGGCTTTATTTTGAGCGGCGGCCATGCCGTTCCGCCCCGCGCGTGCGCCGACTGCCACGTCAACAACAATTACAACCTGGGCGCGATGACCTGCGTGCAGTGCCACCAGACCGATTACAACAACACCACGACGCCGCCCCACATGCAGTTGGCGAAGATGTTTCCGACTGCCTGCGAAACTTGTCACGACACCATTCAATGGGCAGACGCCACGTTCGATCACGCAACCACGGGCTGGCCTCTCTCCGGCCTGCATACGGTTCCACCGCGGGCTTGCGCGGATTGCCACAACGCGACTCTTGGCGGCTACAACATCAGCACCACCGCCTGCGTGTCGTGTCACCTGACCGATTTCAACAACGCCAGTAATCCGAATCACAAGAGCAGCGGCTTCCCGCAGACGTGCGATTCGTGCCACACCACCACCGCCTGGGCGCCGGCGAATTTCGATCACTCGAAGACCGCCTTCCCGCTGACCGGCCAGCACACCGTGCCGCCGCGGGCTTGCACCGACTGCCACGTCAACAACAACTACAACCTCACCACTGCGACGTGCGTTTCGTGTCACCTGAACGACTTCAACAACGCCAGTAATCCGAACCATGTGCAGAGCAATTTCCCGCAGACGTGCGAAGTCTGTCACTCGACCTCCGCTTGGCAGCCTGCGCAGTTCGATCACTCGAAGACGAACTTCCCGCTGACCGGCGCGCACACCGTGCCGCCGCGCGCCTGCACCGACTGCCACGTCAACAACAACTACAACCTCACCACCACCGATTGTGTCAGCTGCCACCAGACGGATTACAACAACGCCAAGACACCCGTCGATCACGTCACCGCCAATTTCCCGACCACCTGCGCCAACTGTCATGACACGACCGCCTGGACCGACGGCAAGTTTGATCACTCGTCGACCGGCTGGGCGCTCACCGGCCAGCACACGGTGCCGCCGCGAGCCTGCAGCGACTGCCACACCAACAACAACTACAATCTGACGAGCACGACCTGCGTCACGTGCCACCAGACCGATTACAACAATGCCAAGACACCGGTGGATCACATCGGGGCGAAGTTCCCGACCACCTGCGAAAGCTGCCACGACACGACCGCCTGGACCGACGGCCAATTCGATCACGCCACCACTGGTTGGGCTCTCACCGGTATGCACACGGTGCCGCCCCGGGCTTGCACGGATTGCCACGTCAGCGGCAACTACAACATTACGGCGACCACGTGCGTCTCGTGCCATCAGACCAACTACAACAACACCAACAATCCGAATCACACGCAGCAGGGGATCGCGACCACCTGCGAGGTCTGCCACACCACGTCCGCCTGGCAGCCGGCTCAATTCGATCACTCCAAATCCGGCTTCCCGCTGACGGGATCGCACACGGTGCCGCCCCGGGCTTGCACCGACTGCCACATCAACAACAACTACAACATTACCGATACGTCGTGCGTGTCCTGTCACCAGACCGACTACAACAACGCCAAGACGCCCGTCGATCACATCGGGGCGAAGTTCCCGACCACCTGTGCCACCTGTCATGACACCGTGCAATGGACCGACGGCAAGTTCGATCACGCTTCCACGGGTTGGGCGTTGACCAATTCGCACGCCGTCCCGCCGCGCACCTGCGCCGACTGCCACGTTAACGGGAACTACAACATCACCGTCACGACCTGCGTCTCGTGCCACCAGACCGACTACAACAACGCCAAGACGCCCGTCGATCACATCGGGGCGAAGTTCCCGACCACGTGCGAAGGCTGCCACGACACTATCCAGTGGACCGACGGCGTCTTCAAT
Organism: Terriglobia bacterium; assembly: GCA_020073015.1. Taxonomy (GTDB): domain Bacteria; phylum Acidobacteriota; class Terriglobia; order Terriglobales; family Acidobacteriaceae; genus Acidiflorens. The sequence goes on along the minus strand of JAIQFZ010000083.1, from coordinate 14,712 downwards.
CACGCCACCACCGGCTGGCCGCTGACCAACTCGCACGCCGTGCCGCCGCGCACTTGCAGCGACTGCCACGTCAACGGCAACTACAACATCACCTCCACCACGTGCGTGTCGTGTCACCAGACCGACTACAACAACGCCCTGACGCCGGTGAACCATCCGCAGGCGAAATTCCCCCTGACCTGCGATGGCTGCCATGACACGATCGCCTGGACGGACGGCAAGTTTGACCACGCCTCGACGGGTTGGGCACTGACGGGCTCTCACCAGGTACCGCCGCGCGTTTGCACCGATTGCCACGTCAACGGCAACTACAACATCACCTCCACCACGTGCGTGTCGTGTCACCAGACCGATTACAACAATGCCAAGACGCCCGTGGACCACATCGCGGCCAAGTTCCCGACCACGTGCGAAACCTGTCACGACACGAATCTGTGGACCGACGGCAAGTTTGACCATTCGAGCACGGGCTGGCCGCTGACCAACTCGCACGCCGTGCCGCCGCGCACTTGCAGCGACTGCCACATCAACGGCAACTACAACATCACGACGACTACCTGCGTGTCCTGTCACCAGACCGACTACAACAACGCGCTGACCCCGGTGAACCATCCGCAGGCGAACTTCCCGACCACGTGCGAAACCTGCCACGACACCATCCAGTGGACCGACGGCAAGTTTGACCACGCCTCGACCGGTTGGGCCCTGACCAGCTCGCACATGGTGCCGCCGCGCGCCTGCACCGATTGCCACGTCAACGGCAACTACAACATCACCACGACTACGTGCGTGTCCTGTCACCAGAACGACTACAACAACGCCAAGACGCCGGTGGACCACATCGCGGCCAAGTTCCCGACCGCGTGCGAAGGCTGCCACGACACCGTCCAGTGGACCGACGGCGTGTTCAACCACGCCACCACCGGCTGGGCGTTGACCAACTCGCACACCGTTCCGCCGCGCACCTGCGCCGACTGCCACGTCAACGGCAACTACAACATCACCAGCACCACCTGTGTCTCGTGCCACCAGACCGACTACAACAATGCCAAGACGCCGGTGGACCACGTCACCGCCAACTTCCCGACGACGTGCGAAACCTGCCACGACACGATCCAGTGGACAGACGGCAAGTTTGATCACTCGACCACGGGCTGGGCGCTAATCGGAATGCACAGCGTTCCGCCGCGCGCCTGTTCCGACTGCCACGTTAACAACAACTACAACATCAAAGTCACCACGTGCGTGTCGTGCCACCTGAACGACTACAACACTACCAACCAGCCGCCGCACGCGCAGGTTGGATTCCCACAGACGTGCGACACATGTCACGACACCATCGCCTGGACCGACGCTACCTTCGACCACAGCAAGACGGCGTTCCCGCTGACGGGTTCGCACACAGTGCCGCCGCGGGCGTGCACCGACTGCCACGTCAACAACAACTACCTGACGCTGCCGACGGATTGTTACGGGTGCCACTCGACCGACTACAACAACACCAACAACCCGGCTCACAAGGCGGCCGGGTTCCCGACCACCTGCGCCACCTGTCACGACACTAAGGTTTGGACCGACGCTACTTTCAACCACACCTGGTTCCCGACGAATCACGGCAACGCCAATGGCGTCTGCTCGACTTGCCACACCAACCCGAGCGACTATTCGGTTTTCCAGTGCACCAACTGCCATACGAAATCCAACACGGATGGTAAGCACAGCGGCGTGAAGGGGTATGTGTACAACAGCGTGAACTGCTACCAGTGCCATAAGAACGGTGGCGGAGGCTAGACGGCACTTGACGTGCTCTCGCGAGTACAGAAGGGCCGCAAGCCCGTCCAAAACAATCTGATGAAGAAGAGGGAGAATGAAGCGGTTGATTCACTTGGGGCTCCTGGTTCTCCTGGCATCGCTACCGGTTTCAGCGACCGATGCCAATCCGGGAGAAATACGAAAGGTGGAAGTTTTTCCTGCCGGCGGCGAGGTTCGCGTCGAAATTACGCTGAGCGCCGCGGTGGTTCCATCGGTTGAGACTGCCCAGCACCCCGACCGTCTGGTTGTAAAGCTCCCGGGAACCACCTCGGAAGCACGACAGAAGCGCGTCGCAGTCCAGCAGTATGGCGTGCGCGCGGTGCGCTTCGGGCTGAACCATCCCAATCCTCCTGAGACTGATCTGGTCGTCGACTTGGACGAAGAGCACCCGTACAAGATGACGACCGACGGCAACAAGATCATCTTGTTGATCCAGCCGTCCCTGCGCGCGGCCGCGCGGCAGCGCAACGCGCCCGCGGGCGCTGCATCCAAACCGCTGATTAGTTCCTTGGGACGCGGTAATACGGGCGACAGTGGTACGCTCAACAATCCGACGGACACGCAAGGCACTCTGCTGACCCCGCCGTCGGCCGGTCCTCCGATCCAATTTCCGCAGGGCAATTCGGCGGACTCGTCCAGCGCGGCCAGTACCCGCCCTTCCACCGAGCCGCCTTCCGCCCGCCACCCGAACCGCGCCAGCCTGCAGGAAGGAACCGTATTTCCAAGCGCGGGTTCCCCGGGAACCGGCCAGGTTCCTCCCGTGCAAGGTGCGCCCCAGCCTGGCGGCTTAGAGACGCAAAGTTCGGCCAACGCGAAGCTGGAACAGGCATCGGCTCAAACGCAGCCTCTCCCCCAGGAGCCCAAGCTCTCCACCAGCGCTGCGCCGGAACCGGCAACGCCTGCCCGGCAGGATACGGTTGCCTCCCTTCCCCCGGCCTCCGGACAGAACGTTGCCGAGAAATCAGATAAGGACGCAGTCCCCACTCCCACGCAACCTGCTCCTGTTGCCGCCGTTGCGGAACCATCCCCCGCGCCAGCCATCCCCCAATCGACCAGTGCGCGGCCCATGCCCGAACTGGTGGCGGTTGAACCGGTTCCTCCGCCAAGCGCGCCCCAAACGATTGTGGCTGAGGCAACACCCAAGCCAGCGATGACTGAACCGGCTCCCGCGCCGGCAATTCCCCAGACCGCTGCGCCGCCTGCGCCGGCGGTGGCGGAATCGGCTCCTGCGCCAGTAGCACCCCAAACCGACGTTGCCGAGGCTACGCCCGAGCCAGCGGTTGTCGAACCGGCTCCTGCCGAGGAAGCTAACTCCGCAGGCTCAGGAACAGGCCGTGTTCCTCAGCTCATTCAGCGTCAGGGAGAAAACCCGGATTTCCGCACTGCGTTCCGCGTCAAGTATGTGGCGCAGGATACCGCCTATCTGGATGGAGGCCGTTCCGTTGGCTTGGCCGAGGGGATGAAGTTGGTGGTTCGCGATCTTCCCAATGCCGGAGGAGTGGCCGCCGCCGGTGCGGATTCCGCTGCCGCCGGCGACGTTGCCGAACTGGAAGTGTTGTCCGTGGCCGAAGGCTCCGCTGTCACTGAAGTCCATACCCCCAAGCGGCCGGTAAAGGTCGGGGATCTCGCTTATCTTTCTTCTGCGGACCAGCAGGCGCTAGTCGAGAAGAACGCTCTCAGCGCGACACGCAAATACCCCGCCGTGGTCAGCTTCACAGAAAACGACACGCTCGACGAAGAAGCCCGGGCCGCGCTGCCCAAACCTCCATCGCCGGCGGTCAACCGGTCACGCGGACGGATCGGCTTCGACTACATCGGAGTGCTCGACCATGGCCCCACCAACATGTACACCAACGACGTTGGCCTGGTGCTGCGTACGGACATCACCCGCATCGGTGGTACCTACTGGAATGCCAGCGGTTACTGGCGTGGCCGCTTCGATCACACCACCAACGCAGGCCCGCAGACCCTGCAGGACCTGATCAACCGGACGTATCACCTCTATACCAGCTACGACAACCCGCACTCCTCATGGGTGGCCGGCTTTGGACGAATGTATCTGCCCTGGGCCACGAGTCTGGATACGCTCGATGGCGGATACGCGGGACGCAAGGTGAAGGAAGGTGTGACGACCGGCATCTTTCTCGGTTCCACTCCCGATCCCACCTCGTTCAGCTATGCTCCCAACCGTCAGATGGGAGGAGCGTTCATCAACTTCGAAGGCGGCAGTTATGAGGATCTGCACTACACCTCGACCACCGGTGGTGGCACGCAGATGCTGAGCTGGGCGCCCGACCGACCTTTCGTGTTCTTCGAGAACGGGATCTACTACAAGCGTGTGTTCTCGATCTACCAGGCGGCGCAAATCGATTCGCACGCGGCGCACACCTATCAGATTCCAGGCACTGCCACCACGCCACCCACGTCTTATTATCAGGCGGGCGTGAACTGGGGGCTGGGCCGCAGCTTCACCACGATTCGTTTTTCGCCGCACCCGCGCATCGAGTTCAGCGTGAACAACACCTACTACCGCGACCTGCCCTACCTGGATCCGTCGTCGATCAGCAGCGTCGGGATTGCAGCCGGCCTGTTCGACAAGTTCCTCTCGCAAGGAACCATGGGCGGAGTTCGCGTGGAGGTCCTCAAGCAGATCTGGCTCAGCGCCGATTTGGGCCTGAGCAGTCATAGCGGCGATAGCAAGAACTCGCTCAACCAAATGTTCGGGATCAGCTTCGGCCATTTGCCCTGGATCGGTATGCATGCCGATGCACGGTACTCGCGTTTCAACAGCGGCTTCGGTAGTGGCTCCTATGAGGCGCTCTCCCTCTCTCGAAACCTGAGCGAGGGCCTGCAGTTGCAGATTCTGGCGGGGCAGCAGAATTTCGCTTCCAGTTTGACGACCGCCGATCGCTCCCGTTTCGTCAACGGTATGCTCGAATCGAATCTGGGCCGGCATTACTTCGTCCAGGCGGGAGGCACTCTCAGTCGTGGCAACCAGATGAATTATGATCAGTGGCTCTTTACCTTCGGCTACCGTTTCGATAACCGACAGGGCCAGAAAGCAAAATAATGAATACTCATTCCCCCAAGTGTTTCCGCTCCACTGTTCTGGTTGTGCTTCTGGCTGTGAGCGCGTTCGCACACGCCCAGACGCCAGACCAACTGCCACTCGAGAAGATTCTCGATCGAACCTCCCAGCGGGTCTCTGATTTTCTCGACCAGTTCTCGAACGTAAAATCGGTTGAGCAGGTCACACAGACCAAGTTGAAGCCCAACGGCAAAGTCGAACTCGAGGAACAATCGACCTTCGACTACCTGGTAATCCTGACCAATGCCGGGGGAGAACTCAGCCTGGACGAGTCGCGTCTACCCGTGAAGCAAGCCACCGCCGACCGCAAGAAAGATATCTCCATGCTGCTGAGCAATGGCTTTGGCACGCTCTTCCTGGTCTTCCACCCGTACTACGCGGGCAGTTTCGAGTTCACCGACGCGGGCAGCGAAACGGTGGAGGGCCACAACGCGCGCAAGGTACATTTTGTGCACACGCGGAACACCCGTTCCATCGCCGCTCTCGCCCTGCGTGGACGAGAATATCCACTCGAACTCTCCGGTGACGCATGGGTCGACCCCGAAACCGGCAACATCCTGCGCATGCAGGCGGGCATCGGTTCCACCCTGGAAGACGTGGGCATGAAGACCCTGCAATCTTCGGTGCGTTTCGCTCCCATCGCTTTCAGCAAAGACCAACCCGTGTATTGGTTCCCGTCGGAAGCGGTCGTTGAAGTGGAAACGCCCAAACAGCACTGGCGCAACACCCACCACTTTAGCGGCTATAAGCAGTTCTCAGTCACAACCGAGGAGCACGTGGCAGCAAAATGAGCACGACTACAGCAACCGCACCAGCTCGAATACCGGCTTCCATAGCAGTCGCCGCACCGAACGCCGATGCAGGCCACAAGCTACGCCTGCTGATTGGCTACATCATCGCCATTGCCCTGATTGTAGGAATTCTGGCGTATGGCTTCGATTACTACACCGCCGGCGCCAACGAGCGACCGTTCATGGCCAAGCACCACCTGCTCCGGCCGAGCGGCCGCATCGGCGTCAATCTGGGAATCCTGGGCCTGAGTCAGTTTCTGATCATCTTCCTCTACGCGCTGCGCAAGCACTGGACGTGGCTTGGCCGGCAAGGTCTCTCCCGGCACTGGCTCGACTTTCACGTGCTGCTCGGCGCCTCGGCTCCATTCGTCATTGCGCTCCATGCGTCGTTCAAGTTTCGCGGATTCGCCGGTATCGCCTTCTGGATCATGCTGGCCGTCTCCCTCAGCGGCGTGATCGGACGCTACCTTTACGGCCAGATTCCGCGCCGGGTCAACGCTGCCGAACTCTCGCGCAAGGAACTTCAGGAATTGCAGGAAAAGATGTCCGAGCAGCTCGCCGGCCAGAACCTGTTGCAGCAATCGGATGTGCGCTCTGCCCTGCGCCTGCCCAGTCAGGAAACCGTGGATAGGCTGCCGGTGCCGGTCGCTCTGGTCTACATGTTCGTGCTCGATCTGGCGCGTCCGTTTCGTATTGCCCGTCTGCGCCGCGGCGCGCTCAGCGGCGCCGAGCACCTCACGACCCTCGGCGGCTTGCTGCCCACTCCCCATTACGAACTGGAAAAGGCCATCACCGTCGCCCGCGAAGAGGCTTCGCTGGCCAAGCGCATCCTCTTTCTTAGCCGCACCCAGCAGGTGTTCCACTTGTGGCATGTGGTGCATAAGCCTTTCAGCTATTCGTTTGCAGTTCTGGCACTTATTCACATCGGCGTAGTGCTGATGATGGGATTTTTTTAAGATTGCTGTATGGATAGCGTCATTACCATCGTCATAGCCGTTGTCGTGTGTCTCTTTTTCCTGCGCGGCTACCTGAAGACTCTCAAGAAGCGGGAGGAAGCAGCCCGCAAGTCGGCCGAGAAGGGCAACCTCTTTTCCGAAGGTCCCAGGTCGCAGCATCCCCACATTGACACCAATTACTGCATCGGCTGCGCGACCTGCACCACGGTCTGCCCCGAAGGCGACGTGCTCGCCATGCTGGGCGGCAAAGCCGTCATCGTCAATGGCTACAAATGCATCGGCCACAGCCTCTGCGCGGAGGCCTGTCCGGTGGGCGCCATCACCATGGTCATGGCGACACCCAGCATGGGCGCCGACATGCCCTACATGACGCCTGAGTACGAGACCAGCATCGAAAACCTGTTCATCATTGGAGAACTGGGCGGTCTGGCGTTGATCAAGAACGCCGTCAACCAGGGCCGTGAATGCGTAGATACCCTGATCCGCCGCCGCGCCGCCACACCGCCACCCGCCCAGCCTGGCGTCTACGACTTGTTGATCGTTGGCGCAGGACCGGCCGGCATTAGCGCTTCGTTGCGGGCGATCGAAAACAAGCTCAACTACGTCACGCTCGAACAGGATGAAATCGGCGGCACCGTCGCCAAGTACCCGCGCCAGAAACTGGTCATGACCAGCCCCGTCGAATTCCCGATGTACGGGAAATTCAAGAAGACCGAACTTTCCAAGGAAAACCTGCTCGCCTTTTGGGACATGGTTCTCAACCGCTCCGACTTTCACTGCGTCACGAGCGAGAAAGTCGAACACATCGCCAACGGCGAAGACGGCATCTTCACTGTGAAATCTGCGAATAACCAGTACCAGGCACGAGCCGTCATTCTCGCTCTGGGAAAAACCGGGACTCCGCGCAAGCTCGGCGTGGTGGGCGAGGAACTCCCCAAAGTCATGTACCGCCTCATCGAGGCCGACCATTACGTCAACAAGAAGATTCTCGTGGTCGGCGGCGGGGACAGCGCGGTCGAAGCGGCCATGGGTCTGGCTAACCAGGCCGGGAACAAGGTTACGCTTTGCTACCGCAGCCCGCAGTTCAGCCGCATCAAGGAGCGTAACGCCAAGCGCATCGAGGACTGCATGCGCAGCGGTAAGGTCGAGGTACTGTTTGAAACCAATCCCAAAGAGTTCAAACCCGAGTCGGTCGTCCTGGACGTTAAGGGCCAAGTTCGCGAAATCCCCAACGACTTCGTCTGGATCTTCGCGGGCGGCATACCACCGTTCGACTTCCTGAAGAAAATTGGCATCCAGTTTGGGATACGCGACATGACGCTGGAAGCCAGTAACGAAGCCAAGAAGGAAGCGCAGGAAAAGCGCGAACTGGCCAAGGCGGGAAGTGCTACGGTTTGAGTTTGCGATCCGCGCGCCCCTCTCTCTCAAACACGACGGCCACGTTGTCCTCATAGACCGGGTGCCACTGCTGGGGAAGTTCACGCAGCAGGTTGGCCAACGTGGATCGCGCCGGCAAAAGCGCGGTCTTAATCCGCCAGGTTTCCAGCACGTTCTCCCAACCCGGCTCGGCTTGCCACAGGATCAAATACTCGCGAATCCGGACCGAACCGTATAAGTCATGACGGTCATCCACCACGACCTTGCGCTCGGGATACAAACGGTAGATGAGATAACCACCCCAGGCATCCGTCGAAAAAATCGGTTCCGTACTCTGCCTTCGTTGCAGGCTTCCAACAGCCGCGACTGGCAGTTTCAAAGGATCGAACTGCGCATGGATCACTTGTCGTGAGCCCACACGTCCACCTTGAATACAGATCGCTAACGCGGCGATCACCGTAACCACCGGCCACACGTGCCCATGCAACTGCAATTCCTGCGCACACATGCGGTCCGAGAACGACGAGATCCGGCCTACCCACCCTCTCGCCCAGCCCCAACATCCTGGCTTCTCCGCCAGAGAAGCAAAGCTTCCCCATAAGATCGGACCCGCGATCAAGCCGAGTAATATCGAAGATACCGGAAGATTGCGCGACGAATAGAGTCCCGCGTACACGGCCAGCAACGCGACCAGCAGATGGCGAAGTCGTAATGCACGGCGATTGCTCGCAAACCCCACCAGCACGAGCAGAAGAATAGTTCCAAAGCAGCGCTGGGCCCAACCATGGAAGTCGGGCGACTGAAACTCATCGATTCGATTCATCAGGTAACGATCGCCCAGATAGCGATAGATGTGGGCATGCAGCCGCCAGCCATAGGGATTCACAAGCGTCGCCAGCACCGACCAGCCCAGAGCCGAACCCAGCGCGCGAGCCCGCTTCGAACTGCGAATCCTGGCGAATGGATCCGCCGTTCGCAGGCTCTCAAGAAATGCGGCAAGCGCATAGGCTCCCAGCAGCGCCAGCCCGAAGATCCACCCCCCGTGGAGGTTCACCCACAGCGCCATCGAAACCGGAAAAAACCACCGCAGCCATGACGGCGCGACCGGTTGCTCCCACCGCTCCAGCGCAGCAAACCAAAACAGCGAGAAAAACCAGCTCACGATATGCGGGCGCGCGTAGAGATGAATCGAGGCAGCACCCTCCGCCAGCAACATCAGAAGGATTGCCAGCGGCATCCCGGTGCCATTCGTGAGCAGCATCCGCAACAGGATGACGAATATTGACGCCACCAGCAGAGCGCACAGCCAAACCACACCATTCAGCCCGCCGGCGTGGTGCAGAACTCCCAGCAGCGCGTCGTACAGCCACTCCCAGGCCAACCACGGCTGCCCTTGCATCGTGGATGAAAACGCATCGGTGCGTGGAATCGAGTGCGTAGCCAGAATCTGCTCACCCGTCCGGATGTGCCATCCGATATCCGCGTCTGCCAGCGGACGATTCGACAGGGGTCCAGCGAGGAGCGCCCAGAAGAGGAAGATGAAAATGATGTCGCGCGCGGAGGGTAGCAGGAAACGTAAAATGGAGGGAGGGGATGGCGGGGAATCGGCAGTCATGGAGTAAGGACGAGTGTACCTGAAGGGGCGCGGAATAGGGCGTCGGGTCCGATTCTAGAGGAATAGGCTGCGTGGACATCTGGGGAAAAATCTTCGCTGCGGGATACGACCGCTTTCTGGCACCGACGGAAAAAGCGGGGCTCGCCGGGCATCGCGAGCGGTTGCTCGTGACCGCCACGGGGCGTGTGCTGGAGATCGGCGGCGGCACGGGCGCGAACCTGCCCTACTACGGCGACGGCGTGGCGGAACTCGTCATCGCCGAGCCCGCCGAGGCGATGGCACGGCGCCTCGAGCGCAAGCTGCCCGGCTACCGTATCCCGACGCGCATCCTTCACGCGCGTGCCGAGCAGCTTCCGTTGGAAACGGGGAGCTTCGACTGCGTGGTCTCGACGCTGGTCCTGTGCACCGTAGCGGATCCCTCTGAGGCCTTGGCGGAAGTGCGCCGGGTGCTGAAATCGCAAGGCCGATTGCTCTTCATCGAGCACGTGCGCTCGGACGATCCGAAGGTCGCCGGCTGGCAAGACCGCCTGCGCCGGCCCTGGGCGTGGTTCGGGTGCGGCTGCCAGTGCAATCGCCGGACCGCTGAGAGCATCCACGTCGCGGGATTTTCGCTCGCTGAGTTGCGCCAGGATAAACTGGCGAAGGCGCCTCCGCTCGTGCGGTCGCTGATTGTCGGGGCAGCGGCGCGTGGTGGCTGAGGAGTCTGGGTCGTAGCCTCTTGAGTTGCGAAAGAGTGGAGCAGAGCCGCTGTTCATAGCCGCGAAGCGGCGCAAGAATACAGCCCACAGCGAAAGCTGTGGGTTTCAAGTCGGAACCGAGTGAGCCCCGAAGGGGCGAAAGAATAGCTACGAACAGCTGAATGGGAGTGGCCGGGTGTTGATAAACGATTTCCGCAGGAAGGTACACCTTGCCTCCGTGCTTGGTTTGGCTATCTCAGCATCAGCCCTGCTTGCACAGGCAGAAACCCCCGAGTGGTGCCGTGCGCTTCCACGGCCCGAATACAAAGCTCTCCAGCAAGTGCCCATTGCCGATTCCTGGTTTGAAGTCTACCAAGTGGCACCCGGCGTATTTGCTATCTACGAACCGCATCAATCGGAAGAGGTCATCAGCTACCTCATTGTCGGCGGCAAGCGGGCTGTCCTCTTCGACACCGGTATGGGGATCAGTGACATTAAGAAGGTTACCGCCGAGTTGACGCAGTTGCCGATCGTCGTGCTGAATTCCCACACGCACAACGATCACGTCGGCGACAACTGGCAGTTCGAGACGATCTACGGCATGGACACCGGCTTCACGCGTGAGAATGCACGAGGTTCGCGAGCAGACGCGCAGGCCGAAATCGCCGCCGACCAGATTTGTGGCCAGCTGCCGAAGGGATTTGATCCGAAAACGTATGTGACGAAGCCTTGGAAGATCACGGCCTATACGCATGACGGGGATCGCATCGATCTCGGCGGCCGGTCGCTGGAAGTCATCGCCACCCCGGGCCACACCCCGGATGCGATCTGCCTTCTGGATCGAGCCAACGGCCTGCTCTTCACAGGCGATACCTACTATCCCGCTACCATCTGGCTCTACCGCCCAGAAACGGATTTTCAGGCCTACGACGCCTCGATCCGGCGACTGGCCGCGCTGGCGCCGCAGATTAAGACGGTCCTCGGCGCTCACAACATTCCTGTTGCGCAGCCCTCGGTACTCCCGCGCCTGGTTGTTGCTTTCGAGGCGGTGCGCGCCGGGAAAGTTCACGCTACGGCCGCAGCACCGGGCCAGGTCATCTACAAAGTGGACGATTTCTCATTTCGGATGCGCGCGAAAGAATCGAAACCCTGAAACCCGGCGCACCCGCCGCCCACGTCTCGAAACCGCGAGACGTGGGGCACCCTCGGTTTCTAAGGGGCCAAGTCTAACGCGTCCTGTTCTGCACTTTCACCGCAGGGACCTGGGCCACCCGCCGATAAAAGCTTCTCGTGTGGGTTGTTGGTGTAATCGGGATGTTACGCCAACTATGGATGCCTTGCCTGTTTTGCAGAAGATTTCGTGTCACTCCCACTGAAAAAGGTATTATCGAAAGGACGCGCCACAACATCACGAACTGACTCCAGCACCAGTTGTCCAGAGGGCCGGATTTCCGGCCGAGAAGGAGAAGCAGCCTCGTAGCGGCCAGCCACCGTTGCCGTGACAGTGTATTTGTCGGGTATTATTGAATGTCGTTTGCCTTCCGGTTCTTTGTATGCCTGCACGAGATTCCAGAACTTCAAGTACTCGCTAGTCCTCGGCACATTTTTGGATTCGACAAACAGGAGCCCAGTTGCTGACTTTCCTCTTGACCGACAACTCTTGTCATACAGTGCATTTGATTCGAGACCGGCGAGAACGTCGGCACGCAATTCGATGATCTTGCCGTCAAACGAGCCTGGGTTTCTAACAACTTCACAGATGCTTGTCTTCACTGGGTCACCTTGTACTTCCGAGTGACCTTCGGCTACCTGTGCCAATGGATAGGAGACTATGCAGGCAGATGTAATTGCCAGCACGGCTGCTTGACGAAGGATTCTCACGTGGTGAGTATAGCTTCAATGGCAGCGATTCAGCCGTGACAGAAAACCGCCGTAGATGGAAGTCAACTGTCGGTAACAGGCGTTTACACCAACTACGAGCCCGGCCAACCGGGGCCGGGGTTCTGAGTGTAATGGGGATTTTACGTCAACAACCGGTAAGCACCTTCCGCATCTACAACTTGGGTACTGATTTAATTCAGTGTTGCTTTGTAACCCAGCTTCTTCTTTAGCCACTCCCGTTCCTCGATCTCTTCTAGGTCAGATTCGATAAGTTTGTTGGGCTGGGTGATTCCAAGTTTCCGGTTAAGCTCATCCAGTCTCTTTTCCCTCTCGGTACTGCTCATGGTTCGCAGCCGTCTCTTTGTTTCACTTTTCATATCAGGACCTCTTTGGGAGCGCATTCGCTGCTGAGCAAATCCCGCATGGTCCAGATCGTACTTGTGATTCCAGCCACCATGCAGGGCGTCATCCTGACAGCCGTATTCACTCTGACGAACTTATACCACGCGACCCAAAGCGCAACGCACGCCTTGTGCATCAATTTGGGTAGTGGGCTGTTTTGACCAATCTAGCGCGGCAGCATTATGCACAAGCGCGGGGAGCCAGGGGGCAGATTTAACTGGCGACAACAGATTTCAGTCATTGACTCGTTCTGAGCGTTATGGGGATTTCTCGACAGCTAGCCCCGGCGTGGTTCGCGTTCTGGCCCACTGGGACGATGATTGTTACTCACTCTGTCCAGTAACTATGAACTCCCCGGTCGTCTTGTCCGGAAACAGGAGCTCGTACTTTTGAGAGGATTCGTACGTGGTCTTGTGTTTGTCCTCGACCAGCTTCGCCTTGTAGTCGCCAAGCGCCAACAACACGTGTCCTTGATGACGAGCTTCCGCTTCCAACTCATACTTCTTCCCGTTGATAATGACGTGGAGTCTTTGAATGACTAGACCCTTGCCAAAAGCGCTTGTTTGCACCAACAACTGCGCTGAACTGACATGGACCGTTATGGGGTACTCGTTCGGATTTGGTTCTGCCGAAGAGAAGACAGAAAGCAGTAGAACAACAAGCAGCGCAATCTTCTTCATAAATCCCTCGATTAAGGACGGAAATCACAGCTCACCGAAGCATCACGATAGTAGTATGGAATCCAGTCGCAGACCACACTTTTGCGTGTCCGCGGGGCAATTGGCGTAACCAGGCGTTTGCACTTGTAACCGTGTGGTTACGAGTGAAATGGGGATTTATCAACAATTAGCCGACGTGGTTCTAGTCTTGACCAAGGAACTCGAAGTCGCCGTTGCTCATCCGCAGCAACCCAGACTGGGACGAGTTGAACGCGATTGAGACGAACTTGTTTGACTCTTCTCCGGGTGGGTGAACGCCTTTTGGGGCCGGACCGATGTAAACAATCTGCGGCTTTTCCGTCCGGTAAAACGGCAGATGAGCGTCTTTGAATGGGTCTTTACTCCATAAAAGTTTTCCTTTGCCTGAGATTGCAGCCACATGCCGTCCGTCTGTCTCCACGTAGAACACCGTTCCGCTGTTCGGGTCTTTGTAAACCTGCGGACCCGGAAAAGGTTCGAGATAGTGCCCGATGTATGTGGTGGTTTCTTGTGCTGTGCCGAGACACAGCACAAACAGGAGAATTATGAGAACCCTTGCTGCCCTCATTTTGCATGGCCCTCCGGCCCGCTACGGTAACCCATACTCCCACTCTTTAGAACGTTTTCGTGGGGAGATTCTTGCATGACTGACGTAAGCAGGCGTTTACACTTGTAACCGTTTGGTTACGAGTTAAATCGGGATTTTACGTCAACTACCGACTCAACCCAAAAAGTAGTACCGTAGGAACGCCCTAATGAACGTACTCATCTACCCTTTTCTCGCATTGTCTGCGGTTGGTTTTGTTGCACTCTTGGCAATCCACGTAGCATCTCTCTTCGGCGTTGCATACCCCTTCGATCGTTTCATCGGAATCCTCGGCCCCGGCATATTCGTCGTTTTTCTACCCACGATCTTTGTGATGAATCGGCTGACTCGGGACTTCAAACAGAAGGATATTTGGCGTGCTGCGCTGCGCGGCTGTCCAAGGTGGATGCGTCGCACAGTGTGGACGATTTTCGGTTATTCGTGGCTTGGATTTTTCATCTTGCCCCTCATCTTTGGTGGGGGGATGGATTCTGCGACAAACAAAGCTCGCATCGGATCGGGCGCACTGATGGTTTTTTACCTGATCCCGCTTGCGGTTCTGTACTCAGCTACCAAGGCTCAAACCCTAGATGAGAGTAGACGCTGCCTAAATGGCCACCATATCTCGCCGCTGGCTAAGTTTTGTGAAGAATGCGGAGCACCTGTTGCGCCTTCCACTCGGCAGTTGACGTAATCGCATTATAAAAGGGCGCCCCTTTTGGAGTAGGTTGTCATCGTTCGCATGATCACCTACGGAAGGAGCACCCTCAATGAACAGTGAAAAGTATATTGGGCTGGACGTTCATCAAGCAACGATCTCGGTTGCGGT
>JAIQFZ010000226.1 GCA_020073015.1 Terriglobia bacterium | reverse complement strand
GGATTCGGCAGCTGAAATAAAAATTGGGATAGCTGTCGATTTTCCGTCTCCCCAACGACTATAGGACAAAAGAACGATGAGCTACGGTTCCTGAGTGAACAGGAAATGAGTCATCGAAACAAGCCACAGGAAACAAACCACAGAAAACAAGGAGAAAAAGTCATGCCACAGTATCTGGTTGCTAACTACCTCCCCGACGACTTCGACCCGTCCGCCGTAACCGAAGCGATGATGGAGGAGATCCACGCGCTCAACCGCGAAATGATTGCTGCCGGCGTGAGGAAGTTCGCTTGCGGAATTTCCCCGGCCAGCAACGCAAAGACGGTGCGGAAGCAACCTGATGGTACGGTGCTCGTCACCGATGGGCCATACACCGAGACCAAGGAGCACATGGGCGGTTTCTGGATACTGGAAGCTGCCAATATGGACGAGGCACTCGCGTGGGCGCGCAAGGGTGCCATCTCATGCGATGCGGCGGGCGAGGTGCGCGAGCTTCTTTTCTACCCGGCCCCGGAATAGTCTCACCGGCCGCGACCGTCTTGACCGAAGAGCACATCGCCGGTTTTTGGGTGCGGAAGCCGCGGATCTGGACGAGTTACTGGCGTGGGGAACGCAAGACTGTCGTCGCCTGCCGGGCGCCGGTCGAGGTGCGCACGTTTTTCCGCTCGAACATCGTTACAGGATTAGAGGAGAAATCATGCCGCAGTACTTGGTTGCGATTCACCGCCCCAACAACAACGACCCGTCCGTCGAGGGCGAAGCGATGCAATGCGAGTCGCCTTCTACTAAAATGAGCAATCAACTCACTCGTCGCGACTTCGCTATCCGCACCGCCGGCATTGGTCTGGCTTTGGGACTTGCGCCTGCTGCTGCGCTGGCGGATGCTGAGCAAGCCTCGCGCTCAGAAACTTCGCCGGCGGTCGCGGATCCATATTCCCTCGTCGATCCGGAACTTCTTCCTGTACTCAAGCAGTTCCCCGCCTTTGACCTCTCAGCGGAGATGGTTGGCAAATTCCGGCAATTGCCCGGCATGCCCCCGTTACCTGTTCCCGCGCCGCAGCCCGTGGAGCGGCATATCCCCGGGCCGCCAGGAGCACCCGAGGTTCGTCTGTGGGTCGTTGATCCTGCGCCGTTGGAGAAGGGCAAGCCGTTGTTGCTTCACATGCATGGCGGCGCCTTCATGATGACCGATCCCATGTTGATGCCCCGGCTCCAGGGGATCGCGACGGATTGCCATTGCGTCGTCGTCTCGGTTGACTACCGGCTGGCTCCGGAGACGCGCTATCCCGGCTCGCTTGAGGACAATTACGCCGCGCTCAAATGGGCCCATGCCCATGCGGCGGAGCTCGGCATTGATCGCTCCAGGATTGCCGTGGGCGGTGAGAGCGCGGGCGGCGGCCACGCAGCGAGCCTTGCGATTCACGCGCGCGACCGCAACGAAGTTCCCATCGTCTTCCAGTTGCTCATCTACCCCGGGCTGGACGACCGAACGGGCAGCTCCCACCCAGCGCCGCCCGCCATTGGCCACTTTATGTGGAATGCGAGCGCCAATCGTTTGGCCTGGAGCTCGCTGCTCGGTGTTCCAGCGGGTTCGTCCAAGGTGCCGGTAGCTGCCGTACCCGCCCGAGTAGCCAGCGTCGCCGGCCTACCGCCTGCGTGGATCGGTGTCGGTTCTCTCGACCTGTTCGTCGAAGAAGACATGGAGTATGCGCGGCGGCTCGTCCATGCCGGAGTCGCAACCGAACTCTTGGTCGTGCGTGGTGCCTTCCACGGGTTCGACCTCGTCGTGCCGGACGCCGAAGCCTCCAAACGATTCAGCGCGAGCTGGAAGACTGCGCTGCGCAAGGCATTCGCCACTGGCAAAGCTGTTTAGCAGAGAAGCCGAAAGCGTCGCGGCAGAGTTCGGGGCAGTGAGAAAAGTTTCCTGGACGGTTTGTCGAATTCGGGTTCGGTCGTTCGTCGTCATAGTGAAGGCGTCGGCAATCCGCCGGCCTTAAGAGCGATCAAATGGCGGCCGCGCCTGCCACCGTATTCGCGATCCATGGCGGGTTGAGAGAAAAGGCCCATTCTAAGGAGGAAAACAATGCATAAGAAAATTAGCGCAATCGCGATCAAAGGATTCGCACTGCTTGTGGTGCTCGGAACGGTGTACCGGGCGATGGCACAGGACGCCGTGACACCATATCCTAAGATGGCCCCAATCGACCAATACCTCATGACGGATCAGAGTGCGGAAATAGCCTTGGCGCGCAGTGCGGCACCGGACTCCATTGCACGCGATGCAGAGGTACAGGTTCTTGGACGTCATGGTTTCGAAACGGCGGTGAAAGGCAAGAACGGTTTCGTGTGTATCGTGGGACGGGGGTGGACTTCCGCGCCCGATTCTGAGTTTTGGAATCCGAAGGTGCGCGTCCCCATGTGTGTGAATGCGGCCGCCGCGCGTTCCTACCTTCTGCGCGTCACCAAAGAGACCGAGTGGGGACTGGCGGGGCGTACGCAAGCTCAGATGACCGAGTCCATCACCGCTGCCATCGCCAAGAAAGAACTGCCGGCGATGGAATCCGGGGCGATGTGCTACATGCTGTCGAAGCAAGGATACGGCGGCGAAAGCGTCCCCCACTGGCCTCCCCACCTCATGTTTTTCTACTCGGATACCGACCCTGCAATTTGGGGAGCGAATCTGCCGGGTTCCCCCGTCATTGGTATGAGCGACCCCGTGGAACATCTGACGCAGTTCGTGGTTGCCGTGCAACGGTGGTCGGACGGAACAGAGATCGCTAAGCCGTAAATGAAACAAAATCAGATAGGATTCGAAGGAACTCAGTCATGAGAAAAATCAATGTGCTTGAATTTGTCTCCCTTGATGGCGTCATACAAGCCCCAGGCGGGCCAGAGGAAGATACCAGCGGCGGCTTCGCGTATGGCGGGTGGACAGGTCCACATGGCGACACTGTTTCTTCAGCGGCCATAAAAAAGCAGATGAACCTGCCGTCTGACTTGTTGCTAGGGCGCAGAACCTTTGACATTTGGGCAAGATTCTGGCCGCAACATAATGACGTGTGGCCAGCCGTCAACACAGCGACCAAGTACGTCGCCTCGAATACCATGACTTCTCACCAATGGCAGCCGTCCGTGTTTCTAAACGGAGATATTGCGGAAAAAATCACCAAAATTAAGCGACAGGAAGGGCCGGATTTGCACGTTTATGGAAGCGCAAATCTCGTTCAGACGCTCCTCAAGCATGATTTGGTCGATGCGTTCTGGCTGAAGATATTTCCGATAACGTTGGGCGGTGGAAAACGATTGTTTGCCGATGGCACGATCCCGGCGGCATTCAAGGTGACGGAAAGCACAGTCACCTCGAAAGGCGTCATTATCGTGAATTACGAGCGTGCAGGCGCAGTCCCAACCGGA
>JAIQFZ010000082.1 GCA_020073015.1 Terriglobia bacterium | reverse complement strand
GGTCGCAGTGTGCTCGCAGGCCCGAAAATGAATCCGCGGGACACCAGCGGATGCAGCCAGAACCCTTCCCGAATCACAAGATCACTGAGACTGGAGAGAGCCTAAGTCGCGGAGTCCATTTTTCCGCAGCCTGCTAGGGCGCCTTTAACTAGGTACAGCAGACGCTTGCGCAAATGCGAAGGGGAGGGCCATGAACGACTTTCAGTCAAAATCATTGCTGGCAGTCTCGATGCTGGCGATTCTGAGTTTGTCCCCGTTAAGTGTCGCGCAGCAGGGTCAAACGCCTCAAAGTCAACCTCCCAAATCGGAGACTGCCGCGCCGGAAAAACAGAAACAGTCCCCGAAAGGGCAAGAAGAGGGCGTCAACGTCCACGGCCACTGGACGATCGAGATAAGGAATCCAGGCGGTAGCCTGGCTGGGCGCCACGAATTCGAGAATTATCTAGCACCCGTTGGCAAGAAGCTCCTGACAGCGATTCTCACGAGAACAGGGACAATGATGCAGTGGGACGTTAGACTGATTGCGACCGGGCCGTCGTGTTCTCCCGTGCTCACTAACATCAGTTATTGCGCGCTTGAGGAGCCAATTCCAGGTAAGTCGGACGATGGGACAAGTTTCTACAATCTAAAGGTAAGCATTCCGTCTTCAGGAGACAGGCTTAGCTTAAGTGGGAGCGCCCAGATAAGTGGCACAGGCCAGATCTATCAGGTGAGCACAGGCGTATGGTATTGCACGCCGGACCACGCGCTCGGGTCATGCCCTCCCTTGCTCACGGTGGTCCCGGGTACACCTCCGCCGGCCGGTGGGGACTTCACCATTGCGAACCCGCCTCCCATTAACGTGCAGCCCGGGCAGACTCTGCTCATCACCGTCAGTTTCACATTCTCTTGATCTTCGGGTGGCCAGAAATGGACATAAGCGCCTCAGCTTTGGATGGATTGGAGAGGAACCTTGGAGAGGAACCGATGACATCAAAATGTGTGATCCAGTCTCGATTTGCGGAGTGCTTCCGGTTATGGCGAACGCTAGCCGCGCTGTGCTGTTTGCTCGCTGCTTCGGGATCCGCCCAATCAAGAGACGATATTAAAATCCATGGCCATTGGAAGATAGAGGTCTGGGGTGTTGACGGATCGCTGGTCTCCCGGATCGAGTTTGAGAACGCGCTTGCCTCCGTTAGCGGCCCGAAGGTTCTCGCGCAGCCTCTTGCCCGTCAGGCAACCCAGGGTTACTGGGAGGTGGACCTCTACGGAGGTCCCAACGACGTTATTTGCACGCCCTACACTTCGGCCCATCTTTGCGTCATTAGCGAACCCGCAACCAGCTTTTTTGCGGACTCGAGAAATCTAAGTCTGAAACCCGATGCTCCCGGAGCGACCTTTACTCTCGCTGGCTCGGTCGCTGCTCAGCACGACGCAAACATTCTGTGGGTGGCGACCGCTGTGCATCTTTGTCCGACCACCGCTACTCCAGCAACGCCCTGCAGTGAACCCTCGAACCAGCCATTTACCACCGCATCCCTCTCGCCGGCAGTCAGCGTGGCGGCGGGCCAGACGATTCAAGTGACCATCACATTCGAATATTCGTGAGCGAAGTTCAGGCGAATGACGGTTATTGCGAGATCGTTTCCGAAGTGTGGATGGTTTCTGTCAAATTGATTTGAACCGGTGGCAAAGTAGCTTCGGCAACGTGAATGGTTTCGTTGATGTGGATTTGACCAGGCATTAGAACAGCTTGTGTGGTGTGAATCGTTTCGCTCAGATTGATTTGTGCGGGTGGCAGTGTTGTTTCGGCGATGTGGATAGTCTCCAACAAATTGATGACAGGTGGTGGGTGAATCCCTTCGTCGATGTGAATCCACTCACTGATTAAAAGATTCACTGGATATGGCCTCGGGTTAACGCTACCGGAACCCCCGGAACCTGATCCAGGGCCCGAACCACCGGCACCACCGCTCCCGCCAGTTCCTCCCCCGCCTCCCGGACTTCCACTCCCCGCACCCGGGGAAGGGGGCGGCGTATTTCGCGCCAGCCTGCACTCGAGGGCGGAGAACAATAGCGAGCTTCCTGGATCCGGTGCAGTTGTTCCTGCCGGCAAGGATTGCCCTGGAAAAATGGTTACGTACATCACGGACCGGATCAACCCGGCGTCCAGCAGGACAACCTCGCTGCGTTCGCCAACATAGGCGGGCATGTCCAAACTCACCGCGCCGACCCCGCCTTTGTCTGTATAGCGAGGATCCATTCTCAGATTTGGACCTCGCACGTGCAGCTGATCAAATTGCGGGAGGGCAGCTCCCGTAAGAGAGAGGTGCATGATATCGGGCTTGCACGGCCTTGTGCTGCAATCTCCGGGGTCGATCTTACCCGTGGCCCTGACCACAACCTGCCCGCCGAACTCGCTGTTGACGCTTACCGATCCGGCCTTCTCCGAGGCCGCGCCCATGTCCATTCCTCCACCATAGCCTTCGAAAGTTCCGTCGTCATGCAACACCAGTGGGACTGGGATTCCTCGTCCCCCATTGAGGGAACGCCCGGATCTTTCGGTGAGTGGCCCAATGTTTACTGCCGTGGTCGTCACCACCTGCACATTCAGCATGAACCGCTTCTGGCACGCGCATGAGATGGGATCAGCTTGCGGCGAACTGCATGGGTCCTGCGCTGAAGCGCAGACGACCGAACATACAAAAAGCAGCGCCAGAATCGAAGGGAACTTACAGCACTCAAGCGAAGAGAAGAGAGCCACGGTGGGATTCTACGGTTTTGGCGTTTCGGGACGCACGGAAAAGTCCCAAACCCCGAAGAAAATGGTCGCCTCTGCGCCGCCTCCAAGGCTTCCCTGCGAGCGCTTACCGGGATGCAGTGCGCGCAACACGACAGCGTATTCGCCGGGTTCAAGCGGAGCTTTGGGTTCAATCTGTACGTGGCCGCGCTCTATGTGCTCCGTGGTAGTGGTGATGCGCTCTTCGGTAATCTTTTCGTATGCTTCTGCCCCCATCTGGCCTTGCGTGGATTTTGTCGCACCCACCAGCCGCCAGTTGTCCTTACTATTCACCAGCCGAACCAGGAATGGTTCGTAAGCATCAGGATCTATGCCGACGAGATCGGCGTAGAGCATTTCAAAGCGCGGGTTGTTGCTAGGTGCGACGAACGCAGAGTGCGCGCCCGGCAGTGCCCAGACGGAGGTGACTTTCGGCGGTCCATGGTGCCTTCGGCCACCCATCGCGCCCATTCCACCCATCGCACTCATGGCCATACCTGCTGCCGGGCCTGCGAACATCCCCCCTCCGGTAACGGCCGAAAACTGCAATGCCTGCATGCCCAAGCCCATGAGCATGCTGCGGGCGCCGGAACCGACCCCGGGCATATTGTCTCCCTTGGTTTCCGTGTGTGCTACTTGGGCGATCGATGGACGGACGGGTTGCTTCTGTCCATTGGCGACAAGGTTCAGCGGAGGCAACTGGTTGGGATCCAGCATCCCCGACATGCCGCCGCCCATTCCGCTGGCAGCCATAGCGGAGGCAATCATGGCCTGGGCATAGGCACCGCCTCCCACCATCGAGTTCATCGCAGGATTCGGAACGAGTGGCTGTTGCGGAGGCGCGGACGGGGCCTGCTGCGCCGGCTCTGCCGCATTGGAACCGGAGGCAGTACCACCTTGGCGTTTTTTGGCCTCTGCCTTCAGCATCGCTTCCATCACTTTGCTGCCCACGCCGGCTTCTTTAAGCGCGGTCAGTCCGCCGATGGAAACATCGAAATCGGAGTCATTCGACTCAATCAATGCCACCAGCACGTCGTCTGCGAATCCTCCTTTCACCATCTTGATGACGTCGTCATTCGTCATCACGTGCTTTGCTTTTTGGGCGTACACCGAGGATGAGAACAGCAGTACCAGGCCGAAGAGAAGCGTCACTCGTGCCAGGCGAGAGATCCAGGCCACTGTCGACATTGAGCGAACTCCGTCGCGTGAAAGAGAAAGTAACACAAGCCCCGCGAAGCGTCTACAGGTAGGGCAAGTTCTCTGAGGACAACGTCCTCCGTCTCAGTGTCTAAGCTCGATTGGGTTAGTGCAACTCCAACTGGCAATCCCCACTGTCACGATCACCACCGTTCGGCTATAACTTCGGTGGCCGGGTTGGGCAAAAACACAGCAAGACATGCCCGTGCTTGTCTGGGCAACACACTGGCTCTTTCTCGGCCCGGAATCGTAGGACATCAACCTCGTGGTGCTCTTGCTCGACCGCCAATGTCAAGGGACCCCTGTATTCGCGGAGCAGGCGCAGGAGTAACGTTTTCTGGAGAGCCCATCATTCACCCAGAACCGGGATCTGACCGGTCGGGGAGATCGCGTCGCAAAGACACCAGTAAGCGGGCGGTCTGAGCGCGGATGAACCTTCAGCCGTCGCGCCGGGCCCGGTGCAGCCAAGTTTCAACGATGACTGTCGTTGCCGACCACAGCCCGTCAAGGAACCCGAGCGGTATCGGCTGTGCCATAGAGTAAGCGATTCGGGGCGGGTAGTTCTCCCGTTGGATGCGCCCGCTTCTTGACTAACGGTTTCAAATGCGAGACCCTTGGCGCGCCGGGTTGGAAAAGTGCTTGAGGGCCATGTGGAACACACAATTCCGTGGCTGATTGAGGCTGCCGAGCGGGGTGATCGGGCCGCTACCGAAGCGCTTTTTGGAGCACTATATTCTGAGTTGCACCGGATGGCGAAGCTTGAACTCGCGCGTCGGGGCGGACCCGTATGCCTCAGTGCCACGACGCTGCTGCATGAGGCCTACCTGGCCATGGCTGCACGAGCGGCCGGATCATTTCCGGACCCGGCACGATTTATGGGATACGCGGCGAAGGTGATGCGGAGACTGATTATTGACCATGCCCGGGAGCGGCACGCGCAGAAACGCGGCGGACTATTCGAGATTACTTCGTTGGACACCAACGCAATGGAGAACGCTGTAGACCACCGCGAACTCGTTGAGATCGGTGAGGCCTTGGACGAGTTGGGCAAGGTCGATCCTACCCTCGCTGAGATCGTCGATTTGAAGTTCTTCTGCGGCCTTTCTTTTAGTGAAATCGCCGCTTTGCGGGACGTCTCCGAACGCACGGTGCAGCGCAGCTGGGAGACGGCGCGCCTTTATCTCCACCGGAGAATTCGCGCTGACTTACCGGCCTGAGGACCACATGTCCACACTCAGTCCCGAGCAATGGCGGGCCCTAGCCCCCTATATCGACCAGGTGCTCGAGATGGACGATCTTGAACGCGCTGCTTGGCTTTCCTCCATCAGCGCGCAGAACCCTGCCCTGGCTGCACAACTGGCGTCACTCGTGGACGAGCACAACATCCTGGCGAAAGCAGGTTTCATGGAGAAAAAACCCACCCCCCTGCCAGGTGTTGCGCCCGGGTTGGCCGGCCAAGTCATTGGCCCTTACTCCTTGATCTCGCCGATCGGCCAAGGCGGGATGGGAAGCGTGTGGCTGGCCGAGCGCAGCGACGGGCGCTTCGAGCGACGCGTGGCCGTGAAATTCCTCAACGTCGCGCTGGTCGGCCACGGAAATGAAGATCGCTTTAAGCGTGAGGGCGGCATTCTGGGACGACTCTCGCATCCTCATATTGCGGAGCTAGTGGATGCGGGCGTGTCGCCCAACGGCATTCCGTATCGACGATCCTCAAACGTGGCAAGATGATCTGGGCGTACGGCCGGGCATCCGACGCCGACCAAACCCAGACCCCCGCCATCCAACAACAAATCGTACTGGCCAGGGCCAAGTTGCTCGAGGGCGAGAGCCAGGACGGAGCCGCTACCTTGCTGACAGTCCAAGGCGGACGGGCCATGACGCCGGAGTACGCAGCCCCCGAGCAAGTGACCGGGGCGCCGGTCGCGACCGCCACCGATGTTTATTCCTTGGGTGTGCTGCTGTACGTGTTGCTCACGGGACAGCATCCTGCCGGCAGCGCCACGCGTTCCCCCGCCGACCTGGTAAAGGCAATCGTGGATACCGAGCCGCGGCGGTTGTCTGACATCGTGACTTCGGCCAAGTCGGATGAGGAGACAGTAACCGCCAACGCCACACGACGCACGACCACGCCTGACAAGCTCTGCCGGTTGCTTCGCGGAGATCTCGACACGATTGTTGGTAAGGCGCTGAAGAAGAATCCACAGGAACGATACGCGTCGGTCGCAGCCCTGGCGGATGATCTTGACCGATACCTCAAGCACGAGCCCATCAGCGCGCGTCCAGATACGTTCGCGTATCGCGCCGCAAAGTTCGCACGCCGAAATCGGACAGCTGTAGCGTTCGCCACGCTGGCCGCCTTGACCACGGTCGCGGGGGTGGTCGGCACTTTGGTGCAGGCCCGTACGGCGCGTGCGCAGCGTGACTTCGCTTTCCGCCAGTTGGAGCATTCCGAGGCCGTAAACAGCCTCAACTCTTTCCTCTTGTCGGACGCAGCCCCTTCCGGCAAGCCCTTTACAGTGAATGAACTGCTCGAGCGTGCCCGGCACATGGTGGAACGGCAGCACAGAAACGATGCCAGCCGGGTGCAGTTGCTCATTTCGATCGGCGAGCAGTACAACTCCCAGGATGAGGACGCGAAAGCTCGCCCGGTGATTGAGGAGGCCTACCGTATCTCGCGTGGGTTAACTGATCCCTCCACGCGGGCGCAGGCGTCCTGCGCCTTAGGGAACGTTTTATCGCGCGCCGACGACCCCGGACGAGCCGAGGCGCTCATTCAGGAGGGGCTTCGCGAGCTTCCCAACCAGCCTCAGTATGCTCTCGATCGAGTCTCCTGTCTTGTGCATGGCAGTGCGGTCGCGCGGAATATCGGTGAAGTACAGGAAGGAATCGCACGCGTGCAGGAAGCGCAGCGCACACTAAAGCAGACCCCCTTCGACCCGGAGATGCGCAAGCTACGAGTGTTCATGGATCTTGCGGAGGCCTATCGCGAAGCAGCCGAGCTTCCTCAAGCCATTGACGCCTTCGAACAGGCGTCTGTGCAACTCGCGGTGCTCGGCGGTGACGATACCCAAACCGCGGGTACGCTGTTCAATAACTGGGCTTTGGCCCTCTTACAGATGGGAAGGCCCCTTGACGCGGAACGACTGTTTCGTCGCGCCATGGACATCAGCCGCGTTGACCAGTCCGAGCAGGGTGTGTCGCCAATGTTACTCAACAACTACGCGTCCACACTGGACGATTTGGCTCGGGAAGACGAAGCATCGAAATACGCGCAGCGCGCGTACGAACGAGCACGGCAGGCGGGCGATGAGGTGGTGATCAATCAGGCCTTATTGATGCTGGCCAGAGTTTACCTGGCCCAGCACGATCCCAACCGAGCAGCAGCGGCGCTGGCAGAGGTTGAGCCTCGCCTGCGCAAAGACCTCCCTCCCGGGCACTATGCGTTCACGTCACTGACTTCTGCGCATTCATTGCTGGAACTGGAGCGCGGAAATATCCCCTCAGCTTTACGGCTCGCCGATCAGGCGATCGACGCGCTAGAAGCAATCACCAAAGCTGGAAAGGCTGGTATCAATTTTCTACCAGTCTTGTATCAGCGCCGAGCCATCGTGGAGCTTCAGGCCGGTCGTCCCGATGCTGCGGCGGCCGACATGAACAAGGTCTTGGAGCTTTTCCAAAAAAACACGCCGCCTCGCACCCTCTCGTACAGGTTCGGCCGCGCCTACCTCTTCCTCGCGCGCGCCCTGAAGGCTCAGGTTAAGGACGATGACGCCCGCGCGGCCGCCCGCTCCGCTGCTGAACACCTTCAGAGCGCCGCGGGTCCCGATCACCCCGATACCCGCATCGCTCGGCAACTTGCGGGCCTCGACCCTTCCCAACAATAACTACCCGCTTTTTTTTTAATCTCTGTCGCCTTTTGTTCTCGGCTTCCGTTTATCCAAGTAGTGGGGATTGTCCGGACAATCAATCCGCGCGGCAAATTCGCCTAGCATGAGTGCGTGCGCAAACGCCTGCCCTACTCGAGACGCGGCCGCATTGGTCGGCACCAGCCCGGACTCGATCCGTCAGACCGTGTCTTCAACCCGCAAACTAAGCAACAATGATCACTGGCTACAGCACAGGGCCGAGCGGTTCCTAACTCGTCCGAACTGCGTGCCGATTGTCGAGGAACTGGGCCAACATCGTCATTAACACCAGGAACCCAGGAGCACCGGTCCGATCCAACTTGGTCCTGGCCAGAGGGAGCCAGTTCAGCAAGTGACGTTCGAGAAATTCGGTCTCTGCGCGTGCGAGCGCGACGGCGGTAGCGTCCTCGGATGTGTTTTCGGAGGTGTACCGGAGAGCTGCGAGGAATTCCAGTTGCGTGACAAGGTAATCAGGGACGGCGCGGCTGGGGTTCGACTTGAGACCGAGAACCTCATAGAAGTAGGTGTTCTCCAGCGCGATCTCCTGGGCGGGGCGGGATTTGTCGTGGGCGGACTCGAACAGGGGTACCGGAGGTTCGGGGACACCCACGTCGAACAGCGCGATGTACGCCGACTCATATAGCTCGTAACTGGTGAACCATTCAAAACCTGGGAACTCGCCTTCACACTCCAGACTCCTCCAAAGGTTCTCGATCGCCCTCGGCATGGCAAGCTGCGATAGTAGGCTGAAGCATTCGTGCGTGGGCGGCCCGAAGACGACGCTGAAGAACCGGTAGAGATCATTCTGCTGCCAGTCGATCGGGGCAACCGTTTGGCGATCTGCGACGATGGTAGGCATCGAAACTCCTGTTCCAGGATCTTCTTGCTACTCCAGCACCTGCCAGACCGAGAAATATTTCCGGCCGTCGCGGTCCTTCTGGTTTCCGTTCCAGACGGCGAACGCCAGAGGCGTGCCAGCGGGCAGGTCGGGTAATTCGAAGGTGACGCTCCACTGGCCGCTCTGATAGGCACCGCTTGCTGGGAAAATCTGACCGGTGCGGCGCGTCGTCCCGCGTCCTTGGGCCTGCATCAACATCGCACCACGCGTGGCATTCCAGTAGTAGATTTCGACCGGATGCTCGGCGTCTCCCATCTGCAGGGAAGGAGTAATGGCGCCGGTGGCTGGTTGTTTCGAGAACATGACGGCCGCGGCGTCGAAGAAACGGTCGTTGATCTCCGTCTGCACTTTGCGAAAGCGCGTTTCCGGCGGCGTATTGGGGACCTCCGCGAGTACGGTTGCATCCTGCGTTGCGTCGTGCCAGGTGAGCTGTACGAGCAGTTTTCCGCCGGCGCGTGCGAGACGGACATCAACGCTTGGGATATCTAGCGTAGCGGGCTCGTCGGTGTCGTAAAGCGGCGGCGTACGATTCAGGGCGACTCGCTTCACCGCGATTTGTTTCCATGCAGCGGGTCCGCCGCTGAGCAGGGTGTCGGTGCTGACCGATGACGTGGCCACCGGCAGAGACTGCGCGGCGGCGGGCTTTGATCCACTCTGCGCCGCGGTCAGGGCAGAGACCCCGAAACAGAGGAAGAGAATTAGGGCTTGTCGAATTCGCATGACACTCTCCTACAACTGGATCTGCACCAACTGCGGCCGAACATGGTAACGCGTCTCCGCGTCGCGGCCGATGAGCAACTGCAGGACTTCACTGCGTCCGCCTTCCTGCGCTTTCCTGAGTTCCGCCTCCAGGCGCGTAATTACGTCCTTCACTTCGGGGCCAAATAGATAAAGCAAGTAATCGAGCGGCAGCCGGGAATCTTCCAGAATGCTCTTGCCATAGTTCTCTCGTTTGGGCGGGTTGAACGGCGGCACGTAGAAGACGTTGGGCTGGGTCCCTTTTTCGGGGAAGAGAGGGAGAGCAATTTTGTGGACCAGAACTAGCTTATGCACGGGGGACTCGGGATCATCCAGGAGTCCGACAAAGCGCAGGCGTCCGGGACACTGGGCGGCGCACGCGTTGACCTGACCCTTTTCCAACCGCGGATAGCAGAAGATGCATTTCTCGGATTTACCGGTGACTTCGTTGAAATAAATCTTCTTATAAGGACAGGCCTTGATGCAGTAGCGGTACCCCTGGCAACGGTCCTGGTCGATGACCACGATGCCATCCTCGTCGCGCTTGTAGATGGCCTTGCGCGGGCAGGCCTCCAGACACGCGGGATACGTGCAGTGATTGCAGATGCGCGGGAGATAGAAGAAGTAGTTTTCATTGGCGTTCAAGCTGCCGACATCTTCGTCCCAGTTCACGCCGGAGCGCGGCTCGGGCGAAGGCATGACCGGTTGCTTCTTGCCTTCATAAAGCCGCTGCTCGTAGTTGTACTCCCAGGCGTGGCCGTAGTCGTCCATCGTGGGCAGTGGGCTGGGCTGGAGCGCACCGTCTTTCCAGCCACCACCGATACGGTCCCACTGGCGCGGGTAGCCGAGGCCTGGACGAGTTTCGACGTTGTTCCAGTACATATACCCAGTGCCGTCGCGGTCGGTCCACAGCTTCTTGCATGCGATCGTGCAGGTCTGGCAGCCCAGACATTTATTCAGGTCCATCACCATTGCGTATTGGTGTTTTGACATGGCTGCCTCTCCTTAGACCTTGGCCTTCTCGACTTCCACTTTGGTGTCGCGGTTATTGCCCGTGGGGCCCCAGTAGTTCAGGCGGAAGTTGACGTGGCCATACTTGCCGACGAGCTGCGTCGGTTTGATCTTGATGTAGGTGAGCGACTGCCATCCGCCCTGCTTGAATCCGAGAAATTTTTCCCAGCCGTGATACATAGTGACGCGGCCGGGTTTTTCTCCGGGCAAGATTTGCAAACGGCAAATGCAATGCCCAATCTCGTTGTGGATGCGGACCCAGTCGTTGTCCTGGAGGCCGCGCTTGCGGGCGTCGTCGGGATGCATGTAGACGATCGGGCCGCCGCGCTGCAGCCGCAGCATGGCACGGTGATCGCGCCAGGTGGAGTGGATCGACCAGCGTCCGTGTGGCGTGTTCCAGTAGAGCGGATACTTCTCCTCGATCGGCTCTTTGAATGTAGGAAGCGCTTCGCCTAACTCGATGTACCAGGGATGATCGATGTAGAACTGTTGGCGGCCGGTGAGTGTGCGCCACGGGCGCTTCTTTTCGAGTTGATGCTTGAAGGGCGTGTAAGCAATGCCCTCCTCAATGTCGCTGTTCCACGATTCGGGATCGGTGGCGATGAAGCGCTTCGGCTTCTCCTGCAACTGCTGGTACGTCATGCCCTTGGTTTCTTCGGCGTTTCCGAGGATGAAGTTGACCGCCTGTTCGTCGGTTTGAATCGAGCCCTTGCCAGTCCAGTCGTGCGCGAGTTGGGTGAAGTCGCGGTTCCAGTCGAAGGCTTCATCGTGGAAGGGCTTCAGGCCTTTCTTGGTCGCGACCTCCGCCATCTTTTCGGCCAGCGCGTGGAAGATGTCCCAGTCGGTTTTGCTTTCGAACAGTGGCTCGCAGGCTTTGCTGAACGGGTGAATGTAGCTGTGGCAGTCGGTGGAGTTGATGTCCACCTTCTCGTAGTAGCTGGAGGCAGGCAGCACGACATCGGAGTAGAGCGCCGTGGTGTCCATGCGGTAGTTGATATCCACGATCAGATCGAGGTCTTTCCAGAGTGAGGACTCAAGGATCTCGTTGCCCTTGGCCTGGTTCAGGTAGTTGGCGCGCCACACAATAAACGCGCGCGGCTTTTTGCCGTTCTTCGGCCAAAGCGGCATCCATCCGTTCTTCACGGACTCCTGGATGTACCACTCGATCGGCTTGCCATTGTAGAGATGCGGGTCTTTGTTTGTGGAGTGGACGTAGCTCCAGAGCGTAGTGTTCTG
The DNA here is from genome assembly GCA_020073015.1 of Terriglobia bacterium. Classification (GTDB taxonomy): domain Bacteria; phylum Acidobacteriota; class Terriglobia; order Terriglobales; family Acidobacteriaceae; genus Acidiflorens. The sequence goes on along the minus strand of JAIQFZ010000082.1, from coordinate 10,729 downwards.
GAAACGCTGTTTCTTGCGGGTTTCGGGGAAGGCGAGTTTGAAGAAGCCCTGCTCGGGCCAGATGCGCTCCTGGCCCACGTAGTGATTGAATCCTCCGCCGTTCTTACCCGTGTTTCCAGTCAAAGCCACCAGCAGAATGAACGAGCGATTGATCAGATCGTTGTGGAACCAGTGGTTGGTGCCGGCGCCGTGAATGATCATCGCCGGCTTGCGCGTGCCAAGTTCTTTTGCGAAGAGTTCGATTTCGTGAGCGGGCAGGCCAGTGCGCGATGCGACTTTATCCAGGGTGTATCCGGCGATTTCTTTCTTGAGTAGCTCGAACACCGTAGTGACTTCGGCGGTTTTACCATCGGCGAGTTGCACTTGGAAGGTGCCGGTCAGCGCAGGATCGGCGGCGCCTAGTTGGATGGTCTTCTGGTCCGATCCCATCGAGCCCGGCGTCGGGACGGCGCGCCGCTGCTTCGTGTCCCAGAAATAGAAGATGTCTTCCTTGCCACCTTTCTTAAGGTCAGACTCGCGCAGGAACCTGTTCGTGCCGGAGAGCACGAGCAACGGCATGTCTGTTTGTTCCTTCACATATGGCGCATCAATCAGGTCGTGGTCGATGAGTTGTTTGGCCACTCCGAGCGCGAGGATCCCGTCAGTGCCGGGGTTGATGCGGAAGTACAGGTCGGCGTGGATAGCGCTGGAGTTGTAGTCCGGGGATATGCAGACGATCTTGGCGCCGTTATATCGGGCTTCGTAGGCAAAGTGCGCATCGGGAATGCGGGTCTGCGAAATATTCGATCCCCAGAGCACGATGTACTTCGAATTGAACCAGTCGGCGCATTCGCAAGACTCGGTTTGCACGCCCCAAGTCAGGGGCTCGCCGGGAGGCAGGTCGCAGTACCAGTCGTAGAACGAGAGGAAGACTCCGCCAATGTAGTGCGCCAACCGCGAACCCGCGCAGAAGCTCACCGGGCTCATGGCCGGGATCACGCTGAAGAAGGAGTTGGTATCCGGACCGTAGTTGTAGATGTTATCGAGGAGTTTCTCAGCGACCTGTGTGAGCGCTTCGTCCCATGTAGCACGGCGCCACTTGCCTTCGCCGCGCTCTCCGGTACGGATGAGCGGATAGCGCAGGCGCTGCGGGCTATACACGTACTCTGTGAAGCAGCCGCCTTTCTGGCAGCCGCGCGGGTTGTAATCGGGGAGGTCGGCACTGATCCGCGGATAGTCAGCGGCCTGCTCCTCGCGCACCATCACGCCATTGCGCACGTACACCTTCCAGGAGCAGGAGCCGGTGCAGTTGGCGGAGTGGGTGGAACGAACCACTTTGTCCCAGGTCCAGATCTTCCGGTAGAAATCTTCCCAGCCGCGATACGGATAGCTGCGTAACGGGTCGAAGTCACCGGTGAGCATGGTGAGCACGGGCTTGTCCTTGCGCGAGCAGCCGGGCAACGCCAGGGTTGCGGCGGTGATGGCGGCGGTCTGGATAAAGCCGCGCCGCGAGAAGGGCTTTTGCGGTTTTTGCTGGTCGCTCATGGTTTGCCTCCCGAAGGAGCAGCTGTTACCGTGTTTTGTGCGATTGCCTTCTGTCCCCGATGCGAGTCGAGCGTTCGCAAGTAGGCGAGCACGTCGGCGATGTCCTGATCGCCGAGCGCGGGAGCATCCGGGCGCTGGAACGCGGGCATCGCCGTTCCCACGCGGCCGTTGCGGATTGTCCGGATGATGAATTCGTCCGGGGCTGCCTGCTGGAACACGGGGTTTCCGATCTCTGGTGCCATGCCGCCGCGTCCGTTCATGCCGTGACAGCCTGCGCAATTTCTCAGGAACAGAGAGAGACCGTTACCCGCATCTCCGTGCAAAGTGAGCGCAGGTGCTGGAGCAGCCGCGGTCGCGCCGCTGCGCAGATACTCGATGACCCCAGTGATTTCTTCCGGAAGCAATCCCCCGGCGTGCGGGCCCCAGGCAGGCATTTGGGTACCGGGCCGTCCTTGCTCAATGTTGGCTTGCAGATAATCCCGGCTTGCGGTCGAGACCAACGAAACACCGCGAATTGCGGGAATGAAGCGGTTGAACTTTTTGTCCCAGCGAGTGTACGCTCCGTTACCGTGGCATGCGGTGCAGTATTGCCTGTATACCTGCTCACCCGTCAGCGGTGTGGGATGGAGCGCACGGTATTTCTGTTCAATCTTGTCGGGGGCGAGATAGCTCTCTGGCACATCTCGCTTCCACTGCGAGAGCATGTACACGGTCAGCGCCAGCGTTTCGGGCCGGGTGACAGTAGGGTTCCGCATCAGGCTACCGGGGACTACGCCGCCAGGATCGCGGAAGTGTGCATTCTGCCAGCTCCACGTGGTGTGCGGCGGTTTCAGATTCGTCATGATGAGCTGGTGCTTGCTCTTCGCACCCTCGTTGTCGAGCGCCGGACCGAGCGTGCCGCCGCGTCCGCCAAGCTTGTGGCAGGAACCGCAACTCTTTTCCTGGTAAAGCTTCATGCCGACCACGAGCAGCGGGATCTGATCGGGCGGTAACTTCTCCGCGTCATGGCAGGTGACGCAGGTCGCCTCGGTCATATTTGGAGGCAGAAGAGGGTAGTCCCAGAAGACGTCTTCGGCCTTGGCTTCGTTGAAGGTCAGGGCCGCGCCCTGACCGTGGTGACATACGGTGCAGCCGAAGCGGTCCACGGGATGCTTGTCGAGGATGTGCCCCGGATGTGTGCGATGGGGCTGGGGCACGTCGGTCATGCGCGGATCGTCAATGCCGTTATGGCAGGTGACACACCGATCCACCGTGCCGAGCGCGGGAATGCTGGCCTGCTTCATCTCGACGCGGAACTTGGCGAGCAGTTCGCGGCCGCGATCGTCGGTGGCCTTCTGCTGGAGGATCGTTAGATATTCGCGCTGCACTGTTTTCCACTGCGCCAGATAGTTCTCGTGCACGGCTGCGCTGACCAGATAGATGATGGTGACAAGACTCGCCACCAGCAGGAGCCAGCGATAAATTCGGGAGGGATCGTTCATCGCATTCTCCTCTCTAGTGCACCGGCCACTGCGAGGGCCACCAGTAGAAATGCCAGTTGGGCCCGCGATGGACTGTGGCGAAGTAGGTCAGCAGTGTGAAGCCGACCAGGAAACAAGTGAACAGCGAGACCGCAGCGAGACGCACCGAGTCGTTGCGCTTCAGGGTGAAGAGCGACCAGGCTGCGAAGATCAGTACCAGCAACGAGCCGGGATTAATCGCGATGATCCAGAGCTGGTGAATGTTGGGGAACCAGTTGCGCAGCCATCCGTGGTTGACCGTGAAGGCCAGCATGCCGACGGTCACGGCCACGGCGAAGAACAACGATTGCCAGAATATCGACCGTTCGCGGCTGGTTCCGAACCATGTGCCCTCGCCCCCGGGACGGCGATCGAGGAACGGGATGAGTGCCAGACCGACGACCACGATCACCGGGATCAGCAGGCCGCCAGTGAACGCCGAATAGGAAACTAGTTCCTGAATGCCGAGGAAATACCAGGGGGCCTTCGCCGGATTCTCCGGAATGGCCGGATTGGCCAGCTCTTTCAGCGGCGCGTCTGAGTAGAAAGAAAGAACGAGCGTGCCCGCGACTGTGACCATAAAGACCGAGAGTTCCGCCCAGAACAGGTGAGGCCAGCTCATCACCGTGTTCTCGGGTCCGCGGTTTACCGGCGGTCGCTTGCCCTTCACCAGCGCCATCAGGCCGTAGGTTTTCGTAGCCAGCGGCTGGAATACCAGGCGCTTTTCTCCGCCCCACTCGGCCAGCCCGCCGGGCGGGTCTTCGGGCTTGGCCAGGCCACCATCTTTTCGAATGCGCCAGAAGTGCACGCCCAGCATCGTCACGAGCGCCAGGGGAAGGATGAAAACGTGCAGAACATAGAAGCGAATCAACGCATCCTGCCCGACGTAGTTCGCGCCCAACAAAAGGCGCTTCTGGAGGCCGCCGGGATCGAACAGCTTCGTCATGCCGATGGCGTCGGTCAGCTCCCGCGGAGAGTTGGCGATGTTCGAGCCGATCGTGATCGCCCAATAGGCCAGTTGGTCCCAGGGCAGTAGGTATCCGGTGAAGCTCAGGGCCAGCGTGATGACCAGCAGTCCAAGGCCGACGAGCCAGTTGAATTCGCGCGGCTTCTTGTAGCTGGCCGTGAAGAAAACCCGGGCCATATGAAGAAGGACGGTCAGCACCATCAACTGCGCAGACCAGCGATGTATATTGCGGATGAAACGGCCAGTCGAAACAGTGAAGTGAATATCCTTGATCGACTGATAAGCCAGATCGGTTGACGGCTTGTAGTACACCATCAACAGAACGCCGGTGATGAGGGTGATGACGAAGCTGGCCGTGGCCATCAAGCCGAGTCCGAAGGTGAGCGTCGGTTTGAGCGTGCGCAGATGGACCCTCACGCTGTGGATGTGCAGAAAGAGGTTGTGGAATGTGGCCTGCGATTCCTCGCGCTCAGATTCCGGTGTCTTCCCCAGGCGGAAGCAGGCATCCTTCACCGTATGAGGGAGTTCGTGCAGGTTGTGCAGAAATTCTTGGGTTGCGGTCTCTGCCACGGTGTACCTCCTACACGCGGTAGCGCGTGCCCTCGGGGACCTCATTGTCGGCGTTCACGATCAATTCGCCATTGGCTGCGCGGCTGACTTCGAGCCATGGCAGCGGGCGTGGGGCAGGTCCGCCAATCACGCTGCCTTTGCTGTCGAAGCGGGAGCCATGGCAGGGGCAAGCGAAACCATCCTTGGAGCGTGCGACGGTGCAGCCCAGGTGGGTGCAGGTGCTCGAAATCGCGTAGAAGCCCTCGTCGTCGCGGAAGAGCACGAGGTTCTGCTCGGCGAACGGAGTCTCACTTCCCGCGGAAAATTGCTCCGGCGGACCGAGTTTGAAACGGCGCACCGGTCCGGGCAGCACCGCGGGATTCGGCAGACGAAGCATTCCGGCAGCAGCCGTGCCCAGGGCAGCGAAAAAACTTCCGAGCGATGCCAGACTCAGAAAACTCCGCCGGTTTAGGGGAGGTGGATCTAGACGGGACATGGCTTCCACTCCTTGGCGAAACTGAACTGTTCCATGGTGATGGCAGTGGTAGGACAACGCTGCGCGCACAAGCCGCAACGGATGCAACGCTCTTCGTCTTTAATGATGGCGGAGAGATCGGCAGGATCGAGGTTCAACTCATACGCGGCGGTCTCGAGATCAGGCGTAAGAGCCAAGCGGTCGAACGTCACCAGCTTCAGACACACCGTGGGGCAGACATCGGCGCACCCGCCGCACAGAATGCAACGTTCGCCGTCGAAGATGGTGTTGATGCCGCAGTCCAGGCAGCGGCCGGCTTCGGTGCGGGCTTCCTCTTCGTCGTAACCGATCTCCACCAGCGCGGTTGGACTCTTCAGGCGCTCCGCCGCCGAAAGCGTGGGAATGTGCAAGCGCGAGCGACGCTCGTAATGTTTCTCGCGCTGATAGCGCTCAACGGGGAAATGGAACTGGACTTCTTCCGGCGCGATCTGTTTGCCGCGCAAGAAACGATAGACCGACCGAGCCGCCTGCTTACCGCTGGCGATGGCATGGATCATCAGGCGCGGCCCATAAGCAATGTCGCCCGCAATGAAGACTCCCGGCGCGGAAGTCGTGCAGGTGGCTGCGTCGTTCACGATCTGCTGCGGGGAGCGCATCTCGATCCCATCGCGTTGCGGGTCGATAAAGCTGAGGTCGGCCGATTGCCCAACAGAGAGAAGAACCGTGTCACTCTCGATCTCCTGGGTGGCGGACTCATCGAATTTCGGCGCAAAACGCTTGTTCTCGTCGTACACGCGGGTACAACGCACGAACTTCACGCCGCGCACAAACTTCTGGCCGTTCCTTTCCTCGACCAAGACCTCCTTCGGACCCCAGCTGTTGTGGCGGCGAACACCCTCCTCCTGGCCTTCCAGGATTTCTACGGTATCGGCAGGCATTTCCTCGAGCGACTCGAGGCAGACCAGGTTCACCTGCCGCACGCCCGCCATGCGAGCCGCCGTGCGCGACACGTCGTACTCTTCTTGCCGGAGTACGGTGCGGGCGACATCGTACGCAACATTGCCGCCGCCGATCACAATGACGCGCTGTCCCAGCGAAACTTCTTTGCCCAGGGAAACATCACGCAGGAAGTCAACCCCGCCCATCACCCCAATCGCATCTGCGTTGGGGATAGGCAACGCTCGTGACCGCTTGGCGCCACACGCGATGATGACGGCGGCAAACTCCTGGCGAAGATCGGCGAAGCTGATGTCCTTTCCGACCTGTGTGTTGCAGCGAATCTCGACACCCAGAGACTGAATGACCGCGATTTCTGCACGGATCAGTTCGCGCGGCAAGCGATAGCTTGGGACACCGGTGTAGAGCATGCCGGCGGGCTGCGGCTCCATCTCAAAAATCGTAGGTCGGAATCCCATCAGAGCAAGATCGTGCCCGGCAGCGAGACCCGCGGGGCCGGATCCGATGATCGCGATCCGCTCTCCCGTGGGTTTGGGCAACTCGGCGTTCGCAAGAAACTCGAGCAGGTGGCTGAGTTCCTCGAGATCGTCACATTGGCGCGTCTCCGTCTTGCTCCTTAGATATGGAAACAGCTCGCGACCGGCATCCGCACGGGAATCACTCCCGAATTTCTCGCACACGAAGCGCTTGAGTGCACGGATGGAGATTGGCTGATCGATGGTTCCCCGACGGCAGGCAGCCTCGCACGGAGCGCCGCAGATGCGTCCGCACAACGAAGCCAGTGGGTTCGGCCCGCGGGCAATCAGGTAGGCACTTTCGTAGTCACCGGCGGCAATCGCTCGAACGTATCCCCGAGCATCGGTATGAACCGGGCAGGCATACTGACACTTGATCTGTTCGCGCCAGTACTCGTGATCCGCGACCCGGACCTTGTAGCGCTGTTCGTCCACTGTTCGCGCCTGCTGCCGAAGAAGGTACCCCTAACGCTAAGCGTTCCGGAGGCAGTCAGCTATGACATAAGTCACAGTGTGCTATGACCTTCGGTTGACGCGTCAAGGCTCCTTGTTTGTGTGGCTGTCCATCGCAGCCCGATGTCCGAGTTGCTTCATCCTTTCACTCGACTAATGCCAGCGGCCAGTTCTGGGCTTTGCAGCGCGGCGTCATCCTCATCGTACCTTGCGCGCTTCGCCGGATCCCGCAAGACCGAATAGGCCAGCTCCACCTCCGCAAGCTCCTCGGGAGCATCTTCCACCCGGGATGCAAGCAGCTCGGCAAGCCGCGCTTCATAGGCACGCTCCATCTCATCCAGAGTTGCTTTAGAGCTGACCTCCAGGCTTTCGTAGTGATCGGGCAACTCGGCCATATCCTCCTTCTTGCGTCTCATCTGTCGTGCATTCGAAGCCTTAGGAACATCACAGTTGACCGATGCCCATTGCTGCTGCTCGCCGCGCGGCCCTCACCGATCCATCAGCCGGCTCAGGGCGTCGAGATCGAAATTGTCTTCGAACTGACGCATTGCGGCTTTCTTGGCGGGGTCCTGGTCATTATTCCGCCAATGTAAGGTGATGAGCTGGACTGCGGAACGTGGTAGCGTTCGATCGATGTAGTTCCGATCGACGCTTACAAGGCGCAGGCCGCGCTCGGCCTCAGTCACAAAAAGACTTCTCCGCGACGGCGACGCACTCCACTCCCGCACAACCGCTTGGCTCCGCAGTTCCGCTGGCGTCATCGAGGCGTGCAGTTTACGGATCTCCTCCAACTGGCCTTCCCGCTCCTTCGCCGCAGGCGAGTTTGGCCCTACCTTGGCCCGAGCTTCGTCGAGGTAGTGTTGCTGTACGCTTTCCCGTGCCTGCAGGAATTCTTCCCGGGTGACGGGCTTGAACGGAAAGTGATTGGGGGCCGTAATAAGGATCACTTGGGTGATGGTCCCGTATTTGTCAGGAAGAAATAGTCGGCGTCCCTTGAACTCGCCTTCCTTGGGCAGTTCGAATATAGCTCTACCATCCGGCGTGCGCATCTCTTTCCCCAGGCTGGACGCTTCTTCCACCAGCCACCCGAGGCTGTTGAAATCGATCGTGATCCAAGTTCCGGTCTCGCCCTCCACGTTGATTTTGCCCTTCTTCCCGGGAGCGTAGTCTAAGGGTGGACAGTAGTAGGTGAAGAGCCCGACTTGAACCGAGAAATGCAGAACATGGCTGTTTGGATTGGGATCATAGATTCTATGCGAGTAGGTACCCGTCGCTCCCGCAAAATCGGGCAGGGCTTGTTTCAGCAGGGCGATGGCCTGATCGATCTTTTTCAGCACCACGGGATCCGGCTTAACGCGGGTGCGTCTGTCGAGTTCGTCTTGTTCCTGGTGATCCAGCGTCAAGTGCCCGTGCTTTTCCCGCGCCTGCTCATCTGTGCACGGTGCCTGCGCCAGCGATCTTCCCGGCGCAACCGTCAAGATGCAGACGAGTAAGGAAACGCTTCGCAAGCTCGCGCGCCGGGCCATTTTCATCTCCTCCCACAAGCGAATCGCCATGGTTTCCATGGTCGTCACACTGCAAAATCTATGCCAAGAACGTTGTTCCAGCAGAGGCACGCGTTCCCCTCGCAACTGACGCTCTACTGGCGAAGTCCGAGACCGCGCTCGGGAGCTGCCATTCCGGGAAGGAAAGATACCTTGGCGTCCTGAAAGGTCCGGCTGCCCGCGACCGTCAGGAACTCGCCAAGCCCGGCTTCGCTCTCGGCGGTGACCCTTGCTCCCACGTCCTTCATGTTTCCCGACCCATCGCCGGTGAAGTACATTCAAAAGCGCTGCCTCTTTCAGTTCATTTTTCGGAGAGATCGGATGAATGTCGTAGAGGCCATCCACAAGTTTATTCGGTCCGCTCCACGGAATCGAGTCGTAGGGGTCCGCACCCTGGTTGGACAGCGAACCGGAACCCGCACCGCCAACCGAGGGAACCGCCGGAAGACCGCCGGCCGGAGCAGCGCGTGTGGTGCCGGAGTCTGCCTCGCCCTTCAAAGACATCAGCACCTGAATAAAGTAGGTTCAGGCGATTTCTCGGGCGCTCTTGTTGTCGCCCGTGATTGCAAACGGAGTCATCATGCCGCCGGACTCCGCGACAATCAGGAACGCGCCGCTGCCGTGTTCGGGATCATGAGCAGGGTCCCGCCCTGATCGAGCACGGTCCAGAGCGATCCGGGATCGAACGACACGTTGCCAAGCCTCACCCTCCCCGCGGGATTTGCCAGCAATGGCTGTGCCACCAACAACAGCAGCAGGACATTGCCTGCAGCGATCTTCGGTACCCGCTGCGCGTTCTTATCAGACCGCCTGAAGTTTTCCGCAGCACGGTGCCACAGGCTCGGATGGACACTCCCATGAGGTTCCCTCACCCTAAACATGCGACAAACAGGGCTGGATTGGGTCACGATTATGCCGGTTTTTTCATCCGTCCTTGCATATCTGCCATTCTGTTTCTTCTCGTTTTATCTCATTCGTCTTTGATGCCACGTCGAATTGGCGCCTCTTTTTCGGGCGGATTTGCGGCCTCCACCTTCGTCGGTCGGCTCATCCTTCTCCAACCCAGTGACGGTGGCATGAATTAAGCGGACACCGGACAATGAAGTTGGGGCAGGGGAAGACTCGATGGTTGCGCAGGTCACGCTGCTAGAGGAAGGGAAATGTTCTAAAGTAAGGAAGTACTCGGAGCTACCGGCTGTTGCCCCTGGATGAACGGTTGTACAGGGCAGCGTTTTCTACCCAGAGATAGGATGTGAGCGGGAACGACGCGGCATCTGCAAACACAATGTGGCAAACGTGAAAACAAGAAGCGGTGTGATCGGAATCCTCACCGGCGGCGGCGACGTACCCGGCCTGAACCCCGCCATCCGCGCCGTAACCATCCGCGCGCTGCGCGAGGGCTGCCAAGTGATTGGCATCCGTCGCGGGTGGGCCGGGTTGGTCGACATGGTTCGCGAAAAAGACTACGACAATAGCGAGAACTTTCAGTTGCTGTCGGAGGATCTGGTCAACCGCACCGGCCGCACCGGCGGTACGTTCCTGCACACCTCGCGCACTAACCCCAGCAAGGTGAAGAAGTCCGGCCTTCCTGCCCACCTGCAGGCTGCTTATGACGCCGAGACCAACGACCTGACGACAGAAGTTCTGAAGAACCTGGATTGGCTCGGCATCGACTACCTCATCCCCATTGGCGGGGACGATACGCTGAGTTATGGCGTACGGCTTTATCAGGAGGGCGTGAAGGTCGTCGCCATTCCCAAGACCATGGACAATGATGTTCCCGGCACCGACTACTGTATCGGCTTCAGCACCTGCGGGTGAGAGGGGCGAGCTAGAGAAATACTCACCATGAAGATCGATTCCCTCGGCCGTGGGTTGAGCAGAAAAACTGCTTGGATCAAAACCAGATGCGTCCACAGGGATAACACCTTCCCCAAGGTCGTTGATGGTTACAGACGCACCCATAGTTGCTGCTGATGCGAGCGCCGGAACGAGTAAGCAGGCAAGCAGCCCACTCCAGACTTGGACTTTCATTTCTCCTCCTTGTAACTACGGTGATGCCCTTTTAGGCAGGGCCTTGTGATGACTATACGCCAGAATACCCTCAGGGTACAAGCGAAATCCCAGAGATTAGTCAGACATCAGCACCAGTAAAATTACTAGCGATGCGCTGCGAATGAAAGCGATAGATCTCAGTAGTGCAATTGGAGCGCGAGCGGGGGAACGGGCAACCGTGATGAGCTAGC
>JAIQFZ010000225.1 GCA_020073015.1 Terriglobia bacterium | reverse complement strand
GGTTGCCGTTCTTGCCGTTCTTGCAGTCGAGCCCTGTTCGGTCGGTCTCGTATTCCGAATTCCTCCAGGCGGTACGCGACGGTCGCGTGCAAACAGTGCAGATCAGTTCCGGAGAGATACGCGGCTTGCTTCGCCCGGAACAGGGCGGCAACGGACGAGCGGTCCAGGCACACGCCATTTTCGCCATCAGGCCCCCCGATTTGTACGATCCTGAATTGCTGCCTTTGCTCAGAAATAAAAGTGTGGAAGTCGTGGGTAAAGTCGACACTCCGAGTTTGTGGCGCTCCCTTTTGGCTTCGGCATTGCCTATGTTGCTGTTGATCGGTTTTTGGACTTGGGTCATTCGGAGAATGGGCCGTGGGGGCGAGGCGTTGCAGTTTGGGCGCAACCGCGCCAAGATCTACAATCGCACCCAGCGAGAGAAGGCCACGTTCTCGGATGTAGCCGGCGTAGATGAGTCCAGGGCCGAACTGGTCGAGATTGTCGATTTTCTCAGAAATCCAGAAAAGTATCAGCGGCTAGGTGGACGCATTCCGAAGGGTGTCCTCCTTGTGGGCCCGCCCGGCACCGGGAAGACTCTGCTCGCACGAGCCGTTGCGGGTGAAGCCGAAGTACCCTTCTTTTCCATTTCAGGTTCTGAGTTCATCGAGTTATTCGTGGGTGTGGGAGCCGCCCGCGTTCGGGATCTGTTTGATGAGGCAAAGAAGCATGCTCCCTGTATGGTGTTCATCGACGAATTGGACGCGATTGGCAAGTCCCGCGCCGGCGTTCTCGCAGGCGTAGTCGGAGGTCACGACGAGCGGGAGCAAACGCTGAATCAGCTTCTGGTCGAAATGGATGGATTCGACTCCTCGAAAGGCGTGATCATCATGGCCGCGACCAACCGGCCCGAAGTGCTGGATCCAGCACTGTTGCGTCCCGGACGTTTTGATCGGCAAGTGGTGGTGGATCGCCCCGACCTGGCCGGACGGGAAGCCATCTTGAGAGTGCATGCCCGAAAGATCAAACTTGCCGACGCTGTCGATTTGCATGTCATCGCGGCGCGAACGCCGGGCATGGTAGGGGCCGACCTGGCCAATATTGTCAATGAAGCAGCATTGTTGGCCGCACGCCGCGGCGCGGCCGCGGTCGAGATGCGCGACTTGGAGGAAGCCATTGACCGCGTCACACTCGGCCTTGAAAAACGGACGAGAGTAATGACGCCGGCGGAAAAGGAACGAGTCGCATACCATGAAACTGGGCATGCCTTAACGGCTCTATCCCTCAAGCATGCGGACCCTGTTCACCGAATCACGATAATCCCGCGCTCGATCGGCGCACTGGGCGCCACCCTGCAGCTGCCCACTACAGAGAAATACCTGCTCACCAAGCCCGAGTTGGAGGACCGCGTCGCCGTCATGCTCGGCGGCCGCGCGGCCGAAGACATTATCTATAACGGGGTGATCTCGACTGGCGCGCACAACGACTTGGAACGTGCTACTGAGACGGCACGGCAAATGGTTATGCGTTATGGCATGAGCCAACGACTCGGGAATCAGGTATTCGGCAAGCCCATGATGGGTCAATATCTCGAATCCACCATGTCGTTCGGAGAACAGCGCAACTTTAGCGAACACACGGCGGAACGGATTGATGAAGAGGTCGCGCAGCTTATCGAACGGACGTATCAGCGGGTGAAAGACATCCTGTCACGGAGACGCGGCGTGCTCGAGCGGATCACGATAGAGCTGCAGAAGCGCGAGACCATCGATCGCGAAGAGTTAGAGAAGATTGTCTCTGAAACAGAGTCTCCACCTAGGCCAGCCGCAGCATAGAGAGAGGGAAGTTTAGTGTTATGCCGGTGATTCGAACCTGCAGAACGTGTGGACGCAAGAATCGCGTACCAGCGGGACACCTCTCTGATACTGGTCGTTGTGGTGTCTGCAAAGCCTCACTTCCGCCGTTGGATGAGCCGTTGGAAGTTGACCCGGAGCTGTTCACTGAAGTTGTCCAAAACGCACACGTTCCCGTGCTGGTCGATTTCTGGGCCGCCTGGTGCGGGCCCTGCCGGATGGCAGCGCCTGAGGTTGCACGCACAGCCGCGGACATGGCCGGAAAAGCGATTGTCGTGAAGGTTGATACCGAGCGTTATCCGGCACTGGCAGCTCGGTTCAATGTGCGCGGCATTCCAAACTTCGTCGTCTTCCATGCGGGGCAGCCAGTCGCACAGCAGGCAGGTGTAGTAAACCATCAACAGCTGGAGAGTTGGTTGAAATCCGCGGGGTCACCATCAGCAGCCTGAATCGTCCAGGCGTAGTTTGCTTGCTTCATGGAACGTCTGCCTCCGTTACAACCATAGTCGTACGAGTTTCTGAGACCAGGGGTGGGTGAGGCTCTAATCATCTCCTCGGAATCGCTATTCACCCTCATGAGGAATTGTGATTGGCGTCTTCAATCGCTAGCATTCCGACCTGAGATGGTCGTGGGTTCGCTAGTTGCTGGTCAGAGACAAGAAGGTGAAATGCAGATGCCCACTGAAACAGTGCCATACGGCGACTCGGCGGTGATCCCATCTCGGGCAATTGATGTCTTGTACCTGTTCGCGCGCCGAGTTCAATGGCGCAAAACATGCAGCGAGGAAGCTTTCTGGGAATTGTTATGTGCTCGAATGTCGCCAGAACCCGACACGAGACTCATTGCTCAGGGGCTCTTAAGGGACTGCTGACTGCCCCTTGGTAAAAGAATCCCGCGGGACCCGCGAAGCTGGTTGGAAATGATCGCTGACTCAACAAGGAGCGCTGTTCTCATGTTTGCCCAAGGCCATGCCGACCCCAAGCTGCTCCAAGAAACTCCCAAGCCGTCCGCGGAGGAACTGGGAGCCTTGGTGCAGCAGCGCACGGCAGCGCTGCGAGGTCTTTCGGCACGACTGCTTCGCGTGCAAGATGAAGAACGCCGTCGTTTGGCGCGGGAATTGCACGACAGCACTGGCCAAACCCTAACCGCGCTAAAAATACAGTTAGCGAACCTCCAACAATGGCTGAGAACTGGCGAGCGGGCCCCAGAAAGCTTCGCCCAAGTGAATGCGCTGGCAGATCAGGCGCTTCAGGAAATTCGAACAACGTCATACCTGTTGTATCCGCCTTTGCTGGAGGAAACGGGCTTTTGTTCTGCTGCCCGGTGGTACGTAGAAGGCTTTGTCAAGAGGAGCAATATTCAAGTAAGACTGCATCTCGCGTCAATCGGAAGATTGTCCAGACCGATCGAGATAGCCCTGTTCCGCATCCTGCAAGAGACTCTTACAAATGTCTACCGGCACTCGGCTAGCCGAACTGCGGACATCCGATTGAACCGGGAAGCGAACACGGCCATGCTCGAAGTACAAGATTACGGCCAAGGAATTCCGGCCAGGCTTTTGGACCAATTCAAGCGGGCGGGCACTGGCACTGGTGTTGGATTGGCGGGAATGCGGGAGCGAATTGAAGACCTTGGCGGTCAACTCGAAATCATC
>JAIQFZ010000224.1 GCA_020073015.1 Terriglobia bacterium | reverse complement strand
GGAGAATCCGACCCTAGTGGGCGATTGGTCGTCAGTTGGCCGCGGAGCGTGGGACAGGAGCCGCTCTACTACAACGCATTGAACACCGGGAGGCCGCCGGACGATGTCGATCTGACGCAGCCCCCGCACGATGTGCCGACAAGATACGTGTCGCGCTACATCGATGAGCTCAACAGCCCGCAGTTTCCTTTTGGGTACGGAGCCTCATACACGACGTACTCGTATGGGCAGACCAAAGTCAACAAGACCAAGCTCAGCGCCGCCGACTTGAATCAAGCCTTGAGCCAGGCGGGCGCAGCAGCGCTGACGAGGCCGACGTTTCCAATACCGGCTCGCGCGCCGGCGAAGAACTGGTTCAACTCTATGTCCGTCTGCAAGGCACGAGCACCGCTCAGCCGGTCCGTGCGCTGAAGGGATACCAGCGAATTGCGCTGGCTCCGGGAGAAACGAAGAAGGTCAAGTTCAACCTGGAACCGGATGCATTCGCGATCTGGAATGACCACAACGAATTCGCGTTCGAGCCCGCAAAGGTGACGGTGTGGATCAGTCCGGATTCCGCTGGCGGCTCGGAAGCAAAGCTGGAAATCTTACCTTAGGAAAACCGCATGCGACTGTGCCGTCCCGCTCTCGGCGTTCTGCTCGGGTTGACGTTACTTGCTGCTTCGGGCCGCACGCAGACCTTGCCTGAAAAAGTGACGATCGATGCGCACGCACCCGCGCGTCCCTTTCCGCACTTCTGGGAGCAGACGTTCGGCTCAGGCCGCGCCATTCTCACGTTGCGGGAAAGCTACCGCAATGATCTTCGCGAAGTGAAGAAAGTGACGGACTTCGGTTACGTCCGCTTCCACAACATCCTGCACGACGAGGTTGGCGTCTACGACGAGGACGACAGGGGGAATCCTGTCTACAATTTTTCCTACGTCGATCAGATCTACGATGGCCTGCTGACGAACGGCGTACGGCCTTTCGTTGAAATCAGTTTCATGCCCAAGAAACTGGCGCTGCGTCAGGATGTGCATCCCTTCTGGTACAAACAGATCGTCGCGCCCCCGAAGGACTACAAGAAATGGGACGACCTGATCCGCGCCTTTGCAGAGCACCTCGTCGATCGCTATGGTCTCGACGAGGTGGCGCAGTGGTACTTCGAGGTCTGGAACGAACCCAACATCGACTTCTGGACCGGTGATCCCAAGCAAGCCACGTACTTCGATCTCTATGACCACACTGCGCGAGCTCTGAAAGCGGTGAGCCCGCGTCTGCGCGTCGGAGGGCCCGCAAGTTCGTCCGCGCACTGGGTCGACTCGTTCATTCAGCACGCCGCAGCTCAGAATGTCCCCACCGATTTTATTTCCAGCCACAGTTACGCGGACGATACCGTGGAAGATCTGTTTGGGACCCATGAAGACATCCCGATGGACCTCCGGGTCTGCCTCTCGATCAAGAAAGTGCACGATCAGATCGCGGCCTCGGCGCGTCCCGGCTTGCCTTTGATGTGGACCGAGTGGAATGTTCCGTCCTTCGGCCCGCTCCATGCCAGAGATACCGCTTATGTTGGTGCAGCGCTCGCCGACGACCTCCGGCAGTGCGACGGGCTGGTGACCATGATGTCGTACTGGACTTTCAGCGATGTCTTTGAGGAGAACGGCCCCAAGCGCGAACCCTTCGATGGCGGCTTCGGTCTGATCGACATTGGCGGCATCAAGAAACCCAGCTATTCGGCGTTTGCTCTGCTGCACAAGCTTGGACAAGAACGGATTGCGCAGGATTCTTCCAATGTCCTGGTTACCCGTCGCCCGGATGGTTCACTCGCGATCGCCGCATGGAATCTGGTCGATCCCGATCAGAATGGAACTGGACGCAGCGTCCAATTCGAGATCCGCGGAGTGCCGCCCGACAGCCAGGTGCGTGTGAGCCGCGCCGACTCCGAACATGGGAACACGCTGGCTGCTTACAAGAGCATGGGGAGTCCGCGGTATCCAACGCAAGCCCAGGTCCGCAAGCTCAATCGAGTCGCGGAAAAATCGTCGGCTCAGAATCTTCGACTGTCAAAAGGTTCCATCAAGCTGGAACTGCCCGTGAACGGCGTTCTGCTGCTGGAAGTGCTCAAGAAGTAGAGTGTAGCGCCGGCACCTTGCCGGCTGTCGCGAGGGCAACCTTGCCCTCGCAGGTGGGGGCGGGACGCCCCCACGACAGCCGCCGGGGCGGCGCTACAACTTCGATACGGCGTAAGCATTTCGGAGGGACGAAATCATGACGTTCAGTGCCAGCAGGTCGCGTGGCTCTCGCAGTTGGTATCTTTTCGTTCTCTCGGCAATCTCTTGCCTGCTCCCTCCGGTTGCGCACGCAGCTTCGGACTATTACCGCCACATCGTTTTCGATAACAGTCTGACTTCGGACTCCTACTTCTACAGCGGCGGACAAGCTTCCGGGCAAAGCTTTCTTGAGCAGAAGGACTATCGTTTGCCGGTCGAGACCAAGATTTTTCTCACGCCCCCCAATGCAATTCGGCTGCAGTGGCAGTCCGCGCCCGCAGGCGGATGGGAAGCGGAGATCAAGACCGCTGACTTGCGCAACCGCTTTCCCGGGTTATCCGGGCACAACCTGTACTTCTGGATTTTTGCCCCCCAACCGATCGCGGCCGCCGATCTCCCGAAGATCGTGCTCTCGAATGCGCGCGAAGGCCTTCAGGTGGCAGAATTTCCCGGTAGCTTCAGCGAGCCCCTTGAGCTCGGGAAATACGCGGGTAATGTGCCCGCCGGCCGCTGGGTGCAGGTTCGCATCCCGCTCGCCGACTGTCGCACGGCATCGATCTATCCATTCCGGCCGGAGTACGTACAAAACATCATCTTCCATCAGGGACGCGCCGATGGCGTGCGCCATACGCTCATTGTCGATGAGATTCGCGTCGATGATGATCCCACGGCCGCGGCCGCTCTGCCCGCCCCATCCAACGTGCGGGCCACCGGCTACGACCGCCATGCCGAAATCGAGTGGAACGCGGTTGAACCCCCGGCCCTCGCGCGCTACGTGATCTATCGCTCGCTCGACGGGGGCAACTTCTCTCCCGTCGGAATCCAGTTGCCGGGCGTTCATCGCTACGAGGATTTTCTGGGAAAGCCGGACGCGCACGCGCAATACAAAGTTGCCGCGTCCGACTGGAAGTACCGGGAATCAGCCTCTTCCAATGTCGCCAGCGCCTCCACCCGCGAACTGACCGACGACGAACTGCTCACCATGCTGCAGAAAGCGTGCTTCCACTATTACTGGGAGGGAGCCGATCCCCACTCCGGCATGGCTCGCGAAGATATTCCCGGCGATGATCGCGTAGTCGCCACCGGGGCGAGCGGATTCGGCATCATGGCAGTCATCGTTGGCGCCGATCGTGGCTTCATTACGCGCGAGCAGGGCGTGCAGCGTTTAACCAGAATTGCCGACTTTCTCGAGCACGCCCAGCGCTATCACGGTGCCTGGTCGCACTACATGGACGGCAATACCGGCCAAACCATGCCTGTGTTCGGCATGTTCGACAACGGCGGAGACCTGGTCGAGACTTCATTTCTCATGCAGGGTCTGCTGGCAGCACGCCAGTATTTCCACGGGCCCAGCGAAGGCGAGCGGTCGCTCTACCGCAGAATCACGCAGCTCTGGGAAACGGTGGAATGGGATTGGTATCGTGAGACGCCGACCAGTGACTTTCTCTACTGGCACTGGTCTCCGGAGTGGGCGTTCCAGATTCATCATCCTCTCATCGGTTTCAACGAGGTGATGATTACCTATCTGCTCGGCATCGCTTCGCCC
>JAIQFZ010000005.1 GCA_020073015.1 Terriglobia bacterium | reverse complement strand
AATCGCATTATAAGAGGGCGCCCCTTTTGGAGTAGGTTGTCATCGTTCGCATGAACACCTACGAAAGGAGCACCCTCGATGAGCAGTGAAAAGTATATTGGGCTGGACGTTCATCAAGCAACGATCTCGGTCGCGGTGTTGGATTCTACGGGCAAGTTAATCATGGAATCCATTCTGGAAACAAAGGCCTCGACCATTCTCGAGTTCTTGGCCGGTCTGCGCGGAACTTTGTCGGTCACCTTCGAAGAAGGGACCTGGGCGGCCTGGTTGTACGATTTGCTCAAGCCGCACGTGGCCGAGTTGGTGGTGTGCAATCCGCGGAAACTGGCAGTACTTAAAGATGGCAACAAGAGTGACAAGATCGACGCTCGCAAACTGGCTGAACGGTTACGACTCAATGATCTCAAGCCGGTCTACCACGGCGAGACTGGGGTACGCATGCTGCGCGAATTGGCGCGCAGTTATCTGACCATCGTCAAAGATCTATCCCGAGTCATGAATCGGCTGAAAGCGCTGTATCGCAGCTGGGCCATTCCGTGTGCAGGGCGAGATGTCTACTATCAGCGTCATCGGAGTGAGTGGTTGGGCAAGATCGTGGAGGCCGGTGTTCGCCGGCGAGCCGAGCAACTCTACCAGCAATTGGACATGCTGCAGCACTTGCGGCAACAAGCGCGACGCGAACTGCTGGCGGAGAGTCGCAAACATCGCATCACGGCCAAGCTGCGGCAGATTCCCTCGCTCGGACCGATTCGTTCGGCATTAGCGGTGGCGCTGATCCAGACCCCGCATCGTTTCCGCACGAAGCGCCAACTCTGGGCCTACAGTGGGTTGGCCTTGGAAACGCGTACCAGCGGAGAATATTGCTACCTGCAAGGCCAACTGCGTCGATCCAAAAAGCAGATTTTCATTCGCGGCCTGAACAAGAATCACAATCACGATCTAAAGGGTTTGTTCAAAGCCGCGGCGACCCGGGCCAGCGTGCTGCCCGGACCCTTTCGGGAGTTCTACCTGCGCTCGCTGGCCAAAGGCATCAAGCCGACTATGGTGCGCCTCACCCTGGCGCGGAAGATCGCAGCCATTACGCTGACACTGTGGAAGAAAGGAGCCAACTTCGACGTCGAAAAACTGAAGTCACAAGCCGCTTGAGCGTCTCGGGTAGGAGCCCTATCCATCGCCGGTGATTCTTTCTCCCGTGGTGGTGGATCGGTTCTTGAGACGCTCGGGTTCGAGAGTGAGTATCCCTAACGCCTGTAGGCGAACGTGCTACTGAGCACTGAGCCTCTGTGTAATCCCTATACCCTCTCGGACAACCCGAAAAAGCACTAGGCCACGAGCCTCAGATAGATCTATGCGTTGCCACCAGGCAACCGCCACGGCTTGCCCGCGTCAGGAACTGATCGGCGTCGTCGCTACACGATAAAGATGCAACGGAGATGGAACCACGCAGGACTTGCGTCCGGACCAAAGGGCAGAAAACCAAAACCCAACGCCGCGCATAACGAACCAGGGGCTGGAAGTCAAGAAATCACTCTCTCCTTCCGGTCGAGGGAGAAAAATGTCCTTGACATCTCCTCTTATAGATCAGGCGTGGGTGTTGAAAAAGTCCCTTTCCCTTCGAAACAGTCGAAATCGGGGGGATGGAAAATGTCTACCCGACCCGAGAAGATCGTTTATAGGGGATCCTGACGCGATTTTATTTTGGCGAATTTATCGGGAGGGAGTTTTTCAACAGCCACAGGCGATTACACCAACTACGGGTCAATGAGTGTAATTGATTCCATAACAATGTCGGCTCCCACGCCCGAGTAGACTTTGGTGGTGCCAACCAACCAAGGTCCGGGAGAAAGGAGCCGAACCATGATCATAATGGAGTGGATTACCATCCGGGCTGTCAGCAGATTGCGGTTGTGGATACGGACACTGGGGAGTTCCAGGAACGGCGACTGGAGCCGAGCGATGTCGTTTGCTTCGCTCGTTAGAGGTCTGAAACGAGAGGTTTGAGAGAACCTGTACCTTAGAATCCAGGTCAAGGAAAAATGAAATCTCAATCGCGTTCGATGGGAGGCATGGAGCGCTTCACCACCTGAGGGGCATCCGGCGGAGCCTTGACCGGCAGTGGAATCTCGATCGTGCCAATATGGCTGTTCCCCACATCCTCAACTCCCAATCGCATCACCACGCTCTTCGCCGGCACATCAAGCTCTTGGTGCAACCGAACACCTCCCAGCAAGATGTCCTGGAAAACTTCCGGCTTGAGATCAGCTGTTATCTGGCTAATCTGGCTCGCCGCTAACCTTCCATCCTCGTGGAAGGCGGTAACCATAAAGTTAAGGACATCGTGATAGGTCCCATCCGCCATCGGGCTGAAGCGAAGATCGGTCGGAGTCACCGCGTAGTCAATCGAATAGAGCTGCATTTCTACTGGCCCCGACTCGCCCTTCCGCTTGCCCTTGGCGGGCTTCGCGGCAGAGGCCGGCGCGTCTTTCACCAGTCTTGGTTTTCCCAGCGGCACCACTCTGGCCCCGAACACCACCTGTCGCGACTGCGGTGATCCCTGCTGCATGGCCGCTAACGCGAGACCGGAAGCCAGATCCTTCGTGGGCCTTGCAACTGCGTACGGATCGACGGCGTAGTAGCCACTGCGATATGCCAAGTGATACTTCTTCCCCGCCAGCGCAACCTTCACCTTCCGGAATGCGCCGTTATAGTTCTTGTTCACGGGCGTGTAGGAGAGCGCATAGTAGTTCGCGCCTTCTTCCGCCGCGGTGTTGATCGCCTTGGCGATGCCATTCGTGTTGTAGAACGCATGCCCGCCCGTGTCGGTGGCAAGCTTGTCCATGGTCGCGTGCTCGCCGATTTGGGTGAGGCCAAATTGATCCGCTTGGTCCTGCATCACCGCAATCGGTACCGCGGTGTTCACGGTGCGGCGGCCGCCGGCACCGGCAGAGGGTATGCTTCCGCCCGGACCCGCCGGTCCCGTCGGCGTCGAACCCTGCATGGAAATCGGTGACAGGTTGTCATTGCTCGCGGCGGTAAATAGCGGGTCCGTCACCAGCCCCTTTACATCCACCGGATACACGGCTACGTGCGCCTCCGCCAGGAGGTTCGACACTTGCTTCAGGTTGTCGCTATAGTTGCGGCCTTCGAGCATCGGGTTGCTTCCGCTCATGTCGGGAGAGACTCCCAGCGTGAACGAGCCCGACAACCACACCAGGTTCTTCCGGCCGGGAATCCCCGACAAATACCGCGCCAGTTGGGCAAAGGCATCCATGGTCACAAACATTCGCCGCTCGGCATCCAGGATGCGAGCTTCCGACTGCTGCAGCGCAATCGACTGCACAAAAAAATCCAGGTCAGGAAGAAACTTCGTCGTTGCCTTTCCCGCTTCGATGGAGATCGGTGCGGCATCCGACTCGAGCACTGACTTGTTGCGGAACGACGCCTTCTTCCCTTTCGCTGCGGCCAGCAAGACATTCTGATCCTGTGTGAACCCCTGAAACATCTGCAGCCTGTTGGCTAGCGTGCACAAAGCGAATTGCGCATCCCTCGGCTTGTTCTTGAGAAACTTCACCAGTTGCGACTGGGCGTAGGCCTGATCGGCCATGGTCGTATTCAGCAGATCGAGCAGAACCACGGTGACGGCGCCGGGCTCCGCGGGTTGTGAGTGATTCGAGAAAATATTCGGCGGAAGGACTTCTTTCTCGGGTTGCGCTGCTGGAGCCGATGGTTGCACTCCAGCGTATTCCCGGAAGTAGCGCAGGCTTTGCGGCTTTCCGTCTTCGCCTACAGTAAAATCACTTTGCTGCAGGCCCTTCACCAAGTGGCCTTTGGAGTCCGTCACCACCACATCCAAAGCCACCACCTGGGTTCCTGTCCGAAGCGTTAGCGCCGGTGGGTTGGAACTGGTGCTGCGCGCCGTGCCCGCTGAACTTCCCGGCACCACGGGCATTCCGACGGTGGAAGGCTTCGCGGGCTCTGGCGCCGCCGCGCTCGAACTCGATGCAGCATTCGGCTGCTCCGCAGCAACCGCGTCCTCCGACACGGCGGAGATGTCGATTGGCTCTTCCGCTCCGCCCTTCTGGCCCGCCAGAGGCGCATACAGTCCCGGCGTGTCAGCCTTGACGGCCAGGTATTTCGTCCGTTCGTCGCCCGACATCTCCCGCAACCTATGAATGTCGAGCGTCGTGCCCTCGATCACCGCCAGCTGACGCCCATCCGGCGAGAGCGAAAAATTCAGCCCGTCCAGCACCGCCGGCTTCGCCTTGATCGAGAGCACAGAACCGCCGCCGGCCGTATCGAAGACCTGAACCGTTTGTTCCAGACCGTCACCTTCGGTCTCTCGGTCGCCGTCGGCGGCATTGGCAGGCGGGATGGTCAGGGTGCTGGCCGCAAAGCGGCTGCCATCTTCACTCGACGTCACTATGGGCGTGTACCGGCACTCGCTCCAGTGCTGCTTCCACAAATGGTTTCCGGTCACGCTGAATGCGCTCACGATATAGTCGTTGCCCGAAACGGCGCAGCGCCCCACCAGAACCGTATTGGCGCTGCTGTACAGAATGTTCGGCGAGTGCCGCGCCTTCACCCGCGTGATGTTGATGCGATCCTGGGCAGCGGGCCCGAATCGCACTAGCCACACGCCTCCCGCCGCAGGGCGCACATCGGCGAAACCCGAGCTTGTCCCCCGTAGATTGATCGCCCCATGCGCCTCCACCACCCGTTGCACGGCCATCGAGTCGGCGTCGAGGAACTCAATCCTCACTCGGGCCTTCTCCTTCGATTCACCCTCTTTTGCTGCCGGATCGAGTGTCTCCGCGACGATCTGCTTCCCGTCCGGCGTCACCGATACCCAAAGCAATTCTTTGCGCGAGTCCAGCACCAGCTTCTCTGCCAGCGTTGAATCCACCACGTACAGCTGGTTCAACCTCCGCAACAACACTCGGCCCGACCCCAGCGGCCAGACGTACCGCCGCGTGTCGTGCAAATACCAATCTGCCTCCTTCACCACCTTCCCGCCGGGCACTTCCACAACCATGGCGTGCATCAACCGGTCATTGTGAGTCGGAGGGCAATCGGGCAGCCGCTTGAATAGCTTCTTCGGATTGAAGGTCACCAGAACGTGGCCGGCATCCAGGAAATCCAGAGAAATGTTTGCCGTTCCCGAAAGCCGGGCCCCTCGGGAAAGTCCGCTGAATCCCAGTGGCGACAGATCAATCTGAGCGGCAGGTTTTGGGGCAACAGATTCGGCCCCGCCCTGCTGCGCAACCCCGGGAACAATGCCAGCCAGAACCCAGAGCAGACCGGTCATCGCGGCCCGCGTGCAGTAAACGGCAAACCACCGTTGCGGGGATGTTTCCCCGGAGGTCCGCCGCCGTAGGAACCGCCCAACCATCGCCCCAATCCTTTCGCCGCTTGCAGGAATTGATCGAACAAGGCTGCCGGTGCCGTCTTCCACTGCCCGCTGCCGCGCGCGGTAGTTTAGCCCATTTCGGGTTCATCGGCACCGAGAACCAAAACCATTTTGGCCGCTCTGTCGAAACAAGACACGATCTCAATGTTGCCCGGCGGAGTGCATCCGGTCGAAGAAGTCCGTATCGCCCGCGATCGGCGGACGCGGTCGTAGGGGATGAATCACCCTCAGCTAACCGTAAGATGTGGTCCGCCTGGCCACTTTGGCAATTGTTCCAGAATAAGGGCCAAATCGGAAGTGATCCGCAGGTCTATAAAAGCAGGATCCGGATCGTTGACGAAATCAGTCCATTTCACTCACGACACCTCCTCCATCGCTCGTATCTCAGGCTCTCCCTGCAACCTCATCAGCGCATAGTAAGCGCCAAACGAAACCGCGAATCCCACGAACCAGGAATAGTCATAGAGCATTCGCAACGCAGGCACGACCAGCCCGATCAGCGCCGTTCCCGCTCCCAGTGCCAGTGCAATCACCGCCAGCCAGTTGAAGCCGCCCGAATATTCGTAGGTGCCATCCCGCAGGTAAAGATCGTCGACCGCCAGCACTCGCCGGCGCACGACAAAGTAATCGCAGATCATAATTCCGGCCACCGGGCCCAGGAATGCGGCATAGCCGCCCAGCCAGCCGAAGATGAATGTGCTATAGCTGGACAGCAGTTTCCATGGCATCAGCGCGATGCCCATAAAGCAGGTGATCACGCCGCCGGTGCGGAAGCTGATCCTGCGCGGCCACAGGTTGGAAAAGTCGTTTGCGGGGGAAACCACGTTGGCGCCAATGTTGACGTTCAAAGTTGCCAGCAAAATTGCCAACAACGAGATGACCACGGCGACGGGCGAATGGAAGCGGCTGAGCAGTTGGACCGGATCCCAGATCGCGGTTCCGTAGATCACCACGGTTGCCGAGGTGACGAGAATGCCGATCAGAGAATACAGAGTCATCGTGGTTGGCAGACCGAGCGCTTGTCCGATCACCTGCTGGCGCTGGCTGCGGGCGAAGCGCGTGAAGTCTGGAATGTTGAGAGAAACCGTGGCCCAGAAACCGACGGTGCCATTCAGCGCTGGAATCAAGAACTTTAAGAAGTCTGGGAAGCTGACAAAACGCGAGGGAGCCGAGAGCATCGGCCCAAATCCGCCAGCCGCGTGGTAGGCCCAGCCGAGCAGCAGCACGCCCACTGCCAGCAGAACCGGCGCGCTGATCCCCTGCAGAAAACGGATGTACTCAATGCCCTTGAGAATGACCGCGAGGTTGATGAACCAGAATGCGAGGAAGCAGACTGCGGTGCTATGCGGAAAATGTCCCCAGCCGGGCGCGAGTACCGCAATCAAAGTGCTGATGGCCTCGCCGCCGATCCAGGTTTGGATTCCGAACCATCCGCAGGCGACGAGCGCGCGGAGAACCGCGGCAACGTTTGCGCCCAGCACTCCAAACGATGCGCGCGCCAGAACCGGGAAGGGAATTCCGTAGCGTGCTCCCGGATGCGAGTTCAGCAGCATCGGGATCAGGACAATCGTGTTGCCCACGAACACCGTGGCCACGGCCTGCTTCCAGTTCATCCCGCCCTGGATCAGGCTGGCGGCCAACATGTAGGTGAGAATATTGACGGACATCGATACCCACAGCGCCGCGAAGCTGTAGGTTCCCCAAGTGCGCCGCTCGCTGGTAGCAGGCGCGAGGTCTTCGTTGTACAGCGGGCTGGATTCGATGCGAGTAGATGGAGACATGGGAGTAAGAGTT
Organism: Terriglobia bacterium; assembly: GCA_020073015.1. Classification (GTDB taxonomy): domain Bacteria; phylum Acidobacteriota; class Terriglobia; order Terriglobales; family Acidobacteriaceae; genus Acidiflorens. Next base: position 81,755 of record JAIQFZ010000005.1, on the reverse strand, counting down.
CTCAGCAATTGCAGAGAATGTCGCGAATTGTCCGGACACCTTACTAGTCCGCAGCGGCAGCCTGTCCCGTCTGCGACGTCAGTGGACCATACGTCTCCGGCCGGCGATCGCGGTAGAACTGCCACACTCTGCGTACTTCCTGGATCATGTCGAGATCGAGGTCGGCGACGAGTACTTCATCTTTATGGCGGCTGGCCTGCGCGAAGATCTTGCCGCGTGGATTGCAGAAGTAGCTCTTGCCGTAAAATTCTCCGATCTTCCAGGGCTTCTCGGTCCCCACGCGATTGATGGCGCCGACGAAATAACCGTTGGCCGCCGCATGGGCCGGTTGCTCAAGCTCCCACAGGTATTCCGAGAGTCCCGCGACCGTGGCCGACGGGTTGAAGACAATTTCCGCGCCGTTCAGGCCCAGTACCCGCGCGCCTTCCGGAAAATGGCGGTCGTAGCAGATGTAGACGCCGATGCGCGCATACTTGGTTTCAAACACCGGATAGCCCAGGTCGCCGGGGGTGAAATAAAACTTCTCCCAGAAACCGGGATGCACGTGCGGGATGTGGTGCTTGCGATATTTGCCCAGGTATTTGCCGTCAGCATCGATGACGGCAGCGGTATTGAAATACAGGCCTGGCATTTGCTCTTCATAAACCGGCACCACGATCGCCATGCCGTGCTTGGCGGCGATCTTCTGCATCAACTTCGTGGTTGGCCCGTCGGGAACGCGCTCGGTGAGGTCGTACCAGCGAATGTCCTGCTCGGCGCAGAAATAAGGACCGTAAAACAATTCCTGGAGGCAAAGGATCTTCACCCTCTTTTTCGCAGCCTGTTCGATCAGCTTCAGGTGCTTCTCGATCATGGCCTTCTTGATTGTTGCCAGCGGACGGTTGCTGCCGAGCACATTACTGGCTTGGATCAGGCCACACCGCACGATCCGGGACATGGGACACCTCCGAGAGAGGAGAATCTTACCAGACGCTATCGCAGCGCCGAAAACAGCGCTTCCTTCCAGCGCTGGTTGTCGATGGTCCAGCACACCTTGGCTTTCTTGCTCTTCTGCACGACTTGCGTCCAGACCGGGAGATTTCGATCATCGGCGGCCACATTCAGGCGATCGACCACGGTCATGCCGCGCGTGAGTTCGCTCTGGGTCTCGACCTCGAGGTAGCGATCGCTCCAGTCAGTTCCGACGCTGGGGTCCAGCGCAATGCACATCGCAACCGGATCCGGCAGCGAGATGCCGTCTTCTCCGGTCTGCACTTTGTACGCTTTCCGCGCATGGCTGTTGCACTCGATGGCGAACCTGGCGAGGTCGTTGTTGAAGCCCAGAATGCGCGCGATATCGTCCTCGCGGACCACGGCGTCTCCGCGTGAAAGATGCCAGCCCACCAGTTCCACCGGCATTCCACTTAAGATGACGACGCGAGCGGCTTCCGGATCGACCCAGATGTTGTACTCGGCGGCGGGAGTTACGTTGCCTTCGCAGCACGGAGCGCCTCCCATCACGACACAGCGGCCGACCTTGGCAGCGATCGCCGGACGCTTTGCGAGCGCGAGAGCCAGATTGGTCAGCGGCGCCAGTGTCACGATGACAATTCCGGGGTTCGCTTCGATGGTCTCGATGATGGCGTCGACGGCGTGCAACTTTTCAGCAGATCGGCGGGGCGGCGGATAGCCCTGATCTCCGAGCCCGTCGCGGCCATGAAACCAGGTCGCGTTCTGATAAGTACGAAGGAGCGGCTTCTCCGCGCCCATGTAAACCGGTACCGTGGCCCCGCAGAGCTCAACCGTATAGAGAGCGTTTCGCGTCGACTGCTGAGCGGGAACATTTCCGGCGACGGTCGTGATCGCGGCGACTCGGACATCGGGTGCGCGCAGGGCCATGATCAGGGCGACGGCGTCATCGGAAGCTGTGTCGGTATCGATCAGGAAGGTGCGGGGCATTCGCGTAGGATAGCAAAACCATCTTCCATTCCTGGCTAACGATACGTCCCGTGCAGTGAGCGCGTGAACGTGCTCCGAGGGCGAGGCGCGCTCGGGACAGCCGGCAGGGTGCCGGCGCTACCTGTTTATTGCGCCAGATTGCGTCGCAAGGCTTCGACGCCCAATTCGCCTTCCCACCGCGCCAGCACCAGCGTGGCGACGCCATTGCCGATCATATTCACGACGGCGCGGAACATACTCAGGAAACGGTCGATCCCCAGAATCAGCGCCATCCCGGCTACGGGGATGGTGGGGACCACCGAGAGCGTACCCACCAGCGCAATGAACGACGCGCCCTGCACTCCGCTTGCACCCTTTGAGGTAAGAATCGCCACCGCGAATATCGTGAGTTGCTGGGTCAGGGTCAGATGAGTGTTCGTGGCCTGGGCAACAAACAGGGCCGCCATCGTCATGTAGAGACTGGTGCCGTCGGTATTGAATGTGTATCCGGTTGGGACCACAAGGCCGACGAGCGACTTCGAGCAGCCCAACCGTTCGAGCTTTGCCATCAGAGTCGGGATTGCCGTCTCGGACGAACTTACGGCCAACACCAGCAGAATCTCTTCCTTGATGTACGCCAGAAAACGGAAGAGATTGAAGCGGGCTGCCCAGGCGACCGCGCCTAGCACGATCACGACAAAAAGCACCGACGTGAGCCAGAACGTTCCCATCAGGCGAGCCAGAGGCCCAAGAGAACCGAGACCATACTTGCCGACCGTGTAGGCCATCGCGCCGAAAGCGCCGATGGGAGCGAACTTCATCAGGATGTTGGCGACTCCGAATACCGCATGAGACAGTGCATCAATCAGATTGATCAGCGGCTTGACGCGCGCCTGTCCGGCCGCCGACAGAGCGAATCCAAACAGCAGCGCGACGAAAACTACTTCGAGAATATCTCCTTTAGCAAAAGCGTCGACCATGGTATTCGGAATAATGTGGACCAGAAATTCAGCGACGCTTTGCGCCTTGGCCTGTCCCGCGTATTCCGCCACCGACTTGGCATCGAGCGTGGCCACGTTCACGTTGAACCCGCTCCCGGGATGCACCACCGTGCCCACCACCAGCCCGATCAGCAGGGCAAGGGTCGAGACAACCTCGAAGTAAATGAGCGCCAGGCCACCGACACGGCCGACCTTCTTCAGGCTCTGCATGCCGGCGATTCCGGTGACAACAGTGCAGAAGATGATCAGAGTAATGATCATCGAAATCGCCCGGATGAAAGCGTCGCCCAGCGGCTTCATGGCAACCGCCTGTTCCGGACGCAGATAGCCCAGCACCAAGGCAGCCAGCATCGCCACCAGAACCTGCACCCAGAGCACGCGGTAGAAGGGCGGTTTGCTGGACACTTTTTGTGAAACGCCGGCCTCGACGGTCGGAAGAGTAGCCATCATGGGTTCCCTGGGAAAATGGATTGGTGTTACTTCGCGATCTCCGGTTCGAGTGTGCGCACCAGCCACGGAATGATTACTTGTTTGAAGATCACGGGGTCGGGCCACGCTTTGACCTGACGGCCCAGGTGTCCACCTTGAGGATTGATCCACGCAGTCTTGGGCACGTCGCCTTTATCGAGGAGCAGGTAGATGTCGTCGATCGGCACCTGCGTATCCAGAACTCCCGCAAGAATCAGCATGGGAGCCATCGGCTTGCCCAGAAGGCCTTGCTTGACGAGCGACATCTTTGGCAGGATCTCCGCCATTTCATCGACCGTCTTCACGTTGTCGAAAATCGCCATCAATGCCGGGACTTGGTCGAACAGATACTCGCGGTTGCCGAGCAGATTGTTCATCAGGAACTCTTTCTGGAAGAACCGATCGGTGGGCGGCGACTGCGCGCTGGCTCCTTTCAGGCGGCCACGCTCGACGATGGCCATCTTGGTGGCCCAATAGGCGCCCCAACTCACGCCGTGCATCGCGACCCGGTTCTTGTCGATCTCCGGCCGCGTGGCCACGTAGTCGAGCACGCGCGAGAGCATGCGTTCGGAATTCTCACTGACTTTGATCGGAGACTGTCCCGTCCCCGGCCCATCCACGGCGAGAATGCCGATCCCATACGGAAGGATCGCACTGAAGCTCTCCGACAGATCTTCCTTGCGGCTGTCCAGTCCATTGACGGCCAGCACCAGCGGCACCGGCCCCTTAGCATTCTTCGGCAAGCGCAGGTAGCCGATGATCTCCTTGCCTTCGAAAGGAATGCGGACGATCTCAAGCGGCGGGTCCCAGAATTTGGCGTGCGCAAGGAAGGCTTCAATCGCTTTTTCATACGAGCGCTGTTTGCCCGGAGAAGCTGGAATCGGCCACCGGCCGAAGGAATAGAGTCGCCAGGCGCGGATGTAATCGGCATTCGCCTTCGTCGGATCGGTCTTCTCGAGCGACTTGGCTCCGTTCATGTAGCGATCGGCCACGCCCATGAAGGCGGCCGCCCACTCGTCTTTGTCCTTCGTGTGGACCGAGGCGAAGGCCTCCTTCACATCGCCGGGATCGAGTCCGATCAGCGGATACATGCCGTTCTCGGCGCGATGCACGGCTTCGGTCTTGATTTCGTCGAGTGTCCGCTCCGCACGTTCCTGGGCGAAAACTGCGGGGCTCGCCGCAAGAACGACGGCAAAAAGTACCAGCGTGACGCCTCTCGTATAACTGCGGACTTGGTTAGGCACAAACTTTACCTTTCGTATCGGACAAGATTGCGATGAGTGAGCATCGAAGCGGAAGTGTTCCCATGCTGAATTCAAATGCTGCACGAACAACAACATGCAGTCTCTGTCATCGGATCCGGAGGGGCCGGATCGAGATCCGGCCCCTCCGCGGGGGAGGCGCGGCTTGCTAAAAAGTGAGCTTCAAACCAAGTTGAACCGCGCGGCTGCCACCGGAGCCGATGACGGGGTTGGCGGCTGACACATCAGGCGTCGCACAGGAGCAACCGAACGACCCGGTCGAAGGATCGTTGTGGGCCCATCCGTTCTGTCCGCCGAACGGGTTGGCGAAGTTGGGGTGGTTGAAGATATTGAAGAACTCGACGCGGAACTGTGCCCCGAAGCGGTCGGCCCACTTGAAGTTCTTGGCCACTGACAGATCAACATTCTTGAATCCGGTGTCGCGGAAGATGTTGCGGCCCATGGTGCCGAAGGTGCCGAAGGCGGGTGGGATCATGAAGGACTTTCCGCTGGCGTAGCAGCCGAAAGCGTTTAGCGAATCGGTTGCGCCGATGGCTGCGGCCTGAGTAACGCAAGCGCCGGGTAACGGATTATTCGGGTCTCCCGGAGCGAAATAAGGAATCCCCACCGGCGTGGACTTGAAGTCCTTCGGGTTGCCGTAGAAGTTCCAGCGATCATTTGCCTCGCCAGTTAAGCTGACATCGGTTCCGGCGTCCATCACGCCGAAAGGCTGTGCCCCATTGAGGCTGATGATGGAGTTGAGTTGCCAGCCTTTCAGGAGTTGCCCGTAACCGTCCTTGCCCGGAAGCAGGTAGTTCATCGAAAGCGTGAAGCGATGCCGCATGTCGAAATCGCTGCTGGCGTATTCGAGGTTGGGACGGGTGCTGTCACTGGGCAGTCCAAGTCCGGCGCCGAAATCCCAATTCGCGCCCACCTGGTCGAGCGCGTGGGAGTAGGTGTAGCCGGCCACCATGGTCAGCCCGTGATAGTTCCGAGATGTAAGGGTTGTTTGCAGTGCGTTGTAGTTGGAGCGGTAGATGTTACCCATCTGGTAAATCTGAGCCAGGTAAGGAAACTGGGCATTGAAAGGGCGTCCTAGTTGCTCGGAGCCATCATCCAATGCCGGGTTCACCTGGTTGATGTCGCGGATACCTACCAGTCTTGATCCGTGGTTGCCTACGTACGCCACTTCCAGCACCAGATTTGGCGTGAACGAGTGCTGCAAGCTCACGTTCCAGTTCGACACGTAGGGAGTTTTGAGATTGCGATCGACACCCATGATGTTGCAGGGCGCGCCGGTTGCCGGATCGCAGTTGATCGTATTGTTGCCAGGGAAGACGGTTCCGTTCCAGTTCAGGGTCGACCCATCAAAGGTGCCGACGGCAGCCGAGATCGTGCCGCCGGCAGTGCCGCCACTGGAGTTGATCTGCGCTCCCGTCGGGACGGTGGCCAATCCTAAAGAGTTGTTCAAGGCGAGGAACGATTCCCAGTTGAGGGTTTCGTACATGATGCCGCCGCCTGCGCGCAGCACGGTACGGCCGTTGCCGCTGACGTCCCACGCAAATCCGACACGCGGCGCAAAATTCTTGCGATCGGGGTTATAGGGGCCGCTTACTCCACTCTGTCCAACCTGTATCAATCCTTTGGTCGGATCGAAGTTGCCCAGCAGGTTGTGGTCCTCCTTGATGACCGTATTCACTTCATAACGCAGGCCAAAATTTAACGTCACATTCCTGGTTGCGCGAAAATCGTCCTGAACGAATCCGGCATAACCCCAGTTGTGAATGTGCCGTGTAGGATCGCCAACCAGCAGGTTGCCGACGGTCGGCAAGCCCGCAAAGAAATCCTCGAGCCCTGACGAACCCGTACCCAGGACGGGGTCGATTACGTACGCGCCGGTTCCAATGAACTTGATCCTGCCTCTGGACCCGCCGTACGCGCCACCACTGAATGCGTCGCGATGAAGTTCCCCGCCAAACTTGATGGCGTGCTTGCCCACCGTGTAGGAAACGTGGTCAATAAATTGGAAGCGAGTGTCCGGCCCCTGCACCTTGGGCCAGTTAAAACCGCCCAGTTCCTGAGGGAAAATATAGTAGGGCCATACGCTGATGCGCGGCAGCCCACCGTAGAGTGGGTTGGTGACTCCGGTGTTCAGGCCGTACTCGGACTGGATGTTGGCGTTGTGGTCGTTGGTGAAGGTGGGCTGGTAAAGGCGGTTGTAGCCAAACCGCGCTTCGTTGACCCAGCGCGCATTGGGCACGTAGGTCCAGCTCTGGCCGAAGACCTGAGCGCGAGTGTGGATCTGGGTGAGCCATTTCGTCTGCAGCTGGCTGGCATCCGCGACCGTGCCGGAATTGTTGCCAAAGAAATACATGCTGCTGAGAGCGTTGCGATCATTCAGTCGGTAGTCGATCTTGCCAACCGCGTTGTCTGAACTCACCGTGTTGGGCAAACCGAAGTTGATGGAACTGCCTCCGGTGGTGCTCGGGTTCAGAGGGAAGCCGCTGCCATCGCAGGTCACTGTGCCGGGCGGGGAAAAGGTGCAGCCGCCGATCTTGAGGCTGGCCGCGCTCACATCGTTGGCAAGCTGACCCGCCACGAACCCGGCATGTATGTTCGCGATGGCGTCGGGGATGCTGTTCTGGCAATCCCCAGTTTGCGTGTATAAGCAATAACCAGCTTGCTGATTGGATGTCACGGTGGGCAGCGGCACGGTGGAAAAGGTCTGCAGGGAACCCGTGTTGCCGACCGTATAGCGCTGTCCCTCATATCCGCCAAAGTAAAATACCTTGTCTTTAATGAGAGCGCCGCCAAAAGTGCCGCCAAACTGTTCGAGGTTGCGGGGGTTCTTTTCCTGCCCAACCGGATTGAAATAGTTGCGCGCGTCGAACGGCGTGTCCCGGCCAAAGGCGTAGGCGGTACCATGAATATGGTTGGTGCCGGACTTCAATCCAACGTTGACGATCGCTCCCGGCTTCCAGCCGTACTCCGCGGGAGGGTTCTGCTGGAGATTGAATTCCTGGATGGAGTCCACCGGGAGAATAGTCGCGGAGTCCCCGGCAATGCCGGCGCCATTGATAATGCTCTGGCCGGAAAAGGGCTCGCTGTTGAATAAGCCGTCGATCAGGTAGGCATTGTCTTCCGCGCGCAGCCCGTTGGCGCTGGTGGTGGAGAAGCCGCCGCCGGGGTAACGGATGACGCCCGGACGCAGTTGGAGCAGGTTTTCATAGTTCCGGCCGTTGAGGGGAAGGTCGTTGATCTCTCTGTTGCTGAGCGTGCCGCCCAGAGTCGAAGAGGTCGTGTTAACCAGAGGAACATCCCCGGTCACGACGACCGTCTCTTTGACGTCGCCGGGCGGGAGCGCGAGGTCAATGTCGAGATCGGTGGCTACTTCGACCTGAATATTCGGGCGCTCGACGGTCTTGAAACCTTTGGCCTCGGCGCGCACCATGTAGACGCCGGGAATCAAGTTGGGGACAACATATCCACCGGAGTCGTCCGTGGAGACGGTTCGGGTTGTGCCCCTCTGCACGTCGGTGACAGTCACGGTCGCAGCGGGAAGAGCGGCGCCCGTTTGATCGTGAACGGTCCCCAAGATGCGGCCCGTTGTGGTTTGGGAAATGAGGGGAACAGCCAGGGCGAGCACCAGGCAGACGATGCCCAAAGCCCGAATGCCTTTCATCCGAGAACGCATTACGACCTCCATAAGGGTATGGAACATTTTCTGGGTCGGACACCCATACGACCCAAGTTGGTTGTCTTGTGAACCAAGTGCGATTGGAAGATATACCTTGACGTGGACTACCCGTCAAGTAGTATTGTGGTCCGACCACAAGACAGCCGGATTTGGCTGGTCGGTTCTTGTTAAAAAGTCTGGACAGCGCGGCAACTTCAAGGAAAAGGGAATTCCGACCATGGCGATTGCAACCATCAATCCCGCAACTGGCGAACGGATAAGGACTTTTGAGCCTCTTTCTCCGGCACAAATTGAACAGAAACTGCAGTTGGCGACCTCGGCCTTCCGGGCGCATCGCCGGACGTCTTTTGCGGATCGGGCTGCCAAGATGATGCGCGCCGCCGAGATCCTGGAAAAAGAAAAAGACGAGTGCGCGCGCCTGATGACGCTCGAAATGGGAAAGCCCATCAAGGCTGCCGTTGCCGAGGCGCTGAAATGTGCGACGGGATGCCGTTATTACGCCGAAAATGCGGAGCGCTTTCTGGCCGACGAAGTTGTCGAAACCGGGGCCAAGCGCAGCTTCATCCGCTACTTGCCGATCGGTCCGATCCTTGCTGTCATGCCCTGGAACTTCCCCTTCTGGCAGGTGTTCCGCTTCGCCGCTCCCGCGCTGATGGCGGGCAACGTCGGGCTGCTGAAGCATGCGTCCAATGTTCCGCAGTGTGCTCTGAAAATCGAAGAGATCATCCGCCAGGCGGGCTTCGCCGAAGGTGTGTTTCAGACTCTGCTCATCGGCTCGGGGCCGGTCGATGGCATCCTGAATGACCCGCGCGTAGCCGCCGCGACGCTGACCGGCAGTGAACAGGCCGGCATTCAGGTCGGCATTTCCGCCGCGAAACGCATCAAGAAAGTCGTGCTGGAACTGGGCGGAAGCGATCCTTTTATCGTGATGCCGAGCGCCGATCTGGACGCGGCGGTGGCCACGGCGGTCGATGCGCGCATTCAAAATAATGGTCAATCCTGCATCGCCGCCAAACGCTTCATCGTTGCAGAAAAGATCGCAGATGAATTCGAGCGCAAGTTCGTAAGCCGGATGCAGGGACTGCGGGTGGGCGATCCATTCGACGAGAACACGCAGCTCGGCCCGCTCGCGAGTGCCGATGCGGTCACTGCACTCGACGCCGACGTCAAAAAGACCGTGGCCGCGGGTATATCGACCAGGCCATCCAGATCGCCAACGACATTCGCTTCGGCCTGGGCGCCAGCGCTTGGACCAACGATGCTGCCGAAACCGAGAGGTTCATCAACGAACTCGAAGCCGGCATGGTCTTCCTGAACAAAATGGTGGCTTCCGACCCGCGCATCCCGTTTGGAGGGATCAAACAGTCCGGCCACGGCCGGGAGCTCGGAGTCCACGGGATCCACGAGTTTGTGAACATCAAGACGGTGTGGATCCAGTAGCGGGGGAGGCTGGTTCGGCCCAGACTACTGAAATTGGAAGTTTGTTGTTGACGGCCTATTGGCATATGGTACAGTGGTCATACCGGTGACCCGCTGTCTGGATCGCCACTGAGATGGTTGTGAGGACCATGACAGACGAAACAGTCGATTCCCTGGGAGCTAAGCCGGTGTACAGGGCGGTTAGAACATCTCGGCTCTATGAGTTGATTGTGCAGCAGGTTGAGGAGTCGATCCTGAAGGGTCAGCTCAAGCCCGGCGACCAACTTCCGGCTGAGCGCGATCTTGCCCAACGCTTCGGAGTCAGTCGCACTGCGGTTCGTGAGGCGGTAAAGACCTTGCGCGAGAAAGGTCTGGTGGAAGCCTATTCCGGGCGCGGAACCTTTGTGACCGATGGGACGTCGCACGCCATCCGGCAGTCGCTCGACCTGCTGATCCGCATCAACCGGCAGGAAGGTTGGACACATCTGGCGGAGTTGCGCTACATCCTGGAGCCTGAAATTGCTGCGCTGGCGACTCCGCGAATTGAGGAACAACTGCTCACCACCATGCGGGAAGCCGTCGCCGCTATGGACCGCAGTCTTCACGATCCGGACGCATACGTGGAGGCGGATCTCGATTTTCACCTGGCGCTGGCGGAAGCGGCCGGGAACCCTCTGATTCTCTCGCTGCTCGATTCGATCGTGGGGCTCCTGCGCGAGCAGCGCAGTCGCATTTTTAACGTCGATGGTGGACCGGAGCGTGGACAGTTTCACCACAAACGGATCCTGGCCGCGGTGGAAGCTCGGAATTCCGAGGCTGCGCGAGACGCCATGCGCGCTCATCTCCAGCAGGTTGTGGCCGACTCGGATGTTGCCGTGAAAGACACTTTGCGGACCAAGCCGACTTCATAAGTTTGAGGACTTTTTGGAATGGCAAAACTTGGATTCATCGGCCTGGGTGTAATGGGCGGCAACATGGTCGCCCGCTTGATCGAGAAGGGACACACAGTCACCGGCTATAACCGTACTCGTTCCAAGGCCCAGTGGCTCATCGATCGCGGCATGCGGTTCGCGGATTCTCCCAAGGCGGTAGCAGCCGCGTCGGATATCACCTTCACGATGGTCACCAATGCCGCTGCGCTCACCGCGGTTACCGAGGGATCCGAAGGACTGCTGGCTGGCATTACGCCCGGCAAGTTTCACATCGACATCAGCACGGTGAGCCCGGATGTCAGCCGCGCCCTGGCTGCCAAGGTTCGCGAAAAGGGCGCCGACATGATCGACGCGCCGGTGTCCGGCAGCGTCATTACCTTGCAGCAAGGCAAACTCTCGGTGATGGTCGGCGGTCGCAAGGAAACGTTCGAGCGTCTAAAGCCTCTGCTGCTTGATATCGGCCCGAAAGTAACGCACGTCGGCGACAACGGTGTGGCCCTGTCGATGAAGATTGCGGTCAACCTGCAACTGGCCGTGCAGATGATGGCGTTTTGCGAAGGTGTACTGCTGGCGGAGAAGAGCGGAATCGCGCGCGAGGTTGCCGTGGATGTCATGGTGCACAGTGCGATTGCGTCGCCCATGATTCAGTACCGTGGGCCCTTCGTCCTGCAGCAGCCGGAAGAGGCCTGGTTTGACTGCAACATGATGCAGAAGGACATGCTGCTGGCCATGGAACTGGGCCGCAAGCTGAACGTTCCCGTTCCCACCACCGCCGTGAGTAACGAGTTTCTGACGGCCGCGCGCGGCATGGGCTGGGAGAAGCTGGACTTCGCGGTGATGTTTGACGTACTGGCGCGCATGTCGGGAGTTCCCAAATGACGACCGCTGCCCAGCCCAGAGAAGTCCTGGAAAAAATCGACCTGTGGCTTCGAATGTACCGGCAGATGGTCAGCATCCGGCAGTTTGAGGCGCAGGTCAACGATCTCTACACCCGGGCTCTGATGCCGGGTCTGGCGCATCTCTACATTGGTGAAGAGGCCGTCGCGGTGGGTGTTTGCGAAGCGCTGCAACGGACCGACTACATCACCAGCACGCATCGCGGCCATGGACATTGTTTGGCGAAAGGCGCTTCCCCCGATCGAATGTTCGCCGAACTGCTGGGCAAAGAAGCCGGGTACTGCAAGGGCAAGGGAGGTTCCATGCACATTGCAGACCCGGCGACCGGCAACCTGGGAGCGAACGCGATCGTGTGCGGCAGTGCCGGCATCGCGACCGGAGCTGCGTTCTCCGCCCAACGGCTGGGTACGGGCCAGGTCTCAGTCTGCTTCTTCGGAGAAGGCGCTCTGGGGCAGGGTCTTCTATACGAAGTGATGAACCTCGCTCAACTTTTCAAGTTGCCCGTGATCTACGTCTGCGAGAACAATCTCTATACCGAATACACGCACTATTCCGAGACCACAGCCGGAGACATCCTGGCGCGAGCTACTGCCTTCGATTTGGAATCAGTCACCGTGGACGGGCAAAATGTGCGCGCCATGTACGAGTTTGCGCAGTTGTTAGTGGATCGGGCGCGGCGCGGCGGCGGGCCTGCTTTTCTGCTCTGCAATACCTATCGCTATCACGGCCATCACGTTGGGGATATCAACCGCGAGTACTACCGGTCGAAGCAGGAGGAACAAACCTGGAAGACGGAACGGGACCCCATCGTTAATTTCGGAAAATGGCTGATCGAGCAGAAACTCGCAGACCAGGCGGCCCTCGATGGCATGCAAAGCGAGATCGAGTCCCAGATGAAGAAAGCCGTCGAGTTCGCCATTGCGGCACCGTATCCATCCCCCGACAAGGTGGAGCAAGACGTCTATGCCTGAAACGGGTGGTCGTGAACTGACCTTTGCGCAGGCCATCCGTGAGGCATTGGCGGAGGAGATGCGCCGGGACAAGACGGTCTGCATCCTGGGCGAGGACGTTGCGGAGGCCGGCACTCCCTTCAAGGTTCTTTCCGGTTTACTCGAGGAATTCGGCAAAGACCGCGTGCTCGATACCCCAATCTCTGAAGCCGGTTTTACGGGGCTCGCCGTCGGAGCTGCCATGACCGGAATGCGCCCGGTTGTCGACATCATGTTCGGCGACTTCATCACCCTCACCATGGACCAGATGGTGAACCAGGCCGCCAAAGTTCACTACATGTCGGGCGGGATGTGGAAAGTGCCCATGGTCATGCGGACGACGCTGGGAGCGACGCGGCGGTCGGCCGCGCAGCATTCGCAGTCGCTGCATGCGTGGTTCTGCCATGTGCCCGGCCTGAAGGTGGTCATGCCTTCGACGCCCTTCGACGCCAAAGGACTTCTGAAATCCGCCATTCGCGACGAGAATCCGGTCGTCTTCTTCGAAGACAAAATGATGTACAAACTCAAAGGCTCTGTGCCGGCCGAAGACTATACGGTCCCGCTGGGCGTGGCCGACGTGAAGCGAGCGGGCGAAGACATTTCGCTCGTCGCCACCAGCAGCATGGTGCAGGTTGCTCTTGGTGCTGCCACGATGCTCGAGGAGATCGGCATCAGCGCGGAAGTGGTTGATCCGCGCACCCTGTGGCCGCTCGACGAGAAAACCCTGATCGAATCGGCCAAGAAAACGTCGCGCGTGATCGTGCTCGACGAAGGCTACGAGCGCTATGGCGTGACTGCGGAACTTGCGTCGGTGATTGCCACCGGCGCATTCTATGACTTGGACGCACCCGTGAAGCGGATGGGCGCGATGCACGTTCCGATTCCGTTCTCGCCGCCGCTCGAAGATGTGACCGTGCCGACGGAGCAAACCGTATTTGAAGCCGCCCGCGCGCTCTGCGGCCGGTAGCGCCGGCGCCCCGCCGACAACACACGCGGAGGGACCCGCGCGATAAGGAGAAGGATTATGGCTCTGCCAACTTATGGAACGATGGCGGTCGATTGGGAAGATCGCGTAGATTTTGACCGCTTGCGCCGCGAGCGGCTGGCCCGCGCCAAGGAACTCCTGGCCAAGTCGGAAATGGGCTCCCTGCTGTGTTTTGACATGAACAATGTGCGCTACCTCACTGCGACGCACATTGGCACCTGGGCCCAGGACAAGGCGAATCGCTTCACGCTTCTTCCCCAGAACGACGAACCGATGCTTTGGGACTTCGGATCGGCCGCGAAGCATCACCAGTTGCATTGTCCGTGGTTGGGTGAGCGTTCGCGTCCGGGCATCTCCATGCTGCGTGGCGCCATGACGCCGGAGATGGGGCGCGCAGAGGACGTTGCGAAGAAGATCCGTATCGAGCTCGAAATGCGTGGTCTGCATAAGGAGCCGGTGGGCGTCGACATCATCGAACTGCCGGTTCTGTTCGCGCTGCAGAAAGAAGGGATCAAGGTCGTCGATGGTCAGGCGCTCATGTCTGAAGCCCGCGTCATCAAAACGCGCGACGAGATCACGCTCCTGAACACCTCGGCGATGATGGTCGACGCCGCCTACGACGAACTTTACCGTGCCATGAAGCCGGGCATGAGCGAGAATCAGGCCGTTGGGCTGGTGAGCAAGGTGCTCTACGATCTCGGCTCTGAGTACGTGGAGGCAGTCAACGCGATTTCCGGTGAGCGCTGCAATCCGCATCCGCACGTGTTCTCTGACCGAGTACTGCGCCCGGGCGATCCCGTCTACTACGACATTCTGCATTCCTACATGGGATACCGCACTTGCTACTACCGCTGTTTCACCATCGGCTACGCGTCGCATGCCATGAATGACGCTTACAAGCGGTGCAGGGAATACCTCGACGCGGCCATCGAACTGGTTCGTCCGGGGCGCACGACGGCCGAGATCGCGGCCGTGTGGCCGAAAGCGCAAGAATTCGGGTTCCCGAACGAGGAAGCCTGCTTTGCTCTGCAGTACGGGCACGGCATCGGCTTGGCCATCTGGGAGAAACCGGTCATCAGCCGTCTGGTTTCGTTCGAACATCCTACCGTAATCAAGCCCGGCATGGTGTTTGCGCTCGAGACATTCTGGCCCTCGACCGACGGCTGGAGCGCGGCGCGCATCGAAGAGGAGATTGTCGTAACCGAAAAAGGTCATGAAGTGATCACGCGCTTCCCGGCCGAGGAATTACTGGTCGCTGGAAGGCACTACTTTACGGTGGACGGTCCGCTCCCCGCGCTGCGGGAAAGCGAGCCGGAGCCGTCCACGCGCGTGCGCGAGATGATCGAAGCGAGTTCCAGACAAGAACGAGTTGGCGTCGGCGACTAAGAACCGGTTTCAAAGATACTTTTGAGGGTTAAGAAAAGCGACCCTCAGGGGCTGAAGCCCGCATTTTTGGCGGCTCGTGGCGGCACGGCTGAAGCCGTGCCCTTCCCAAAACCGGATTTGTGAAACCAGTTCTAGGAAACTGCGGCCCCTCCGATACGTAAATCAACTTATGGCGATTAGTGTGGTTATGCCCGCGCTCGAAATGGCCCAGGAAACTGGCAAGCTGATTTCCTGGCTGAAAAAAGAAGGCGACCCTGTCGCCAAAGGCGAGCCGCTGCTCGAAGTGGAAACCGATAAGGCCGTTATGGAGGTCGAGTCCCCCGGTGACGGCGTTCTTGCTGGCGTCAAAGTGCAGGCTGGAGCCGAAGTTCCGGTGGGACGAACCATCGCCTGGATCGTGCGTCCGGGAGAAACTCCGCCCGCCGAGGAAGCTCATATCGAGTCGGGAAGAAAGACCGCGGCTGTAGCCGCCTCGTCACAGGCGGCCTCTGCCGCGAGCGCGGCCCAGTCGACTGCACGGGAGCTCAAGATCTCCCCCAAGGCGCGTCGTCTCGCCTCCGAGCGCGGCGTCAATCTCGCTCACGTGCGCCGGTCGGGCCCGGGCGGAGAAATTCTCGCGTCCGACATTCTGGCCGCCGCGGAATCGACGATGACTTCGCCGGCGGTCGCCGTTGACACCGGCAGCCCAATTTCCCGGCTGATGGCCGAGCGGACCACGCAAAGCTGGACCACCGTCCCGCATTTCTTCGTCGTGCGCGAGGTCGACGCTGGAGCGCTGAACGATACACGCCAGAAACTGGCGGCCGAGATCGAACAATCACGCGGCGTGAAACTCACCCATACGGATCTGCTGGTCGCGCTGGTTGCCCGCGTGCTCGCCAAGCATCCGCGCATGAACGCAAGCTGGGCGGGCGAGGGCGTCCGCGTAAACGCTGACGTCAACATGGGCCTTGCCATGGCGGCGGATGAAGGCGTCGTTGCCCCGGTCATCCACCAGGCCGACAAAGCCGAACTGGGCGCGATCGCAGTGCAACGCCGCGACCTTACGGAACGAGCGCGCAGCGGAAAGTTGCGTCCGGCCGATATCGCGGGCGGCACGTTCACGGTCAGCAACCTGGGGATGTTCGGGGTCGACGCATTCAGCGCGATCATCACGCCTCCGCAGGCGGCCATTCTCGCGGTCGGCCGGATCGCGGACCGCGTCGTGCCGCTCGAAGGCCGTCCCGCGATTCGCCCCATGATGACTCTGACGCTGTCGAGCGATCATCGGGTGGTGGACGGCGCACGCGCCGCCGAGTTCATGCGGGACGTGGCCGAGGCGATCGGCAACCCGCAGGCATGGCTCGGGTGAACCGGCCGTCGAACGCTCCAGCCACGTTGCACGCGACCTTTAGCTACGGCGGAAACACCTGACTCCATTTTGAAGAAGAGACATGAAGAGACTCTCTTTGATCACATTCCTGGCGCTGGCATCGCTCGCCTGGCTGGCCATCGGCGCCAACCAGAGTACCCACGCGGCTTCGGCCACCCGGCAAGTCGCCCCGCTCCAGCTCGAGGAACAGATTCCCGTTCCCGGAGTTGCCGGGAGACTCGACCACTGTTCTGCTGATTTCAAGCGCCGCCGGCTGTTCCTGTCGGCGCTCGGCAACAACACGGTCGAGGTGATTGACACCTTCGCCGGAAGAGTGGTTCAGAGCATCCGCGGCTTGAATCTCCCGCAAGGCGTCCTCTACGTCCCCGACGTTGACAAGCTCTTCGTCGCAAACGCCGGCGATGGATCGGTCAAGATCTTCGACGGCTCGACCTACGCTCTGCGTAAGACCCTGGAGATCGGAGAAGACCCTGACAATCTGCGCTACGATCCCGTGTTGCGGAGAGTGTTTGTCGGCTACGGCGAAGAGGATGGTGGCATCGCCATGATCGACCCCGCTAGGGAAGAGAGGGTCGGTCCAACTTTCAAGACCGATGGGCATCCGGAATCTTTTCAGATCGATTCCTCTGCCGACCACCTGTATGTCAACGTCCCCGATGCTGGCACGGTGGTGGAGTCCATCGACCTGAAAACGGAAAGGCTCCAGAAGTGGCCGCAAAAGGGGTTGGGGCAAAATTACGCGATGGCATTCGACCCGAATAGCCACCGGATTTTTTCCGTCGCGCGAAAGCCGCCGATGCTGGTAGTCCTGGATACACAAACCGGTAAAGAGGTTACCCGGATGCCAGTGGCGGGCGAGTGCGATGATGTCTTTTTCGATGCCGCCCGCAAGCGGATCTATGTAATCGGTGCCGAGGGTTTCATCAGCGTAGTGCAACAGAAGGACCCCGATCACTACGAACTGGTTGCCAGTGTGCCCTCCACCATCGGAGTGAAAACCGGATTCTTCTATGAGAAGCGGGACCGCCTTTACGTCGGCGTGCCGGCGAAAGCCAACGATCCGGCCCAGGTCTGGACGTATGAGGCCCAGGACTAATATTGCTTGCGTGGGTGCCACTTTGAATTCTTAACTAGGGAGATTGGTTATGTTCTCGTGCTTCGGAAGAGAGCGTCAGGGGCTTGGGATCGCAGGGGTGAGCGTCATCTTGCTGGGACTCCTGTCGGTCATGCCGCTTGTCGGCCAGGATCAACCGCCAACGATCGCCGGGCCGGTCTCGGGATCAGCCCAGAGTGGTGCAGAAACCAGCAAGGCGCCGCTGGTCCTCACGCTTCAGGATGCCATGGCCCGCGCCAAATCCAATGATCCGCAGTTCCGGGCGGCTCTCACCGAACTGGGACTAGCTTACCAGGATGTAGTACAAAGCCGCGCCGGACTCCTGCCGAACGTCAGCTACAACATGCAATTCCTGTACACGCAAGGAAACGGTTTGCCCTCCGGGCGCTATATTGCCAACAACGGCATTCACGAGTACATCGCACAGGGGAACGTTCACCAGGCGCTCTCGCCCGGAATGCTGGCGGAGCATCGAAGGGTAGAAGCGGCCGAAGCGCTGGCCCGCGCCCAGTCGGAAATTGCGACGCGCGGCTTGGTCGTCACCGTGGTGCAGGCGTACTACGGACACGTCGTGGCGCAGCGCAAGTACGCCACTGCGCAGAAGGCGGCTTCGGAAGCTGACCGTTTTCTCTCCATCAGCCAGAAGCTGCAGAGCGGCGGCGAGGTTGCCAATTCGGACGTCATCAAGGCCCAGATTCAGGACCAGCAGCAGAAGCGTGATCTTGAGAACGCTCTTCTCGCGATGAATAAGAGCCGCCTCGATCTTGCCGTCCTCTTGTTCCCCGACTTCAACGAGAATTTCACGGTGGTGGATGACCTGCGGCTGCCTGAACCGCTGCCGGGTTTTGCCGAGGTGCAAGCCGCCGCTACAAAGAACAACCCCGAGATCCGCGTCGCACTCGCGTCGCTGCGTCAGACGGACCAGGAAGTAAAGGTGGCTTGGACGGCCATGCTGCCGTCTCTCAGTCTCGATTATTTTTATGGCATCGATGCGAATCAGTTCGCCGTGCGCGATCGCAATGGAATCCGCTCCCTGGGCTATGCCGCGACCGCCACGCTGCAGCTGCCCATATGGAATTGGGGAGCTGGTTACAGCAAGGTGAAGCAGGCGGATTTGCGGCGGCAGCAGGCTCACGTCGAATTGAGTTTTGCGCAGCGCCAACTGTTGGCTAATCTGCGCTCGTTCTACGATGAAGTCGAGACGGCGCGCGCGCAGCTTGCGTCCCTGAGCCAGACCGCGGAGCTTGCGTCTGACAGTCTGCGCCTCACGACACTTCGCTACCAGGCCGGAGAGGCGACGGTTCTCGAGGTGGTGGACGCTCAGAATACACTGACGCAGGCACGCAATCTGTACGATGATGGGCAAGTCCGGTTTCAGGTGGCGTTCGCGAACCTGCAGACACTGACAGGGAGTTTTTGAGGGAATGATCGGGGCGGGCAACGATTTGTTGAGGGAGACTTTCAATCCCGTGTCGAAGCGCCCAATGCGGCGCGCTCCCTTCGTGTTGTTCGCGCTGCTGACAATTGCCGTTCTGATGACCTCCGCTTGTTCCAGCAACAAGCCGGAGGAGCCGACGGTCAGCGTTCAAGTGGTTCCGGTCAAGAAGGCCACCATCGAGCAGACCGTGAAATCGGAAGCGATTCTGTTTCCGCTGGCGCAGTCGGCAATTGTTCCCAAGATCAGCGCTCCCGTGAAGGCGTTTTACGTGAAACGCGGCGACAAGGTCCATGCCGGGCAGTTGCTCGCCAAACTGGAAAGCCGCGACTTGGCGGCAGCGGCGCAGGACAACGAAGGGTCCTACGATCAGGCTCAGGCCGCGTATGCCATCGCAACCGCTTCCACGTTGCCAGAGGAAATCCAGAAAGCACAGGGCGACACAAAGGCCGCCAAAGAAGCGTTTGAGGCCGAACAAAAGCTCTACGACAGCCGCCAGGATCTCTACAAGCAGGGCGCTCTCCCACGCAAGGATCTGGATCAGGCCGGCGTCACGCTCACCCAAGCCCGGAATCAGTACGAACTGGCGCAGCGTCACCTGGACGCGCTGATGGCGGTGGCCAAGGCGCAGGCACTGAAGGCGGCCGCCGGCCAGTTGGAATCCGCGAAAGGCAAGTATCTCGGCGCGCAGGCACAGTTGAGCTATTCGGAGATTCGCAGCCCCATCAATGGCGTAGTTACTGATCGTCCTTTGTATCCGGGAGAGATGGCGGCGGCGGGAACAGCATTGGTGACCGTCATGGACACTTCGTCCGTGGTTGCCCGTGCGCACATCCCGCAGGAGCAAGCGGCGCTGCTCAATGTTGGCGACAAAGCCTCGATCACGGTTCCCGGCGAAGAAGAGCCCATCGAAGGGAAAGTCACGGTCGTCAGCCCCGCTCTTGATCCTAACAGTACGACCGTTGAAGTCTGGGTTCAGGCCAGGAATCCGAAAGGCCGTTTGCGCCCCGGAACGAGCGTGCAGATTTCCATGCTTTCGCGAGCTATTCCAAATTCGGTGGTGATTCCATCCGCAGCCGTTCTCACAACTCCCGACGGTGGCAACTACGTGATGCTGGCGGGCTTGGATAACCGCGCACACCAGAAGACGGTGAAGACCGGGATCCGCCAGGGCGATGAGGTGCAGATCCTCGAGGGCGTTGCCGAAGGTGATCGTGTGGTCGCGTCCGGCGCCTATGGTCTGCCCGACAATACCAAGATTCGTGCCGAAGCGGTGCAGGAATCCGACAAGACAGATCGGCCGCCCGCGGGTAAAGAGACGGAGAAAGACCCCAAGTAAGCCGCATGGCCATGACGAACGGTGAACCCCACTACTGGTTTTCGCGCCATGCCCGCTCCATTATCGTCCTGATCATCACGCTGGGGATTCTGGGAATCTACCTGGCGTTCACCATTCCAGTTTCTGTTTTCCCAGCGACCAACTTTCCGCGCATCCTGATCGCGGTTGACAACGGCGTCATGCCCATTGACCAGATGATGGTCACCGTCACGCGCCCGATTGAAGAGGCCGTCAACAGCGTGCCCGGACTGCAACAGGTGCGCTCCATCACCAGCCGCGGATCGGCGGAAGTGGATCTGTTCTTCGACTGGAACGTCGATATGTTCCAGACATTGCAATACGTCAACGGCGCCTTAGGGGGTATACAGCGCGAATTGCCCGCCACCGCCAAGGTCGAAGCGCACCGCATGACCTTCGCAAGCTTCCCGATTCTGGGCTACAGCCTCACCTCCGACACCGTGCCTCAAACCCAGCTCTGGGAGATGGCGACCTACGAACTCAAGCCGCGGCTGAATCGTCTGGATGGAGTTTCGCGCGTCATCGTGCAGGGCGGGCAGGAGCCGGAGTTTCACATTGTTCCCGATCCCGCCAAGTTGTTGCAGGCCAGCGTCACGGTTCCCGATCTTCTGGAAGCTGTGCGGCGCACCAACCTGATTGATTCTCCCGGCCTGCTGGAGCGCAATCACCAGCTCTACCTTGGGCTCGTCAACGGTCAGATTCGCGATCCGCAGCAGATCGCCGCCACCGTGGTCAAGTTGACTGCCGCCGGTGTGCCCGTGCGCGTGGGCGACGTCGCGAAGGTCGAGCAGTCGGTTCGTCCTCTTTATACCGTGGTCACCGCCAACGGGAAGCCAGCCGTTCTGCTCAGCATTAACCGGCAGCCGGATAGCAACACCGTGCAGGTGGCGGACGAAGTTCACGCCGAAGTCGAGCAGATCCGCAAATCGCTGCCACCCGGTGTGCAGGTTCATCCTTATTATGACCAGTCGGACATCGTTACGGAGTCCATCCGCAGCGTCCGCGACGCCATCCTCATCGGATTGATCCTGGCGTCGATCATCCTCGTGGTTTTTCTGCACGATTGGGGCACGTCCATTGTGGCCGGCCTCGTGATCCCGGTCACCATCACCGTGACCTTCATCGCTCTCAAACTGATCGGCCAGAGTTTCAACCTGATGACGCTGGGCGGATTGGCGGCCGCCGTCGGCTTGGTCATCGACGACGCCATTGTGGTGGTGGAAAACATCGTCCTTCATCGCGATGCCGGCCAGACACGCTTGCAGGCAATTCACAGTGCGCTCGGCGAGATCACCATTCCGCTCATCGGTTCCACCGTCACCCCGATCGTCGTGTTTCTTCCGCTGATTTCCATCACCGGCGTGACCGGGACATTCTTTCGCGCGCTGGCCGTCACCATGTCGGTCTCGCTGCTGACTTCGCTGGCGCTCGCGTTGACCTGGACCCCGAGCCTTAGCCAGTTCCTGATCAAGGGGCGCGCGGGCGAGCAGGAAGTGCCTGCCGACGCTTCGCTCGAACCGGAGGCGGAATCGATCCGCCGCCTGATGGAGGTCGAGGAAGCGTCGCTCAGTGGCTTTTTCCTGAAGGTGATCCGCTTTCATGAACGCTGGTTACGCCGCGCGCTGGAACGGCCGCGCTGGCTGGCGGGGTTGAGTCTCGCCCTGATCGTGGTTGCTTACGTCTGCTACAGCTATTCGGGCTCTGACCTCTTGCCTGAAATGGATGAGGGTGGCTTTGTTCTCGACTACATCATGCCCGCGGGCAGTTCCTTGGCCGAGACGAATCGGGTCGTCCGCCACCTCGAACAGATGCTGCGCGAAACTCCCGAGGTCGAGAGCACCTCGCGGCGCACCGGCCTGCAACTCGGCCTGGCGGCGGTCACGGAAGCGAACACGGGCGATATTTCCGTGAAGCTGAAGGCATCGCGCAGCCGCGGCATTGACGACATTATTGAAGAAGTACGCGCGAAGATTAGAACCCAGGAACCAGCGATCGACGTGGAGTTCATCCAGGTTCTGCAGGACATGATCGGCGACCTGACCAGCGCGCCGGAGCCAGTCCAGATCAAGCTCTTTTCGCAGGATCCGGCAGCGCTCGAGGAATGGGCTCCGAAGGTGGCGGATGCGATCGGCAAGAATAAGGGCGTCGTCGATGTTCTGAACGGGATCGACAACACGGTCAGCGGTCCGGCCGTGATTTTCCAGGTGGACCCTTCGGTGGCAGCGCGTGCTGGATTCACGCCCGAAGAGGTTGCAATCGATGCGGCCGCCATCCTCGAAGGCGAGCCGTCGCCGATTCCGGTGGTCAATCGCGATCGCGCCTACACCCTGCGCGTGCGGTTCCCAGCAGGAAATCGTGTCACTTTGGAGGCGATGCGCGACACGCTGCTCGTGAGTTCGACCGGCAAAACGGCAACGCTGGGAGCGCTCGCCACTTTGACTGAGCTTCCCGGCCAGACCGAGATCCGGCGTGAGAACCTGCAGCGCAATGTCGTGGTCACAGCGCGGCTGGAAGGCGTTGACCTGGGTACTGGAATCGCCGGCGTGCAGAAAGCGGTCGCAGGCCTCCATCTGCCCTCGTCCATTCGCGTGATCTACGGCGGAACCTACCAGGAGCAGCAGAAGTCGTTTCGGGACCTGGTATTTGTGCTGATTCTGGCCGTCGTGCTCGTCTTTATCGTGTTGCTGTTCGAATTCCGGACGTTTGCCGCGCCGCTCGCCATTCTTGCGTCTGCGCTGCTCTCGACCTCCGGTGTCTTCCTGGCTCTCTTCATCACGCGCACGACCTTCAACATTTCCTCGTTCATGGGAGTGATCATGGTGGTGGGAATCGTGGCCAAAAACGGCATCCTGCTGCTCGATGCCGAGCAGAAGTTTCGCGCTGCCGGATTGTCGCTCGAGGACTCGGTGATTCAGGCTGGTCGCCGCAGGCTGCGTCCCATCGTGATGACGGCGCTGGCCGCGGTGGCCGGAATGCTGCCTCTTGCCTTCGCTCTGGGCGCAGGGTCGCAGATGTTAAAGCCCCTGGCGATCGCGGTGATCGGCGGAGTCCTGATCTCTATGGTGCTGTCGCTGATCATCACTCCCGCAGTTCACCTGTTCGTCACGCGGCGCGGAGAGCGAAACTCAGCGGCGTAGACATCTTGACCTTCAAGACGGAATTCCAATACATTCAAAAGCCGGACGTAACTAGGCACTCATAGCATGAAAAAGAATAACGCGGTTACGAAAACGGGTCTGCAGCAGAAGGCGCAGTTGATGTCGGGCTCTGAGATTGAGCGCACGCTCGTGCGACTCGCCCACCAGATCCTCGAGAAAAACGGCGGCGTCGATGGCCTCGGATTAGTCGGAATCCGCCGGTGCGGTGTTCCCATCGCCGAACGCCTGGGGAAAATGATTCAGCAGGTCGAAAAGGTGTCCGTTCCCGTGGGCGCACTCGATATCACTTTCTATCGGGATGATCTCTCCACTCTCGGGCCCAAGCCGGTCGTGCAGAAAGGTGAGATCGGCTTTCCCATCGAAGGCAAGCGCATCGTGCTGGTCGACGACGTTCTCTATACCGGCCGCACCACCCGGGCCGCGTTGGACGCCCTTTTTTCGCACGGCCGCCCGGGCCGGGTGGAGTTGCTGGCTCTGATTGATCGCGGCCATCGCGAATTGCCGATCGAAGCCACGTTCATTGGCCGAACCGTGCAGACCGCTGCGAATGAAGTCATCGAAGTCAAGCTCACCGAGATCGACGGCTCCGAGAAGGTCCTTTTGATGGAGAGATGAAAGAGCGGAGCTTAGTGGCTCATCAGCTCCACGAAGATGCTCTCAAACTTCGGCACATCGACTTCCATCTGCACCTGCGCCGGGTGTAGATGCGATGGAGGAATGAGGTGCTCCTTCCATTTTCCCTTGTCGACGGCCCGGGGCCCGCTGTACGGCAGGAAAAACTCCGGGACATCGGTTGGCTGTTTCCAGATGACCGTGTGCCCATATGTCGGCCCATGCGTGATATCCACATCGAGATACATGGTTTCCGATTTCTTAATGACGGACGGATCCAGCAGCGACGCGACCGTGAGTTCGTCCCACATCATGGACCACATGGAAGTTCCTGATGGAGCAGTTCGGTCGAGGTAGACCTGCTTCACATGGTTGGCCAGCGCCCCTCCGGCACTCACGACCCGTCTCATCAGTTTTTCGCTGGACCAGACTTGATCGCCCGCTTCGAAGGGTGTGACGACAATTTCTTTCCAGGGCTGACGCAGGACAATCGCGGCCGCTTCCGGATCCCACCACCAGTTCAATTCAGGTCCTCCGCTGCTGCTGCCGCCCATGATGTAAATGGCTTTCGTCAGCGGGACAATGCCGTGGTCCATGGAAACGGCGAGGGCGATGTTGGTCAACGGGCCGGCACAATACAACACAACCTCACCCGGATTCGCTCGAATTGTATCGATGATGAAATCTGCCGCCCGGCCAGGCCGTGGCTTAACCTTAGGGTAGCCTCCCGGAGGAGCCCACGTTTCTCTGGGATCCGGCGCGTCGGGATTAAAAGAACCGTGCCACTCCAGATACGACCCGTAGAGCTTCTCGCGCGCTTCCTGTTCTCGTGCCGAGTTGATTAGCGGTTGCTCGGCGCCCTTAGTGACCGGAACATCCCTGCGATTCGTGAGTTCGGTAGACCACAGAGCGAAAACGGTGGCCGGTTCGACCCACTGATCTCCACTGACGGTCGTGATACCCAGCAGTTCCACCTGCGGGGCTCGCAACAACAGCAGCAGGGAAAGAAAGTTAGTTCCTTCCGGACCGGCACTATCCTGGTCAGCGATCACTTTGATCTTCTTCGGCTGAGCCAGTCCGATCGTTGGTGCAAGCAGGACGGCGCAGATAGCAGCAATCAAGGCGAATCGCTTCATTCGTGGATTCCCCCCCGCGGGAATAGAACTGGGTGAGCGTTTGATATTCGACGGCCTAGGACTTTGCTCGCGCAGCCCATTCTGCATCGAACCGCGGCCGGTCATAGAAGGATTTCTGAGTGCCAACCCCAGTGGTTGATAATCCGGCGTAAAGGTTCGCGCGCTTTACGGCCTCTCGCTCGGGCAGTCCTGCTCCCAGGAAAGTGGCGAAGCTCCCAATAAAGGCATCACCTGCGCCGGTGCTGTCTACACTCTTCATCGGATACGCCGGCACGTGCTCCATGCCTTCGCTCCCTGCCAGAAGCGACCCATTCGCGCCTAGCGTGATAATCACGCGTCCAATGCCACTTGCCAGAAGCTTTCCCGCACACTTCTTAGCGTCGTCGAGATTGCGGACCGGCATCCCCGAGATGGTTTCGGCTTCACTCTCATTGGGGACGAAATAATCAAGATCGGCGATCGCCTTGACGTCGATGGGCTGGGCAGGCGCAGGGTTCAAAATGCAGCGAATGCCATGTTTGCGCGCAAAGTGAATCGTGTAGTACACGGTGTCTAACGGGATTTCGAATTGCAGCACAATGCAGTCGGCGCTCTTCAGCATGTCGCCCGCCGCATCGACATCCGCGGGTTTCAAAGTATCGTTTGCGCCTTTCACAACGATGATCCGATTCTGACCGGAAGACTCGACGAAGATGGGTGCGACACCACTGGATACGCCCTTGACCTGATGTACGTGAGTTGCGTCGATGCCAAGCTTGCCAAAGTTGGTAATCGTTGCCGGACCAAACAGATCGTCGCCGACCCGAGCGACCATAAACACGTTAGCTCCGCACAACCGGGCCGCCACCGCCTGGTTTGCGCCCTTGCCGCCGAATCCTAGATCAAACTTCTGGCCAAAAATCGTTTCCCCGGGCTTGGGAAAGTGGTCCGAGAATGTGGTCAGGTCAACGTTGGCACTGCCGACCACTGCGATGCGGGGAACCTTTGCCATAGTCTTCTCGTTGGAGCGGCGCTTTCAAGCAACAGGCGCGGCTTTGAAATTAGGAAGGCAGAGTCTAGTCAGGGGGACAGGCCGTGTCAACCTGCGCGGCAGCGGCATGCCGAACGCGTCGCGTCAGGTCTGGTCAGCCGCCCCACCCACCGCGGAAAAGAAGCGCTTCAGCTTTGCGGCATCCAGCTTGCCTTCTGTTCGCACGCCCGAACAAACGTCGAGCCCGAATGGGCCGACTTCTTCAACTGCCTGACCCACGTTCTCCGGTGTTAAGCCACCCGCCAGGAATAACGGAATGCCGATGCGCTCACGAATCATCCGGCTCAGGCTCCAGTCATGAGTTCTGCCGGTACCGCCTAATTCCTTGACCGCGAGCTTCTGATTCCCGGAATCAAGCAGGATCGCGTCCACCGAGGACGCCAGCCGTCCGGCCTCCTCGACCGACTTGGGACCTGTGACGTGGACGACCTGCACCACTGAAATTCCCGGCAATGCCTCTTTCAATTCGCGATGAGTGCCACTCGTCAGGTGGTCGCATATCTGGATCGTATTGGTGCGACATGAGCGCTGTTGTGCGACGATCTCGCGCACGCTTTGCCGCGAAGTAAGGAGAAAGGTTCCTATGGCAGGGGGAACGAGGGCGGCGATCTCGGCAATCAGCTCGTCGCTGATCACGCCCGGCCCGCTCGGCATGTGCGAAACCAGGCCCAGAGCCGAAGCGCCGCATTCCACGGCCAGCGCCGCTTCCTCAACGCTGCCGATGCAGCAGATTTTGACGCGAGGTGTACGCGTACTCTTCATGGCACGAGAACCAAATAACAGCCCCGGAGGGGGCGTCTGCTAATAGCCCGGCGCTTCAGCGCCGGGAAAGAAGGGAACATTGAATAAGTCCCGGAGGGACGACTGAAGGTCTTGTGCACGCTCTTTAGCCCTGAGGGCCTATTCCCCGTACGGGACCCAAATATTCTTGACCTGCGTGGCGTGCTCCAGAAACCAACGGCCCTCGGCCACTTTCGAATCGAACCAATCGATCGCGCGGCCTTCGTTAGTCCACACCTGCTTCAGGTTGCCAACCGACATCGCCTTGGCTGCCGCGGCGCTGGCTACGTCACCAAATGACCAGATAGCATCCACATCATCGTGTTCGGCAAGCGTTTTCAAAAGCTGCGATGCATATCCGGTGACGATATTCACGGCGCCACCGGGCAAGTCGCTGGTGTCGAACAGTTGATAGAGCTCCCCGGTGATCAGGGGATACGTCTCCGAAGGAACCGCAATCACCGTATTCCCGACTGCCAGAGCCGGCATCACAAGAGAAACGAAACCCAGCAACGGCGTTTCCCGCGGGCAGATGATGCCAATCGTCCCAACCGCCTCATGCATCGCAATCGCAATATTCCGGAACGGCGGATTGTGCACCGCGCCGTCGAACTTATCCGCCCAGGCCGCATACGAGAAAATTCGCTCAATACCACTATTCACTTCTGCCGCGGCCTGTTCTTCACCCACCACGGCGGCGAGCCGGTGGGTGATTTCGTCGCGCCGTTGCGAGAGATTCTCAGCACAGTAATACAGAACCTGGGCGCGGTTATGTGCCGTGGTCTTTGCCCATGAATCCGCTTTTCGTGCCGCCTCAACCGCGTTGCGGATATCTTTCCGATTTCCAAGCGGAGCTTCGCCCAGCAAGCGTCCATCGGCGGCACGCACTTCCATGCTGTATCCGGAATCCGGTCGTGCCTGCTTGCCTCCGATATAGAGCTTCACGGTGCGATCAATTGCGGGCGTACCGGACTCCTCTTCCGCCGCCTTCTCCGGATGCGCGATAGCAGGCGCAGCGTCCAACTTCGGAGCATTCTTGAACCACGCCGGCTCCATGTACTCCAGCAAGCCTTCGCGTCCACCTTCGCGCCCGTAACCACTTTCGCGGTATCCGCCGAATCCGCAGGAAGCGTCAAACAGATTCGTGCAGTTCACCCACACCACCCCCGCTTTCAGTTGCGCGGCCACGTGCAGCGCCACGTTGATGCTTTCGCTCCAAACACAAGCCGCCAGACCATATACCGTGTTGTTGGCCAGTTCCACCGCTTCTCGCGGCGTGCGGAACGTCATCGCGGCCAGCACCGGTCCAAAGATTTCCTGCTGGGCAACAATCGACGTGGGATGCACATTGCTGAGCAGCGTCGGCGGATAGTAAAAACCGCGCGCCGGCAGCGTGACCTGTGGCTGCCAGCAGGTTGCACCCTCGGCCACACCCTGGTCCACCAGCTTACGAATTCGATCGAGTTGTACCCGCGCGACGATCGCTCCGATATCGATTGCCTTGTCGAGCGGCGCACCAATCCGAAGGCTTCCCATGCGATCCCGAATCTTGGCCATGAGCGGTTCGGCAATGCTTTCCTGCATCAGCAGGCGCGAACCCGCGCAGCAGACCTGCCCCTGGTTGAACCAGATGCCATCCACCAGTCCTTCGACCGCGCTATCCAGATCGGCATCTTCGAAAATGATGAACGGAGATTTTCCTCCCAGTTCGAGCGATAGACGTTTGTGGCTCGCGGCCGTAGCCCCACGAATCGCTCGTCCAACTTCGGTCGAACCCGTGAACGCGATCTTGTCCACGTCGGGATGTTTCACCAGCGCTTCGCCCGTAGAGCCGTCCCCAGTCACGATATTGACGACGCCAGCAGGTAACTTCGCTTCCTGACAAATCTCGGCGAACACCAGAGCCGTCAGTGGCGTAAACTCCGCTGGCTTCAAAACGACGGTATTTCCCGTGGCCAGCGCCGGCGCGATCTTCCAGGCCAGCATCAGCAGTGGAAAATTCCAGGGGATGATCTGTCCAACCACACCACACGCCACATATCCAGGAAATTCTTGCTCTAGCAGTTGCGCCCAGCCTGCGTGATGATAGAAATGCCGCGCCACCAGCGGAATGTCGATGTCCCGGCTCTCACGGATCGGCTTGCCATTGTCCATCGTCTCGAGCACGGCGAGAATACGGGAATGCTTCTGCACCAGTCGTGCCAGCGCATACAAATAGCGAGCCCGCGCATGCAGAGTGAGCGCCTGCCACTTATGCGAGGCGGCACGCGCCGCCTTGACCGCAGCATCCACGTCGGCCGCCGAACCCTGCGCAACCGACGCTAGCTTCTCGCCCGTGGAGGGATCCACCGTGTCAAAGTAGCCGTTCTCGGCAGGCTGCTGCCACGCGCCGCCGATGAAATGCCCGAAGCGGCGGCCATGGCGCTCCAGCCAAGCCGCGGCTTCTTTCGGATCTTCTGGAGCGGGTCCATACTCCATGCTCACGAATTTTTCGGCAATGCTCATTCGCGTTTGCTCGATTCTCTTTCGTTTCACAACTGCGTCTCGCAACTACGCCATCGGATGGCGATACTCCGCCGAGTAACGTCCCGTCGCATGATGCTCCAGTTGCCGCTCGATGTCGCCCAGCAAACCGCTTGCTCCGAAGCGGAACATTTCTGCCCGCATCCACGAAGGGCCAAGCTCTTCCTTGATCATCGCCAGCCAATCGATGGACTGTTTCGCCGTCCGAATGCCACCCGCGGGTTTGAAACCCACCGCCATCCCAGTCTGCTGCGCGTATTCGCGGATAGCGCGAGTCATCACGAATCCGACCGGCAGCGTTGCGTTCGTCGCTTCCTTGCCCGTGGAGGTCTTGATGAAGTCCGCCCCCGCCATCATCGCCACCACGCTCGCCCGGGCCACGTTGCGAAGCGTCAACAAGTCGCCCGTTCCCAGGATCACCTTCATGTGCGCACTGCCACAAGCTTGTTTGAACGCCGCAATCTCGTCATACAGCGCCTGCCAGCGTCCGCCAAAAACATGGGCGCGAGTAATGACAACGTCAATCTCATGCGCCCCCGCTTCCACCGATCGCCGGATCTCCGCCACGCGCTCCGCCAAAGGCGATAGCCCCGCCGGGAATCCCGTGGACACCGCCGCCACGTGCACGCCCGTGCCCTCCAGCGCATGCAGAGCGGTTTCCACAAATGTGTGATAGACGCAGACCGCCGCCACCTTGATCCCAAGTTCCTGAATGCCCAGCTTCTGCTCAAGCTCCTGCTGAATCGGCTGCCGCGCCTTCGCACACAAGCGGCGGACACGCTCTTCGGTGTCGTCGCCCGACAGAGTCGTCAGATCCATGCAGGTAATTGCCCGCAGAAGCCACGCCGCCTGCCATTCTTTCTTCACCGTTCTGCGTGCGACATGCGACTGCGCGCGGCGCTCAACCGCGCTCGTGTTCACGCGCACGTCTCGCACCCAGTCCAGGTTCAGAGGAATACCAGAATTTGCCAGCAAGGGATGTCCCGCCAGTGTGGCAATGGCTTCGCCCAGCGAGCCACTGCCCACTGCTTTCCCGCCCTCGGTGGCGTGCGCCAGACTTCGAGATTGATTGTGATCTGCGGACATCAAGAGATCCGTCAACTTGCCGTGCAATTGTACGGCAGATGCTGGAAAAGATGCATTCTCCGAATCCCAGGACGCACTCTACGCGACTAGTGTGTGCGGACCCTGTCTTAGGTCTTGACACTTCGCGACCGCGAAGCTACGCTACGGCGCGATTCCAAACATTGCGGAGGTCTTTTCTGAGCAAGGCAGATAATCAAGCGCCCGTGACCCGATACCTTTTTCTTTCCATACTTTTCGCACTGGTTTTTTCTCTCGCCGCCTCCGCCGCCACCCGAAAAATCATCTTTGATACTGACCCCGGCACCGACGATGCCATGGCCCTGATGCTGGCTCTCAACTCTTCCGAGCTCGACGTCCGAGCCATCACCGTTGTCCCCGGCAACGTAACCGCGAAGCAGGGACTCGAAAACGCCCTCCGCATGGTCTCGCTTGCCAATCGCTGCGACATTCCCGTAGCCGCCGGAGCGCAGCATCCGCTGTTTCAAAAGCTCATCACCGCCGAGTTTTGGCACGGCAAAAACGGACTCGCCAACATTGAGCTCCCGCCCAGCAAGTGCAAGGTCAACTCCCGCTACGGTCCCGACCTGATCATCGAACTCGTGCACGCCGCACCACACGAAATCACGCTCGTCCCAGTCGGGCCTCTGACCAACATTGCGCTCGCCGCAGAAAAAGATCCTTCTATCGTCCCGCTCGTCAAGCAAGTCATCCTGATGGGCGGCTCCATCACCGGCGGCAACGTGAACGCCGCCGCCGAAGCCAACATCTACAACGATCCCGAAGCCGCTCAGATCGTTTTTCAAGCCGGATGGCCGGTGACCATGGTCGGCCTCGACGTCGGCGACAAAACGCTTCTCTCCAAGAGACACCTAGAACAACTCGCGCAAACCCACGGCCCGGTCAACGATTTCATCTACCAGGTGGCGAGCTATCTGGTGGATCTCTCGGCCAAGTTCGGTTCCACGGGCACTCCCATGTACGATCCGCTAGCCGTTGGCGTAGCGATCGATTCCACGCTCGTAACCGCCCCGGCCATGCATGTGGACGTCGAAACCAAAGGCGAATTCACCCGCGGCGAAACCGTAGCCAACCGTCACGGCGCGGTCGAGCGCAACGTCCTGCACGGCGACCGCTACATCATCGAAGGTCTCGACAAAGTCGAGCCCAATGCCAAAGTCTGCGTCGATGTCGACGCCGAGCGCTTCCTGCAATTATTCGTGTCCAGGATTCGTGGTAAGTAAACTCGCGCCAAGTTCAAGGAGAACCAATGTTCACACCCGCCAGTCTCAGTATTGCGTTACTGATGATGATCACGAGCGCCATCTGCTGGGGCTCCTGGGCCAACACATATAAAGGCGTCAAGAACTACCGCTTCGAGCTGTTTTATTGGGACTACGCCGTCGGCATCTTCCTTGTCTCGTTGATCTTCGCGCTCACCATGGGAAGCACTGGCCACGATGCCTCCAGCTTCCTCAACAACGTGCACTCCGCCGACACCAACAACATCGTCTCCACCATGATCGGCGGCGCCATTTTCAATCTCGCCAACCTGCTTCTGGTCGCCGCCATTGACATGGCCGGACTCGCCATCGCCTTCCCCGTATCGATCGGCATCGCCCTCGTCGTCGGAGTGATCTCCAGCTACATCCTCCAGCCCAAAGGCAACGCCGCACTCCTCGCTGCCGGCGTCATCTGC
Organism: Terriglobia bacterium; assembly: GCA_020073015.1. GTDB lineage: Bacteria > Acidobacteriota > Terriglobia > Terriglobales > Acidobacteriaceae > Acidiflorens. Next base: position 49,524 of record JAIQFZ010000005.1, on the reverse strand, counting down.
GCGCTCATCGCCGTCGTGCTCGACGGCAAGGCCTACGGCAGTCTAGCCATCGCCGGACGCTCGGTATCAAAGAAGAGCATCATGACCTGCATCGTCTCCGGCGTCCTGATGGGCCTGTGGGCGCCCTTCGTCGCTCGCGCGATGACCAACGGCCATACCCTCGGCCCCTACAGCATCGCCGTATTCCTCACGCTCGGTGCGCTGCTGTCGTGCCTGATCTGGAACGTCTATTTCATGAAGAACCCGCTCGTCGGAGAACCCGTCAGCTTCAGCGGCTTTTTCAACGCGCCCGCCTCCGGCCACGCTCTCGGGCTGCTCGGCGGATTCATCTGGGGGACCGGCATGGTCTTCAATCTCGTCGCAGCCAACTTCACTGGAGTGGCCATCTCGTACGCCATCGGACAGTCCGCCCCCATGGTCGCCGCCCTCTGGGGTGTCCTGGCCTGGAAAGAATTCGCCGGCGCCGGCAGCAAAGCGAAAACATATTTGTTCTTGATGTTTGTCTTCTATTGTTTGGCGATTCTGCTGGTCGCGCGCTCCAACGGATGAGTGCTCTGACAAAGCTGCGGACAATTCGCAGGGGGGATTTATGACGTTTGGAATCCCGCGCGCCCGCCGCTCCAGTTTTTTGTAGTTTGCGCAAGTCCTCCACACGCTCTGTAGATCGCGCGACATAAAGGTCTTGACTTTCAAAACCCGATCGATTTAGATGACCGGATTACGAAACGAAGTTTAGGGACGCTCCCACCCCAAGCCGCGTGGAGCAGATCCCAAATCGCCACTTAAACGATGTGGCCACCAAGGCGGAGTCTACATGCTGACCAGAAGCAAGTTGTTCGCGGTAGTTGTCTGCTCAATCGTTCTCTCGATTTGTCCACTTCTCTACAGCCAGGCCAACGGGAGTTTCTCGGGAACCGTGGAAGACAAGACGGGATCGGTCATCTCCGGAGCGACCGTCAAGATCACCTCGCAGGGCACCAATGTCACTCGCGAAGTCAAGACCGACGGATCCGGTCACTATCTCGCCCCCTTCCTGCCGGTATCGATTTACACGATTCGAGTGGAATCCCAGGGCTTCCAGACCACCGAGCAGAAAGACATTCGGCTGCAGGTCAACGAACAGCGCGAGGTGAACTTTACCCTCGCCCCCGCCTCGGTTAGCCAGACGGTGGAGGTTAGTGCGACCGAGGTCGCCGTGGAGACCACAAACCCAACCCTCGGTCAGGTGATCACATCCGAGCAGGTAGCGGATCTCCCGTTGAACGGTCGCGACTTCGTCCAGTTGGCAACGCTGATCCCGGGCGTAACCCAGGAAACCAACCCCAACAGCTTTTTCAACAATGGTCCCAGCAGCGAAGTGTCGACCCGAGGAACATATTCGCTCTCGGTGGGCGGTTCACGGGCCCAGAGTACAGATTGGCTATTCGATGGTGTTGACAACAACGAACTGACCGCGGGCGGGATCTCGATTTTGCCTTCGATCGACGCCATTCAGGAATTCAAGGTTCTGACCTACAACTACTCTGCCGAGTACGGTACGCGCTCGGGTCCGACCGTGCTGATAACGACGAAGTCGGGAGCCAACAAGTTCCACGGGTCGCTGTTCGAGTTCTTCCGCAATACCTCGCTCGATGCGAAGAGCTTTTTTGCTGTAAAGAAGGAGCAATTTAATCTGAATCAGTTCGGAGGTGCGCTGGGTGGGGCTCTCCAGAAGAACAAGACGTTCTTCTTCGTCGATTATCAGGGAACCAGAAAGCGCCACGGAGAACCACATAACGGTCTGATTCCAACGCAAGCAATGATGGGTGGGGACTTCACTCAGGACCCGTTAGGTGGTACGCGAGGACAAACTTCATACAACGGATTTGTGTTCCCGGATATCGTGAATCCTTACACTTTCTCGCCTTTTCAGTGCGACGACGCAGGCGTCCCGATTCGCGCGAATTCTGACGGCTCCCAGGATCCCGGCACGGATTGCAACAAGATCCCCACGAACATGTTCGATCCGGCCGTCAATCCATCCGTCGATCCGTCAGGTTTGGCAATGATAAAGCTTTATCCAGAGAGCAACGTGGTGAACACGTCCGCGCTGACCAATTACTCTAACGTGCCTGTCAGAAGACTGAACGAAGGCCAGTTTGACATCCGCTTGGACCACAATTTCTCGAGCAAGGACCTCGCATTCGCTCGTTTCAGCTACGATCAGGCGAATGTGTTTGTTCCCGGTGGTTCGCCGGGGTTCGCGGAACAAGATGCGTTCGGTAGTACCCAAAACATCAGCAACCACGGGCGCAACGTCGCGGTTTCTGAAACCCACATTTTCAACGATCGCAATATCAACCAATTCACTGCGGGATTTAACCGCATCTTCAACCACATCTTGTCAATCGGCGATCGCACCTGCCAGGCGGCCAATATCGGCATCTTGGGAGCGAATCTGAACAGCAAGTGCCAGAATGCGCCGGCAGGTGTGACAGATCAGTCCACCAAAGACTGCATCAGTTGCGGCATGAGTTCCACGCTGATGAACAACTACTGGTCTCTCGGAGACCGCGGGTTTGCTCCCTTCCAGGGCGGGACCAACGTTTTCTCGATCGCGGATTCGTTCGACATGATCCGCGGTAACCACAACATCAAGATTGGTATGGGATTCCGTGCCCAGCAGATGAATGTTGAAACCAATGCCTTTCAGGATGGTTTCTACATTAACTTCGGACTTACGGGCGATGCCGCCGCTGATCTCCTGCTTGGCCAGTTGGGCGGCGGAATCCACGATCAGACGTTCTTCGGAGCCACGACGGGTCGTCGCTGGAAACTGTTCCGCCCCTTTGTGGAGGACGACTGGCGCGTGACCAAGGATTTGACCTTGAACATTGGCGTCGCGTGGGCTCTGACCACGCCCGTCACCGAAGCGCATGACCGCCAGGCGAATTTCGACTTTGTCAGCGGCAAGTACTATGTCGCCGGGTCCGTGTCCGTGCCCGATTGCTCCATCTGTGTTAAGTCCGACGGACGTGTCGGCATTCAGCTGGATAAGACTGCCTTCGAACCGCGAATTGGACTGGCTTGGAAGCCGTTTGGGTCCACGACGACGGCGGTGCGTGCGGGCTATGCCATCTTCCACGATTCGTCGTGGAACCAGGGCGGGCAGGGCTTGTGGGAAAACCCACCCTACTTCGCCGAGTCCGATAACTTCTTTGGGCCTTGTCCGTTTAACAACTCGGCCCAGACAACAGTTCTCAATTGCGGCAACCAATTCCTCTTTCTCGATTCCAACCTGAACGCCATTACCGCCCCTCTGAGCCCCCAAGTGTTCCCGGGAGCGCTCCAGGCCCAAAACCTGAATTTCAAAAAGGGGAAGGTGCAGCAGTTCAATCTGAACATCGAGCGCCAGATTCCGGGCAATATAGTGGTTACCGCCGGTTATGCCGGTTCTCGCAGTTCGCACATCCTAGCCGGCCAGGTGAATCTGAACGTCGGATCCCCCGGCGCCTGCGGTGACGTCGCTGGCTACACACTGGGCTGCGGCCCCGGCGGAACCGCATTCGGTCCGAAGTGGGGCGCCCCGACATTCCTTTTCCCGTTGACGATTAACAGTAACAACGACGTCGGTCGCGCCCACTACGACTCTCTCCAAATCAAAGCCGAGACCAAGAGCGCGCGCCACGGCCTCTATGCTCTTCTGGGATACACGTATTCCCGCACCTTCGACTCCGGTTTGCCCGACGGTCTCGGCAGCTCGCCGGGGGCGACGTACTTCCCTCTGCCCGGATACCAGAAGTTGGATTGGGGCCTGTCTCAACTCAACCTCAATCACCAGTTCACGGCCAGCGTTACCTATGATCTGCCTTTCGGGAAGGGCAAACAGTTCGGCAGTAGTTGGAGCGGTCCTGTCAATGCGATCTTGGGAAACTGGGAAGTGGACGTAATCGAGCGAGTCACTTCCGGGTTCCCGCTGTTTGTGGTCGACAGCTTAGCGATCAACGGCGTCAACGCCTCAGGAGTCAATTTCCAGTGGAACGGAAACAGCTTTAACAGGCCTGATATGGTGGGTGACCCGAACAAAGGCGGGACGGTGGCCGCCAACCCGGGCTGCGATGCGCCCGCCCAAGTGCATACGCTTGAGCATTGGTTCAATCCATGCGCGTTTACGCACGCGGCACCCGGGGAGCTAGGGAACTCAAACCGAGCGCCAGTCTACGGTCCTCGTTTTGTAAACACAGATCTCTCACTCATTAAGCATTTCCCATTACCTTACGAAGGCATGAATTTGGACTTCCGTGCTGAATTCTTCAATGCCTGGAACCACGCGCAGTTCTGGTTAGCAGGTGCCGGCAGCCACCATATGCAGGACCTTAACGCAGGGTCGAGTTTCGGCGTGGTTAACACAACGGTGAAAGACCCGCGCGTCATTCAGTTCGCCCTAAAGCTGACCTTCTAGGAACGGACTGAATTTTCGTGCCTCGACTTCGGGCAGATTGAGCAAGCTGGATCACCAGCCGCCGCTCAGTCTGCCCCCAACCTTTCTGTAGGCTGTTAGTCTTCACCGGCTTGTCATCCCGACCAAGGACGAAGGAGCGAAGCACTGAGCACAAGTGGAGGGATCCTGAGTTTCTTGCCGACCGCATCCAAGTTAAGGCTCGAAACGTGAAGACTCCCTTCGTGAAACTTAGCGCCCTTGTCTTCTCCGCGCTCCTGCTGGCGAGCGGTTTTGCCTCCGCCGAGCCCCGTCGCAAGGTGATCATCAACCAGGACTGTTCCGGCCCCGGCGGCAGCAATCTGCAGACGCTTCTGGTGATGATCCAGTCACCGCAGATCGAAGTCCTCGGCATCACGGTTGTCAGCGGGGATCAGTGGCGCGACGAAGAAGTAGCCCACACCCTCCGCCTGCTCGAGATCATCGGCCGCACCGACATTCCGGTAGTACCCGGCGCAGCCTTTCCTTTAGTCCGCACCCGCGAGGAAGCCCAGCGGTGGCAGGACCGCTACGGCAAAGTAGCCTATGCCGGGGCCTGGGACGACCGCTGGTGGCACGAGCCTTTCGTGGTGCCGCCGCTGCCCGAAGGGAAGCCAACCACGAAGCCGCTCGATGAAGACGCGGCCCATTTCCTGATTCGGATGGTGCACCAATATCCGCACGAGGTCACGATCTACGAAGGCGGACCGATGACCAATCTCGCACTCGCCCTCACGATCGACCCTCACTTCGCCGAACTGGCAAAGGAATTGGTCTTCATGGGCGGAAGTCTGGGTCCGCAGACGGATAATGCGGAGTTCGTCAACAATCCCCGCCACGAATTCAATTTCTGGTTCGATCCCGAAGCCGCGCACGTGGTGTTGCGCGCACCCTGGAAGAAAATTGTCTGTACTCCCACGGACATATCGGTCAAAACTCGCTTGACTTCCGAAATGATCAAGCAGATCGACACAGGTGGAACCGCGCTGGCGCATTATGTTGCCCGCTTCTATCAGTCCGCTCCGGGGGCAGACATCTTGTGGGACGAACTCGCAGCCGCCGCCTGGATCGACCCCAGTCTGATCACGAAGCGCGAGAGGCGCTACCTGAGCGTGGACCTGGATCGAGGTGCAGGCTACGGGAACACGTTGACGTGGTCAGACAATGACAAGCCTGCACAAGTTGTGCAGCTGGTTGAGATTCAGGTCGATTTGGACAAAGAAAAGTTTTATCGAATGTTCGTGAGCCTGATGACTGCGCCCACCCCGCCTGTTCACTGAGCGACGGAAAAAATCTACTGCGGCCGAGAAGTCGACGTTTGGCCTCGAAGCGTATACACGAATTGCTTGATTTCACTCCGCTCGCGTTCAATCTGCGCAGCTTTTTCCTTAGAGATCCGTTCGTAGAGCTGTAGTTCATTCTGAGCCTTATCATTCTGCCCGATCAGGCGATAGGTTTGCGCCAGGCGATAGTGCGCCTGTTCCATGTGCGGGTTGACCGCGACGGCGTGTTGATAGGCCTCGATAGCCTTCGGAGAATCTTTCCGCTCCGAATAGAGGATGCCCAATTGCAAATGGGCTTCCCCGAGCTTCGGATCTAGCGCGACGGCCTTCTCTAGCAGCGACTCGATCCGAGCTGCAGTTTGAGTATCTTCCGGCCCCTTCCGCTGCTTCCAGAGACTGACTGCATAGTAGTAGTTCGCGAACGCGTTCAGAGGTTGGAGTCTGGCGAATCGCGCCACCCTTTCTGCGATGGCCATTGGCTCATTGGCCTCGACGCCCTGGATTTTCCCGAGAAATAAATAAGGGTTCGGATCGTCAGGATTCAGGTCCGACGCTTGGCCCAGATATTGAATTGCCTGGTCGTACGAACCATGAATAAACCAGGCAACGCCCAAACCAAGCAGGATTCGGATCGAATGAGGAAATGCGCGGTGAGCGTTCGCGAAAACCTCGGCGGCCGGCTCCGGAGCATGATGCATCAGGAGCTCCGCTCCCCAGTCGAATAGGTTCGCTTCGCTCGCGTCGAGCTGCGCTGCTCGCTGGTACTCGCGCACAGCTTCCAGAGGATCGCCCGTCTTTTCCGCAACATCTCCCAGCAGGTGATGCAGGTCGGCTTTCTCCTGCTTCGCGAGTAGCGCGCGGGCGTGAGCGCGTGCCTGCTCGTAATGGCCGGAATTCGCGCAGGCGAGCGCGAGTTCGTAGGCGTTGTCGTAGTCACCAGGTTGAAGTCGAGAGGCCTGTTCGAGGTAGGGAAGGGCTTCGCGCGCCTTCCCTTCGTCGACGAGTAGCGTGCCGAGCTTGTGATTCGCTTCGAAACTCTCAGGCTCACGAGCCACGATTGCGCGCAAGGTGCCTTCACGGTCAGCGCTGTGTGCCGACGGTAGTGAGCTGTCGCCAGAAGGCGCGCCGAGTGAGACCGTTGCTTTGGCAAGCGCGTCTTTCGTTCTTACAACTGTGTCCGAACCGTGTCCGCCAAGATTGGTCGTGTCGGTCACGCCGGCCACGGAGAATGTGGGTTCATCGAAGAAGGTCAGCTCTTCGGTGGAGAGTGTCAGGTCAAGAGTCTTCGTCTCGTTCTGTCCGAGGATCACGGGAGTGACGGCTGCTTTGCCTTTCCCCATCATCGACGCGCGAAGGCTGTAGGTGCCTTCCTGGATGGCAGAAAACTTGAACGCGCCTTTTGAATCGGTGATCGCGTCCAGGGTCTGCGTGTCATTCTCGCGCTGAAGATGAACTTCGGCGCCCGCCACCGGCTGGTGAAGCGAGTCGCGCACCATCCCTTGAAGAGTGGCTCCGCTCGACTTGCTGAGAGTCTGGGACTGACTTCGAGGTGCGAGGAGTGCGCAAAGCGCTAGTATGCAGGTAGCAGCATGCATGAACGCGGGCATGCGCGACCGAGCCCGCGGTGCCTTGGTTCGTGCGTGCCGTTCTGTAGGCGTGATTGGCAATGGTCTGGTGAACAATGCGTGGTAGAGCTCTCGTGGAAGGAATTACAATAGCACGCTTTCGCGAATGAATTAGCGGGCGCAATCATAGTTAAAGGAGAAGCCGAGATGGAATCGACGAGATTGAAAACTGAAATGACGCGACGTGCTTTCGTGACGTCCTCGGCGGCGGCCGTGATAGTCAGCGGGTTGGTGCCCGACGCAGCTGCTGCGACGACATTTGCCGAGCAGCCGGCAAATCGCGGGACCGCTCCCTTCCGCGTCATCATTGACACCGACCCGGGTGTGGACGACGCGCTGGCGTTACTCTTGGCGATGCGGTCGCCGGAGTTGAAGATCGAGGCCATCACGCCAGTGGCGGGCAACGTTCCGCTGGAACTGACGCTTCCCAATGCCCTGCGCATGGTGGAGATCGCCGGACGCACGGACATTCCGGTTGCCGCGGGCGCGAAGGCCCCCCTGATGCGCCGTCTGGTGACGGCCGCCTATGCGCACGGCGAAAATGGACTGGGAGGAGCCGTCTTTCCCGAGCCCACGACGAAACCGGTTGCGACTCCCGCTCCGGAACTTATCCGGCAGATTGTCCGAAAGTATCCCGGCGAGGTGACGCTGATCACGATCGGCCCGCTGACGAACATCGCGACCGCGCTGAACTCGGATGCGGAACTTGTGGGCATGGTACGTGGCTTGGTCATGATGGGCGGATCGCTGTCCGGCGGCAACATCACCCCCGCCGCTGAGTTTAATGTTTATGTGGATCCGGAAGCCGCGCGGATTGTTTTCCAATCGGGCATCCCGATTACCATGGTCGGTCTCGATGTTACGCGCAAGACTTCTTTGACGGACGAACATGTGCGGGTGCTCGAAGCCGCACAGAATCCCGTGAGTCAGGCAGCCGCGAAAATCGGCCGAAACGCCATCAACCACAATCGTGAGGGCGGTTATCTGGTGGGGCCGAACATGCATGACTCTCTGGCCGTCGCAGGATTTCTGGACCCGTCGATTCTCACGTTGCAGGACTACTACGTCGATGTGGAGACGACCGGCGAACTGACTGCAGGCGCCACGTTGGGCTACAGCCCCATTGCAGGTGATCTGCGGCGCCGGCCGGGAATGGAGAAGGATGCGGCGGCCATGAATGTGCTGGTTCGGGGATCGGCTCCGACCCTGGCGACTACGCGGTGGTCTCCGGTGTTGCGCCGCAAGTATGTGCCGAATACCAAGGTCGCGGTGGACGTGGATTCGCCGAAGTTCTTTGATCTGCTCATCGGGCGCTTGTCGGGGAAGCGGTAGGCTGAAGCTCGAGACTGAGAGAATGTTCAAGAGGTGAAGAAATGCAATTGGGCCGAGCCCGGTTATGGATTGCAGCAATCTTGCTGACGACAACCCTCACTTCCTGGTGCCAGGACAAACACAAGATCATCATCGATCAGGACGCGGCTGGTCCAGCTGGAACAGACCAGCAGGCGATCCTCTTGCTGATTCAATCGCCGCAAACGGAAGTCCTGGGCATCACCGTGGTGACCGGCGATCAGTGGCTTACGGAAGAAGTTGCCCACACGCTGCGAATGCTCGAACTTGTTGGGCGCACCGACATCCCCGTGGTGCCGGGTGCCGAGTATCCCTTGGTGAGAACGAAGCAGGGAACCGAGCAGTGGGAGCAACGCTTTGGCTCGGTGGCATGGCTGGGGGCGTGGACTCCTCGTTCTTATCACGCTCCCGACCAACTGGGTGAGATGCCGGAGGGAAAGCCGACGACCAAGCCGTCCGAGGAAGATGCCGCGCATTTTCTGGTGCGCATGGTGCACAAATATCCGCACCAGGTGACGATCTACGAGGGTGGGCCGATGACGAATCTGGCCGTGGCCATTTCCATCGATCCGGAGTTTGCCGCGCTGGCCAAGGAACTGGTGTTCATGGGGGCCAGCCTGAATCCCCGCACCGACGACCCGGAGTTCGCCAACGCTCCGCGCCACGAATTCAATCTCTGGTTCGATCCGGAGGCGGCGCACATCGTGCTGCGCGCGCCATGGAAGAAAATGGTCTGCACCACGGTGGATATTTCAGTGAAGACGAGGATGACCAACGAACTGATCAACCGCATCAAGGCGGCGGACTCCCCCGTAGCGCGGTACATCGGCAAGTATGCACGGCTGCGCGGCGAATACAACTATCTCTGGGACGAACTGACGTCGGCGGCTTGGCTTGATCCCAGCCTGATCACCAAGAAAGAGACGCGCTATATGGATGTGAATCTTGACCGCGGAGCCGGCTACGGAGACACGTTGACTTGGAGCGATCGCGACAAGCCGAAGCGCGACGTCCAGCCGGTCGAGATTCAAGTCGACCTGGACACGGAGAAGTTCTACACGATGTTAGTGGAGTTGCTGATAGGGCCTACGCCGAAAAAGTAAGAGGTCCTTATGCTGCCTGCTACGGCAATTGCTCGAGCATTGTCTTCGCCTGCGCGTGATCGGGATGATGTTTGAGAAGTTCCAGCAGCACCGCCCGGGCTTTTTCCGGATTGCCCTCGATGACATGCACGCGGGCGAGGTTGAGATACGACTGATCAAAGTCGGGCGCGACGCGAATGGACTCTTCGAAACTCGCCACGGCTTCATCCCGCCGCTGCGTTCTTAAGTAAAGGATGCCGAGATTGTTGAGGGCCTCGGGATACCCGGGCCGCGCTCGCAGGGCATTGTGGAGATACTCTGAAGCGTGCGCCGTGTCGTCCGTTTGCGCATAGACCATCCCGAGGCCGTAGTTGGCCTCCGGGTCGGCGGGGTTAATTTTCAGCGCGCGCTCAAACGCCGCCCGCGCCTCTTCCCAGTGCTTAAGCTGACGGTGAGCCATGCCAAGATTGTCGAGGGCAATCAGGTGGTCGGGGCTCAACTGCAGGGCCTTTTGAAAATACTCGACGGCCTCATCCATGTGGCCTTCGCGCGTGGAAAGAATGCCAAGGTTATTCCAGGCGTTGGGTAGCGTGTCAGGATAAGTCGCAGAGAGTTTGACAGCGCGTGCAAAAATCTCGCGCGCTTCAGCGTTCCGCTGCTGGTTCAGACAAACGCTTCCGATGCCGTACAACGCCTCCGCGCTCGACGGATCATCGCGCAGCGCAATGCGAAACGAAGCCTCGGCCTGATCCAGATACCCACGCTGAAAAAATACCGAGCCATAAGAAAGATAGTTGCGCCCAAACTCGACCGTGTCAGTGACGCCGGGGAAGGGAAGCGCACGCGCCAGTCGCTCGGCGGCGTCTTGAGGAATGTGGCGGAAGTCCTGCTCCACGTGCTCGGCGCTGACCGGACCCTGATAAACCTTGACGATCTCTCCCTTGTCGTTGATCAGAAATGAGGTTGGAAGACTCAGGTCGCGATGTCGGTCGAACAACTGGCGGTAGAGAATGTCATAAATGCCGGCGACGTCATCCGATCCGCGGAGAATGCGAAATGAAAGCTGGCGGTCACGCGCCAGTGCCCGAAGGCCGTTAGCGTCCAAGGCATCATCCACGTTAATCGTGACCAACTGAAGGCCTTGCGCGGCCCAACGGGCGTGCAGACGGTTGAAGTTGCTCAAGTCCTCAAGGCACTGCGCCGACTGAGTGGTCCAGAAATTGAGCAGCGCCGGCTTTCCGCGCAGTGACGAAAGAGTGTGAACCTGCCCCGCCAGATCGGGAAGAGAAAAGTCCGGAGCGTCCACGGGCGCCAGCAGCCAGGTCTCAGCCGCGGTGGGAAGAGGTTCGGTGTCTTGTGGCTTGGTTCGGGCGATTTGGTCACGTCGGGACTGCGAGGTCTGGGACCTGAAGGCCTCAATCCGAACTTCTTCCGAACCCTCAGTAACCCACACTCTGCGGTTCATCGGAAGGTCGCGGAATTCCTGTACGGTCCCGCTCGGCCAGCGAATGGAGGCTCGCACCGAGCCTTTCGCTTGACCCAATCCAAAGAAAACTTCTTTACTGTGTTGGGAAAGGAACCCCGATCCCGCCTGCACCATGCGCGTCTGGCGGCCGATTTCAGTTTCGACCGTGACCGTCGCGCCAATCGCATCCCGATTGCTCTTGGTGCCGCGGAGGCGAAACGCAATCGAGGGCGGCAACTCTTCCATCACATTCTTTAAGATCCGCAACTGCGGACCATTGCGGTTTTTCAGGAATACTTCCTGCCGGCCGTCGTGGTCGAAGTCGGCGAGGGCGAACGACCTGCCGTCTTCAGGAAAGTCCAGCCCGATCGCGCCGGAAATATCGGAAAACGTCCCATCCCTATTGTTTGCATAGAAAACATTTCGTTCGTATCCGCTCCACGTGCCATCGGCGCGGATCAATTCGTTGATCGCACCCCATCCCTGTTCGTAAGCATGCGACGGCTTGGCCTCTTCGGGCGAATATGCCACTACCTGCCGCCAGAAAAAACTGTTCAAGTCTTCGCGCGAGGGGCCGGAAACCATGCCGTTGGCGATGTAAAGATCGGAGAAGCCATCGTGATCGAAGTCCCAGGCATCGCTCGACCACGCCCAGCGGCCCATTCCAACTCCGGAAGAACTGGTGGCATCCTGGAAGCCCGCGGAGTGTATGCCGCTATTTCGGAACAGAAAATTGCCCATGGCGTGCTTGTAATAAAGCCGGCGGACCTCTTTGGGCGCATCTTTCTTGAAGACGTCCTGCATCGCGACGCGTTCACCGGCCGCCGTCCACATGTTGGCGACGTACAGATCCTGCGCGCCGTCGTTGTCGTAGTCGAAGCAGCAGACGCTCATGCCCGCGCCGATGTCTTCCACGCGGGCCTGTGCCGCGATGTCGGTGAAGGTCCCGTCGCCATTGTTGCGGTAAAGATTCTTCCGGCCGAAATCGTTCACCACATAGAGGTCGGGCCAGCCATCGCCATTAAAGTCGCTCCATCCACAGCAGAAGCTATAGCGTGTATTGTTCTTGTCTAGGCGCGTTTCCTGAGTCACATCGCGGAAAGTCCCGTCGCGCTGGTTGCGCATCAGGAAATTCGGGGGTCCGTTGTTCGCGTCGTAATACGGAGACGGATACTTATACTGGTCCGTGCCCTGGTAGTAGACATAGAGACAGAAATAGATGTCGAGCCAGCTGTCGCGGTCATAGTCGGCGACTGCGGCGCCGGTGAACGTTCCCTGCGGCGGAGTGGCGAATTGAAATGCGTCGTTTTTCTGCCGGAACTTTCCTCCGCCTTCATTCAGGAACAGCAGTGGGCCACTCGCTCGTACAACAATTAAGTCCTGCCGGCCATCGTTATCGACATCGACAAAGAGCGCACTGGCCGTGTTGTCGAGGACTCCGACTCCCGATGACTCGGTGACGTCCTCCAACGTGCCGTCGCCGCGGTTTCGATAGAGTCGATTGGGGAGGCCGCCGGGCTGGCAGATGTAGAGATCGTCGAAGCCGTCGCCATCAATGTCGCCCACGCTGACGCCGTTGTGGCCGTAGATATCGATGCCGCATGCGCCGTCGAGAACCGTACGCCAGTAGTCGGTTCCGCGCAGAAGCTGGGATGAATAGGATGCATTGGCAGCGAGCGCGCCGGATGTAACGTCCACATAGACGGGGCTGGTGGAGCGGCTCTGCGTTTCACCCAGCGCTTGCCAGCTACGCAGGAGAAACCCACCGGCTGAAGACATTTCCCATGCGAGGTCCCAATACCCGACGCGCTGCTCGCGGTAAACATTTGGCCCCGTACCCACCAATTCGTAACGGACGCGAGTTTGCAGTTGAGCGGGAAGTTGCGCCTGTGAGGAGGAAACTGGAGGAGCATTGATGCTTGTTACTTGAAACTCGGCAGTCAGAATCTTCGACAAGCCGTCTAGCGATGATCGTAGGTGCTGCAAGAACTCGTTTCTTGCAAGGGAAGTGTCGCGGGCATAGACATTCTGCCGCACTTCAATCGGCGGGCCAGGGCGCACCTGCCGCGATTCTGCGGGATGCAACGATGTCCCTGAAAAAGTCGGAGCGAGCACTTTCGCAATGGCCTGCACATCGTGCGGGGATTGCTGCAGGCTGGCACTCCAGGTCGCGAGAATCGCTGCCACGTCATCGGCATACTTCTCGGTAATGAAGTCGTCGAGCCCCGCCTTGGTTTTGAGAAGCAGAGCATCGAGCGGCCGCGGAGTGCGATAGCGCGGATGCAGGTGAAAGCTGCCAGGCGGGCCGAGTGCGTTTGGGGAATCAAGGTTGCTGGCGAAGGGAAACGCAAGACCGCGAAGTTTCGCGGGAACGAGTGCTGCCGAGGCGCCCTGACAACATCGAATGAGAAAATCGCGACGGCTACGATTGATGGAGCCTGACTCGCCACCCTCGACATCGACCGACACGGGCATCTTCTTTTCTTGCCGATTCAGAGCGTGGTCTCCCCCGTCTTTCCTTTGAGTTGCAGTAAGTCCCACTTGTTGCCATACAAATCTTCGAAGACCGCGACGGTTCCGTATTCTTCTTCGCGCGGGGCCTCTCGGAAGCGTACGCCCCGTTCTTTCATGCCCTGATAGTCGCTCCAGAAATCATCGGTGTGTAGAAAGAGAAACACTCGGCCTCCCGTTTGATTCCCGACGCGACTGGTTTGTTCCGGAGTAACCGCGCGCGCCAGCAGCAAACTGGTGCCGCGAGAATTCGTAGGGCCAACCAGCACCCATCGCTTGCCTTGTCCCAGATCGGTGTCCTCAAACAGCGTGAAGCCCAGGGCATGGGTGAAGAATGCGATGGCTTCGTCGTAGTCGCGTACCACCAGGGCGACACAACCGAGTGCTTGTGCCATAGGTCGAGCGCTTACTATCGCATCCGGAACGAAGGGTGCGCAAGGCTCAGATTCCTGCACGGGGTTTGCGGACGCGCCGTTGTTCGGTGCTGGTCGCTATAATGATCCGGTCCCGGCGATGCGAATTCCACGCCCAGCGATGAAGAGTCTGCTCGTTCTGTATTGGATTACCTGGATGACCGCGCTCGCTCTGGCCGCTCCCCAACCGGGGATGGTAGCGAGCCAGAAGCCTTCGGCAGCGAAGCCTTCTTCCAAAGACACCGCTGAATCCCATCTCGGCAAAGGCTATGATGCGCTGAAGCAGGACCGCTACGACATCGCCGCCGACGAATTTCGGACCGCGCTGCGGCTCGACCCCAAGCTGGTTCTGCGGGCACGCTTCCCATTGGCAGTCGCGCTCTTTGAGATGAAGAAGCCGGAGGAGGCGCGCCGCGAATTCGAGGCCGTTCGGCGCGAGGCAGGAGGCCATCCCAACATCTCGTATTACCTCGGACGGCTCGACCTGGAAGCCTTGAACTTCGAAGGTGCAATCGCGAATCTCAACCAGGCCGCGGCGGCGCCTCCTTTCCCTGACACGGCTTACTATCTGGGATACGCATATTTCAAGCAGGATGATCTCGCGAATGCCGAAAAGTGGTTCAAGAAGGCCACGGAGTTGACCCCACACGACGCGCGGGTTCAATACCAGTTGGGCTTGGTCTACCGCAAACAGGGGAAGGAGGAGGAAGCGAAGAAGGCGATGGAGGTGTCGAGCGAACAGCGGCGGCGCGATTCCAATGAAAGCCAACTCAGGCTGGAGTGCGCACAGAAACTGGATCAAGGCCCGCGAGAGGAAGCACACGCCTTTTGTGAACACCTCTACGATCCTGACAATGCGGAAAAGCTGACTGCCCTGGGCACCATCTACGGCCAACATGGAGACGCGGAAGCTGCGCTGAAACCCTTGCGCCGCGCCGCCGAACTTGCTCCCCAATCGCCGCAGATGCAATATAACCTCGCGTTGGCATATTTTCAGCTGAACCAGTTCGAAGAAGCGCGTACACCCCTGGCGAATGCCCTTGCGCAGTGGCCCGATCTCTTCCAGTTGAATGCTCTCTACGGAGCCGTTCTCTCGAAGCTCGGCGACGATCTTCGGGCGTACCAAGCGCTCCGTCACGCCCATGAACTCAACTCGCAGGATGCTGCCACCGGCGACTTGCTTTTCCTGACCGGCCTCAACCTGGCCCGCAAAGCCCAGAGCGCCCGCCAGTATTCGGACTCCTTGGGATATCTCAACGAAATTGCGAAGCTGCGGCCTCAAGAACCTGCACCTCACCGGATCATGGCCGAAATTTACAACGCAACTGGCCGCTCGGCACAGGCGGCAAAAGAAAAGCAGGAAGCGGACCGGTTGACGCAGATGCTGGGTAAAACGCAGTAGATTGTGAATCCGCGGCACACAGGAGCCTCCCAACCGTGAGACAGGCGACTACTTGGCTGTTTTGCATTCTCCTTGCGACCTCAACCTTCACCCATGCCCAGTCGCGGCGCAGAGTCATCCTCGATCAGGATGCTCGCGGCCCTGCCACGACCGACCAGCAGTCTCTGCTGCTCGTCCTGCAGGCGCCGGAGATCGAAACCCTCGGCATCACCATCGTCAGCGGCGATCAGTGGCGTGATGAAGAGGTCGCGCATACGCTCCGCATGCTGGAACTTACTGGGCACGCGGGAGTGAAGGTTTATCCCGGAGCAGTTTTCCCGTTAATTAACAGCAAGGCAGAGATCGCTCGCTGGGAAACACTCTACGGCAAGGTCAGCTACCAGGGCGCTTGGAACGAACACAAAATCCATGCGCCCAACGGCTCTACCCCTGCGGGCGCGTGGAACTCGGGGGTTTATCGCGGGCCGTTCGAGGTACCCAATCCTTTGCCGGAAGGCAATCCCACGCTCAAGCCGGAGACGGAAGATGCAGCACACTTCATGATCCGCATGGTTCACCAGTATCCTCATGAGGTCACGATCTACGCCGGCGGCCCGCTGACCAACCTCGCGCAAGCCATCAGCCTCGACCCGAAGTTTTCTGAGTTGGCGCGAGAGTTGGTCGTCATGGGCGGCAGCATCGCGCCCGTAGTGCCGATGACGTGGGCGCAGTCCAACCGGCGCGAATTCAATTTCTGGTGGGACCCTGAGGCCGTCCATATTGTTCTGCGCGCGCCCTGGAAAAAGATCACCGTCACCACGGTGGATATCTCAGTGAAGACCCACATGACCAATGCGATGATCGACCAGGTCGCCCAAGCCGGAACGCCCGCCGCTCAGTACATCGGCAAGTGGGCCGACGAAGAGTTTCTTTGGGATGAACTGGCCGCGGCCGCGTGGATGGACCCCAGCATTATCACGAAGGAGGAGTCGGTGTATATGGACATCGACATCTCCCACGGCGCTGGTTACGGCAATACGCTCGTGTGGGTACCGGGGAATCAGCCGGGGCTCGGCGAGCAGTTCGTTCACGTGCAAACCGATCTCAACCTCGAAAAGTTCAACAAGACGGTGATCGACCTGCTGTCGCGTCCGCCAAAATGATGGCGAATCTGGCAAATTCTCATCCGATCCGGCCCATGGTCGGTTTACAATGGCCCACCACGCAATCTTCCGTTTCTACTGATTGACTATGCCGAAGAAGAAGCTACCGGCAGGCACGCGCGAAAGCCTGCTGCGTTCCGCGCGCAAAGCCATGAAAAATGCCTACGCGCCGTTTTCCCGCTTCAAGGTGGGCGCTGCGATTCTGACTTCGAAAGGCGACGTGTTCCTGGGATGCAACGTGGAAAACTCCTCCTATGGGATGACGAACTGCGCCGAGCGCACCGCAATCTTTTCTGCGGTGGCCGAGAAAGGACCCGGGCTTGAAATTCTGGCGGTCGCCGTCACCAACGCGCAAGGCGTACCCTGCTCGCCCTGCGGCGCCTGTCGTCAGGTGATTTACGAATTTGGTCCCCACGCTGTCATCTTCTACCAGGGCAAGAATGGTTGGACCGAGAGCCCGATCACCGATCTTCTGCCGGAGGGTTTCCGCCTCAAGTGAGCCAGCCCACTGTTCCACAACCTCCGTTTCGAATGATCGATCTCATTCGCAAGAAGCGCGATGGTGGTGCCTTGTCCGCCGCTGAAATTGGCTACCTGGTGGATGCTTACACACAGGGCACCGTCCCCGATTACCAGGTCGCCGCTTGGCTGATGGCGGTCGTGCTGCGCGGTATGACGCGCGAAGAGACCGCCGGCCTCACGCACTCCATGCTCCATTCGGGCGAAGTCCTCGACTTGACTTTTCTTCCCGCCAAGAAAGTCGACAAGCACTCCACGGGCGGCGTCGGAGACAAGACTTCTCTCGTCCTGGCCCCGGTGGTCGCCACCGGGGGCCTCTACGTCCCGATGATCAGCGGCCGCGGGCTTGGCCACACAGGAGGCACACTCGACAAACTCGAATCCATCCCCGGTTTCCGCGTCAATTTGTCCGTGTCCGAGTTCCATCGCGTCCTCAAGGCGTGCGGCGCGTCCATGATCGGCCAAACCGAAAAAATCGCGCCCGCCGACCGCAAGCTTTACGCGCTGCGCGACGTCACGGGTACCGTCGAAAGTCCCTACCTGATCTGTGCCTCCATCATGAGCAAGAAACTCGCGGAAGGCACGGACGCGCTCGTGCTCGACGTGAAGACCGGCTCGGGCGCGTTCATGAAAAAGGAAGAAGACGCTGTCTTCCTCGCCGAACTTATGGTCGAAACCGGCGAGCGCATGGGCAAGCAGATGGTTGCGCTGATTACGAATATGGATCAGCCGCTCGGCCGCATGGTCGGCAACGCGCTCGAAGTTCAGGAATGCATCGAAGTGTTGCACGGCGGTGGACCAGCGGACCTGCGTGAGCTGTGTCTCGAGCTGGCGGCTTGGATGTTTTACATTGGCGGTGCCTCGAAGACCGTCGCACAAGGCAAGCAACTGGCCGAGGAAATTATCTCTTCCGGCAAGGCCTTCGAGCGATTCCGGCACATGGTCGAGCTGCAGGGCGGCGACATCAGTGCGATCGACGATCCCACCCGCTTGCCCGCCACCGAGCATCGTGTCGATGTGCCCAGTCCACGCGCCGGATATGTGAAGGCAATCCAGTGCGAACAGGTCGGCACGGCGTGCGTCATTCTCGGCGGCGGCCGTGAGCGCAAAGAAGATTCGGTCGATCCCGCTGTGGGCATCGTGGTCCACAAGAAGGTCGGCGACAAAGTCTCCGCCGGAGAGTCGCTTTGTACGATCCATTGCTATTCCGACGCACAAGCGGCCCGCGCCAGGAAGCTGCTGGAAGAAAGCTACGAGATCGCTGCCGCACCGCCGCCACACAAAGTATCCCTGATTCATCGCGCGATTCATAAAGGGGGACACTAAATGGGACGATTTACCGGCATTCTCGGCCTCATCACGATGCTGGGCCTCGGCTACGCATTCTCGACGAACCGCCGTGCCATCCGACTGAAAACCGTAGGATGGGGCCTCGGTCTTCAAGTCGCCTTCGCCATCTTCGTTCTGAAGATTGAGTTCGGACGAATGCTTTTCCAGAGAGCCGGAGATGCTGTCAACCGCCTGCTCAGCTATTCTTTCGTCGGATCAAAGTTTGTATTCGGGGACCTCGGCGCGCAACGTTCGCCGATGGGATTCTTTTTTGCATTCCAGGTGCTGCCGACGGTCATCTTCATTGCCGCGTTCTTCGCTGTGCTCTACCACTACGGCATCATGCAGATGATCATCAAGGCCGCCGCGATTGTGATGACCCGCTTCATGGGGGCTAGCGGTGCTGAGTCGCTGAACGTCGCGGCCAGCATCTTCATGGGACAAACCGAAGCTCCCCTCACCATCCGTCCATTCTTGCCCGACCTGACCCGTTCGGAACTCATGACCGTGATGACCAGCGGCATGGCGCACGTATCCGGCGGTATCATGGCCGCCTACATTGCATTCGGCATCGAGCCGAAACATTTGCTGAGCGCGGTGATCATGACCGCCCCCGGCACCATCCTGATGTCAAAAATGCTGGTGCCGGAAACCGAGACTCCGAAAACCGCCGGGCGTGTAGTCATGAGCGAAGAGGAAGTGGACGCGGAGAAGAAAGAAAACCTGCTCGGAGCGATCTCACGCGGCACGACCGACGGCTTGTATTTAGCACTCAATATCGCCGCCATGCTGGTCTCATTTCTGGCGCTGATCGCGCTGCTCAACGGAATCATGGGTGGAATTCACGGACACTTTGCCTGGTTCCCTTCCAGCCTGGAGTCAATCCTGGGCGCATTGTTCGCCCCGATCGCATGGGTCATCGGAATCCCCTGGCATGACTGCTCCGTGATCGGAAATCTTCTCGGCACGCGTATGGTGCTGAACGAGTTGGTGGCCTTCTCGATGCTCGGCCCGCAAAAAGCGATGCTCGACCCGCGTTCGTTCACGATCGCAACCTTCGCGCTTTGCGGTTTCGCAAACCTCAGCTCAATCGGAATTCAGCTCGGAGGAATAGGCGCGCTCGCTCCAAACAAGCGAGGCGAACTGGCGAAACTTGGAATCCGAGCCATGCTGGCGGGAACCATGGCGAACCTGATGTCCGCCTCAATCGCCGGCATGCTTTTGTAGACTTGAAGTCTTGTCATCCCGTTTAAGTCTTGTCATCCCATTCAAGTCTTGTCATCCGGTCAAGTTTTGTCATCCCGAACGTAGTGAGGGATCTCTACCTCTCCTAACCCCGTACCTTGGCCACCTGCGCGAGCACCTCGTCGGTGGTTACCAGGCGCGCTCCCAAGCTGCGAAACTCCGCCAGAGTCTTCTCCCCAACCTCCGCCGCCAGCGTCTCAATCGCATCCTGCACCACCGCCACCCGCCGTTTCCGCTGCAGCAAGCCCTTGACCGCGCAACTCACGCAATATTCCGTCACCACTCCGAACACCACAAACTCTGCCGCACTCCCGAGCCGCTCCACCAAAGCATCGGCATGGTGGGTCTGAAAAATATCCAGAGTCTGTTTCTCCAGCACGATCTGCTGGTACTTGGAAAGATCCTCAGGCAGCTTGAGGGCCGGGTCATTCTCAATTCTGACAGAGTTGCCGGTCAGAGCTTCCGGCAGAAGCTCGGCTCCAGGCGACCCTTTCAAGCAATGCGGAGGAAACTGTTTGAACTCAGGATCGTTGGAGGAATGAAAGTCTCCATGCGAGACCAGAAACACTTCATCGCGGCGCGCCGCGTCCGTCAGCTTGCGGATATTGGGCAGCAACTTCTCCGCTCCCGGCACATACAGCTTGCCGCCGGGTAGCATGAAATCGACCTGCACATCCACTTCCCAGAAAACGAAATCCTTGGATCGCATTCCCCCTCCGCCGTATCGATGCTTGTAACACATCGCCGCGCCGGGTGCAAAACCCGGCTCGTTGCATCTCGTCAATACATTTGTATACTAGCGGCCACCGGTTCGCGGCCGTTCCGCGCCGGGAAGGGAACCATGGCTCACGACGAACCCTCGAAATCCGCACCACAAACCAAGCTAGTCATCCGCAACATCGGTCTGCTCCTGAGCGGAGATCTAGCCCGTCCGATCCTGGACGCCGACACCGTGGTCGCCACCGGGGGCCGCATCACGGCCGTCGGCAAACAACAAGACGTCGATACCTCGGGCGCAACCGTCACCATCGATGCCAAGGGCACCGCACTCGCGCCCGGCCTGATCGACAGCCACGTGCATCCCGTCTGCGGCGACTGGACGCCCCGCCAGAATCAACTGGGCTGGATCGACAGCTACCTTCACGGCGGGGTCACCACCATGATCTCTGCCGGGGAAGTGCACACGCCCGGCCGTCCCAAAGACATCGTCGGCCTGAAAGCGATGGCCATTTTCGCCCAGCGCGCCTTTCACGCTTTCCGCCCCGGTGGAGTGAAGATCCAAGCGGGCGCTCCCGTCCTCGAGCACGGCATGGTTGAGGACGACTTCCAGGAACTCGCTGCCGCCGGAGTGAAGATTTTGGGCGAAGTCGGCTTGGGCAGCGTGAAAGACGGCAAGACCGCGCGCCAGATGGTCTCCTGGGCCCGCAAATACGGCATCCAGAGCACCATTCACACCGGGGGGCCCTCGATCCCTGGCTCCAGCCTGATCGACAAAGACTTGGTGCTCGAAACCGACGCCGATGTCATTGGCCACATCAACGGCGGCCACACTGCTCTCCCCGACGATCAGATAGCCGCGCTGTGCGAGCGTTCCACCCGCGCCCTCGAAATCGTGCACAATGGCAACGAACGCGCTGGACTGCTCGCTCTGCGCACGGCAAGGGAACTGAAACAACTCGACCGCGTAATTCTCGGCACTGACTCGCCCGCGGGATCGGGAGTTCAGCCGCTCGGCATTGTGCGTATGATTTCGTTACTGTCGTCGCTCGGCGAGATCCCAGCCGAGGTCGCTATCTGCCTCGCCACCGGAAACACCGCAAAAATGCGCAATCTCGATTGCGGTCTGATCGAGCCTGGCCGCGAAGCCTCGTTCGTCCTGATGGACAAAGCCCAGCACTCAGCAGGCAAGAACCTGCTCGACAGCATTCAAAAAGGAGATCTGCCTGGAATCGGCATGGTGATCATCGACGGAGCAGTCAGCGCCCACAGAAGCCGCAACACGCCGCCAGCAACCAAAGTTCCGGAGATCGTGAACAGCTAAACGTCGGCAAGTTTGTGTTCTGTGTGGCGCAGCGCTTCAGCGCTGCGATGACGCATCTCTTTAATCAGACGGCTTTAGCCGCTGAGGTCCTCACTGTATTCCCAGAGACGCGGCAATCGTCTTCTGGTACTCGCGAGCTTTCGCGATTGCTGCCTCTTCATCCACCGTCAGCAGCTTGCGGTCACGCATCACGACTCGTCCACCGATGATGACCGTTTCCACGTCGCTGGCCTTTAACGAGTATGCAATCTGGGCATAAACGTCGTACATCGGCACAGCGTTTGCCTCGTCCAGGCTAATCAAAATCAAGTCCGCCTTTTTGCCTTTTTCAAGCGACCCGATCTCCTTCTCCATGTGCAGAGCGCGAGCGCCATCGATTGTGGCCATTTCTACGACGGCCCGGGCATTCAGCGCCAGCGGACTCATTTTCGTAATCTTCGCCAGCTTCGCTGCCAGGTCGATCTCTTCCATCAGGTCCAGGTCGTTGTTGCTGCCTGCTGGTCCGTCAGTCCCGAGCCCGACCGCAATTCCGGCAGCACGCATCTCGGGCACAGGCGAAACGCCGCTCGCAATCATCATGTTGCTCGACGGGTTGTGCACGCAGCCCACGTTGCGCTGCGCGAGAATCTTGCGGTCGACCTCATCGACAAAGATGCAGTGCGCGCCGACCACATCCGGCCCCAGCACGCCGATCTCGTCGAGATATTGCACGGGTGAGGCGCCATTGTTCTTGAGGCTGTCGTCCCATTCTTTCTTCATCTCGGAAAGATGAATAAGGATCGGCGCATGATATTTGCGCGCCAGCGCTGCCGCGTCTTGCAATGTTTTCCTGGAACAGGTGTAAATCGAATGCGGCGCCGGTGCAGCGTGGATCAGGGGGTCGCCCTGCCATTTCTGGAGGAACTTCTCGGTGTAGGCGAGCATAGCCGCATTGCTCTTGTTATCGGGCGCCGGAAAATCGATAAACGTCTCACCCAGTACCCCGCGCATCCCCGCTGCCTTGGTTTCTTCCGCGACCGCGTCCTCGAAGTAGTACATATCGGCAAAGGTCGTCACACCCGAGCGAATCTGTTCGGCCGCTGCGAGACGCGTTCCCCAGCGAACAAAATCTTCATTCACGTTCTTTGCTTCGGCAGGGAAGATGTATTTGTAGAGCCAGTCATTGAGCGTCACATCATCATGCAGTCCACGGAACAGCGTCATCGGCACGTGGGTGTGACCGTTGATGAATCCCGGCAGGACCAGCTTGTTCTTAGCATCAATGGTCTGCCGACTTTCGTACTTTCCTTCGAGTTCGGCGCGTGGGCCGACCGCGACAATTGTGTCCCCCGTCACCACGACCGCCCCGTCGTCGTAGACGGTCCGCGGGCCGTCCATGGTGACAACGGTGCCACCAGTGACGATGGCGTCGGCACGCTCTTTAGTTGTTTGCCCGTAGAGCAGGATTGAGAAGAAAATGGGAAACGCGCAGAGCAGCCCGCAACGACTCCTATTTGTTATGCCTGACATGAATTCCCCTGTGCTCCTCTGTGACCTCTGTGGTGAAGAATTGTTACCGCAGCCCATCCTCGCCCTTGATCTGATCCTTCGTCAGCCCGCCCACCCGCGCCAGAGGCCGCCCGCTATCTGTTACCGCAATAGCGACCACAATCTCATTTGCCCGAGGCGCATCGTTGATCCGAACTTCCATGCCATCAAAATGGCTGCGAACAAATGCCGCGTCCTTATGGCCAAGCGGAATGTCGAGCACCACACCCGGCCCGCCACGCTTCTTCGACGAAGGAATCAGAGCGGCGCCCTTGCCCAGCACGCGTCGCACCGGCGTCCCTAGTTTCGGATGCAGGATCGCCGCTGCGTGCTCGATCTCGCCGTTCTCCCCCACCGCGGCCGCTTTGCCATAGCTCTCCGCCGAGGGCCCCGCAATCCCCAGCGCCGCAACCGCCCGTTGTGTCAGCAACTCGCCCAGCTCTTCGCCGATCGTCATCAACTCCGAAAGATCTTCGACAAACTTTCCCGCGTACGGATTCTCAATCACCGCGACCGCAGCCGCCCGCCGTGTAGGCGGATCAATTTTCCGCCCCATCTCGGTGCAAGTCTCCTCGACAAATGTCGCGATCTTCCGGATCTTCGCTTTCATCGCAGCCCGTCCTCTCCTTTGATCTCCGACGCTTTCAACCCGCCCACCCGCGCATGCACGCGCGCGCCCGTCGTCATGACCAGTGCCAGCAGAATCTCATCCGCGCGCGGGGCATCGGCAATGCCCACTTCCATCGCGTCAAAATGACTGCGAACGTACGACGCGTTGATATGCGTAATCGGCACGTCAAGCCTCGTTCCGGGTCCGCCAACTTTCTTGGTCGAGGCGACAATCGCCTTGGCGCCGCCCAGCACCTCGCGCATCGCGTAGCCGCCCGGAACATGCCACAGGGCTCCATGCTCGATCTCACCCGCTGTGCCGACAATTGCGCCCTTGCCGTATCCCTCCACCACTTTCGGATCGCCGCCCAGCGCCGCCACCAGCGACCGCGCCATCTCCAGACCAAGCGGCTTCAGATCGTCCATGAATCCCTCGATCTCCTCGGCGTACGCGCCGGCGTAGGGATTCCGGATCACCGCCAGCGCCGCCGCCCGACGCAACGGCTTCTCGGCAACCGGCCCTCCCTCATGAAAAATCTCCTCCACGGAGATGAGTTTCTTTCGAACTTGAACCTCAGGCATGAACAAGGCTCCTGTTGGATGATGACGTGCGAATGAAGTGGGACCCGGTCTCTCCCCCGACGACGCGAATCTCTTCCCGCAGATTGAGAGCCGCCGCGCGAATCAGGCCATCGCGGCGCAGCGACTCCGCAACTCGTAGTCCGGCAGCCAGCGCCTCACCTATTTCGTGCGACGAAAGGTCTTCGACCGACTGCGTGACCAGGTGAACACCCAGATCGCTATCGGGGGCGACGTCGCACGCTCGTACGCGCCCAATCTTGTCGTTACCGGGAAGATCCACGGCATTGGCAATGATCGTCGCCGCCGCATCGGCCATCGCAGCTGTATCTGCCAGCACCGTGGCCGCATCCGCAATCCCCAGCGAGAAACTGCGTCCGCGCCAACCGCTGGTTGCGATCCCGCGAATCGGCTGGGTCCAATCGATCATGGTCGTGCCAAACGCCGCCGTACGAAACAATGGGTGCCCCACGTTTCGCGGTTTTCGAAACGTGGGATTCATCGGTCGATCAGGAAGCTGCACCATTCCAACCACAAACTTCTCACCCGCCGTCAGGTGCAGCGCGATGTCGCCACCGTCGTTCACGTATGCCCGCGAAAGCGTCGCAGCCAAGGTCATCGCCTCCAGAATCTCTTCCGCCACCGCACCAGCAACCGCCGCCATCGGCGTGATGAAGTGTCGCGAGGCATAAGGCCGCACTGCCTCGACCATCCGCCGCGCAACCGACCCTTCTGGCTGTGGGCCATCGACCGTAGCAGGTTGACGCAGAAACGTCAGCTCCAAACACAATTCATCCAGCACCGTCACGAATCGTCCGGCCGCCGCATGATAAGCGGCTTCAATCTCCCTCGCCTGCCCAAAGCCTTCCACGATCAAATCAATCGGCCCATCCTGCATGTGCAATCGACGACCGTCGGAAAGCATCCGAATTTGCGCCCTGGCATTCATTTCTCGTTCTTTCCAGAAGCAAGCGGCCACGGATTGTCCCCATGGGCCGTCACGCGCTTCCGTCCCTCGTCATCCCGATTGATCGAACTCAGCGGCCGCACATGATCCATATATCCCCCGAGCGTCGCGTAGTCCGCAAGCTTGAGCGTGAACTCGATGGGCGCCACCAGCGCCGGCGTAGGCACATAGCCGAAAGCGTTTTCCGGCATGCGGCTCACATCAACCATGATCGTGATCCCGCCTCCCGGCCAAACATAAACCGGCGCGCCGCCGCAGGTCACACGAGTGAGCGCGTCACCCACCGAGTGTGTCAGCTTCACCGGATTCTCCGTCACCCCCGCGCGCAGCGATCCACCCGCACCCGCCATGAACAGAACCGTACAAAGCGCCGGCTCGCAGTTCTCCCGAATGCGCGCCACCGATTCTCTCAGCGCATCCGGCAGTTCCTTCTCGACCGGGCGCAACTTCTCATCCAGTTCAAAATATGCCGAGTGCTCCCCCGTAGTGCTCACCATCAGCAACCGCAGCCCCGGCCGGGCGACTTCCGGATCAAACGGCGCAAGAATGGAGAGCGGATCGTCGATATTTGTTCCACCCCAAGACGTGCCCGGCTCCGCAACTCGAAAATATCTTCCCGGCGTAGACCGGCGCCCTTTCATCCTGATGCCGGTCTCGGGCACGCCCAGCAGTTTACCCGCCTGGTGTTCCGACAACACACCCGTGATGTGGTCATCCACCACGACCACCTCATCCACCTTCCCAAACCATTGTTTGGCAAACATGCCGATCGTCGCCGACCCGCATCCCACCCGCATCCGCTCTTCCCGCACCCCGTCCACAATCGGAGCCTGGTTTGCCTGCACCACGACCTTAGCGCCGTTCTCGATCTCCAACTCCACGGCCTTGCCATTGCAGAGATTCAGCAACGTGTCGCACGTGGCTGTGCCTTCATGCCGGCTTCCGCCCGTCAGATGCCGCACCCCTCCCAGGGACAGCATCTGCGATCCATATTCATTGGTCGTGACGTGCCCCACCGCCTCGCCCTGCGCGCGCACCGTACTGCATTCCGCTCCCAGGTGCCGATCGGTGTCGATCTTCAGCTTCACCCCGCAATAACTGAAAATTCCCTCGGTCACCACTGTGACCATGTCCACGCCTTCGACTTGCGACGAAATAATGAAGGGCGCCGGCTTGTAATCCGGATACGTCGTACCCGCTCCAATCGCGGTCACAAACGTCCCTTCGCCGCTCACCAGCGAGCCGTCCCATTCGCTGGTTTTCTGGAGAAAGGGCACGACCGATTCCCCGCGCGAGACCGCCCGATCCAGCACGACGTGCGGATCCACCCGCACCAGTTGGCCGTCCGCGTTCGCATAGCGGTCGCACGACCCCGTTCGTCCCGGCTTGATGTAACAGAGCACCGGACAGGCATCGCAGCGGATCGCGTCATCAGCCACGCGCGTCTCCCTTCCGCTTTGCAAGGATCGCTGACCGAACACGATCTGGTGTCGCCGGGGTTTTCTTCAGGCGCACACCCACCGCATCATGCAACGCATTCAAGATTGCCGGCGCCGTGGGAATTACTGCTTGTTCGCCGATGCCTTTGGCCCCGAACGGCCCAATCGGCGAGGGGTCTTCAATCAAAATCGATTCCACCGGAGGAATATCCCCGGCCGACGGGATCAGGTAATCGTGCAGGTTCTCACCCTTCCCGGGAAAGAACTCTTCCATTAGCGCCATACCCAGACCCTGGGCAACTCCGCCCTCGATCTGTCCCTCGATCAGCGTCGGATTAATCGCGCGCCCCACGTCATGCGCCGCCGTCACTTTCAGCACGCGCACCGTTCCCAGTTCCGTGTCGATCTCGATCTCCGCCATGTGCGCGCCAAACCCGAACACCGCGTAGGGCGTACCTTGTCCATTCTCATCCAGCGGACTGGTCGGCGGATCGAACGTCGCCTCGCTCGTGATCACATACCCATGCTGATCCAGAGGCAATTCGCCCAGCGCAATCGTGCGAGATCTGCCATCCTCTCGCAGCACTACCGCACCATCTCCAAACTCAACGGTGGCGCACGAGCAAGCATCCGCCAGCGCAAGAATCGCGTGCCGCAGCTGCGTACCCGCCATGTAGGCGGCCTTACCCGTGACAAACGTTTGCCGCGAAGCCGAGGTCTTTCCACAATCTGGAGTGATCGCTGTGTCTCCGGAAACGAGATCGAAGCGATCCATCGGTGCGCCCAGGGCATCCGCGCAAATCTGGGTCACGATCGTGTTTGACCCCTGACCGATGTCCACCGCACCCTGATGCAAAGCAATCCGCCCATCGCGCTTCAATCCAATTCGCACCGTCGACGGATTGGGCAGGGAAGTGTTGCCGCAGCCATACCACATCCCCGCCACTCCCACACCCCGCCGCAGTGGACCGCTCGCCTTGGAGTTGAAATCCGCTGCTGCCTCACGTGCACCTTTCCATTTTGGTCGCAATACTTCAAAGCACGCGCGAATCCCCACTCCCTCCCCGAGTACCTGCCCGGTGACCGTCGGCGTGTGGTTGTCCAACGCATTCAGAATCCGAAACTCCAGCCGGTCCATTCCCACACGATCGGCGAGCTGGTCATAGAGTTGTTCCTGAGCAATCGTCGTCTGCGGCACCCCAAATCCACGGAATGCGCCTGCCGGCACAAGGTTGGTGTGCACGGCCCGGGTCAGCGCGCGGTAATGCGGCACATAATAAGGTCCGGAACCATGGACCGGCACGCGGGCCGCCACCGTCGGACCCCACGACGAATATGCTCCCGTGTTGAAATCAGCCACCAGATCAAGCCCGACCAGTTTGCCATCGCGCGAGCACCCGCCGCGCAGCCGCATCCGCGCGGGATGCCGCTTCGTGGTCGACACCATCGATTCGTTCCGCGAATACACCATCCGCACCGGCTTCCGAAGGTGCCAAGCCGCCACCGCCACGAACGGCTGTACCGAGAGATCCAGCTTCGACCCAAATCCCCCGCCCACCGCCGTAGGAATAATGCGCACCTTCTCTGGAGCAATCCCCAGGATCGCCGCCACATCAGCGCGATCCATGTAAGGAGACTGCGTGCAGGCCTGCACCTCGATCTGGTCGCCCACCCGCCGCGCGAATCCCGCTTCCGGCTCAATGTAGGCGTGCTCCACAAAACCGGTCTCGTACTCGCCCGCGACCACCATGTCGGCCGCCGCCAGGGCCTTCTCCACGTCCCCCCGCACCACGCGCCCACGGACCAGCACATTCTCGGCGCGGTTTGCATGTACCAACGTCGCATCTGAAACGAGCGCCGCATCCATCTCTCGCAGGGCCGGCAGTTCTTGCCACGTCACCGGAAAGCGTGTGGGATCGAGCGCCTCAATCACCGCTGCCTCTCCTACGACCGCTGCCACGGCCTCTCCCCGAAACCGCGCTTCGGTTTCCGCAAACACTGGCTGATCCGCAAATCGAGGAATCACGCCGTAACAATTCTTGCCCGGCACATCCTTCGCCGTGAACACCGCCTCGATGCCTGGATTCTCTCGCACAAAAGCCGCCAGATCGCCAAAGTGAAATCGTGCGCGATCGTGAGGACAGCGAATCACCCGCACCGCCAGCGCCCCCGCGGGCGTCTCATCAGCGCCAAAGATCTCGCTGCCTTCAGCCTTCCGCTTTCCATCCAACCGGATCAGCCGTTGCCCCACCGCAGCACCGGCCGCAGGTGAAAGCTGCTGTGGGGACAAAGTTCCTGCATCGAGAATGGCTGCGATAATCTTGCGATACCCCGTGCACCGGCACAGCACGCCGCCAATCGCGTCCATGACCTCATCTTCACGGGGCGACGGATTTTTTTCGATCAGCGCCGTTGCCGCCACCAGCATTCCCGGGGTGCACGCCCCGCACTGGGCAGCGCCGTGTTCCAGAAAGGACCGCTGCAACCGAATGCCTGCCTCCCGGTGCGCCAAGCCCTCGACAGTCGTAACCTCGCACCCCTCAACCTGTCCCGCCGACATCAGACAGGCGCAAACAGGATCCCCATCCAGCAATATGGTGCAGGCTCCGCAGTCTCCCGCGTCGCATCCCACCTTGGTCCCGGTCAAACCGAGCTCGTCGCGCAGGACGCGCGACAGCCGCTGCGACGGTGAACTCGTCACAACCACTTTGCGCCCGTTCACCAGGAACGCGATCGATTGCGCGTCGGCTAGTGGATCCAACTCTCGCGCAGTCGCCATCTCAAAAAACTCCTATGCAAGCATTCAGAGCCCGCTGTACCAGCGTCAGCGAAGCATCCATCCGGTATTCAGCCGTGGCCCGCACATCATCAATCGGGGACAAGGGCTGGAGGTGCTCCGGCCTCACTCGTCGTCCAAGTCCCTCGCGAACCGCCGCTCCGACCAACTCCCGCTCAAGCTCGCGCAGCCGCCGAGCCGCCGCCGAGCACGACCCCACCGCCACCCGCGCGTCCGCAACCCGGCCTGTGTCGTCCACCAGAACCGCCGCCGCCACCATCGAAATCGAAATCACCAGATATCGGCGCGCTCCCAGCTTCACAAACGCCGACGCCGCGCTCTCTACCACCCTCGGCACCAGCACCGCCGTCAGCAATTCATCCGCCCGCCGCTGCGTCTTCCGGTTTCCCACAATAAATTCAGCCAGAGGCATGCGCCGCGAACCCGCCTTCGAAACCAGTTCTACGTCCGCATCCAGCGCCAGGAGCGGAGGCACGCCATCGGCTGCCGGGGAAGCGTTGCACAAATTACCCGCCACCGTACCCCGATTCTGAATCTGTACCGACCCCACCTCGCGCGCCGTAGCCTTCAGCGCATCCAAACACCGGGGAAGAGGAGTGCGGATGATTTCGCTCCAGGTCGTAAGCCCGCCAATTCGAATCCGGTCCGCCTCTGTCGCAACTCCACGCAACTCACCAAGTCCCGAAACATCCACCACCGAGCCGCGAACCGGACGGTCGCCGAGTGCAGGATAGAAATCCGTCCCGCCCGATAGAACCTGTGCCGGCTCCGTAGCCAGCGCAAGAACTGCTTCATCCAATGTTTTGGGCTTGATATACAAACGTGAATCCCCGGAGTGAGGTCTTCCCCGTGAGAGGTGTAAGATGTTCGCTATTTGTATACGAATGGCCAAGATTTGTACAGCACCAGACGCTCCAGAATCCAGCCTCGGTGAGTGTGCGCGAGAACTCACTTTCGGGCAACCCAGTGGACAAAGCGCTTGGGGAGTCCGGTCCGGGAGAGCCTGCCCTGAGCGAAGTCGAAGGGGGCATACCGGCTTACCGCCGCTCTTCAGAGTCTGTTTCAAAACTCACTTTGTAGTTGGATCGGTGGGAGAACACCAACAGACTCCAGCCCCGGAGGGGCGACCAAACTTAGCCCAGCGCTTTCAGCGCTGGGAAAAGTGGGAAGGACCAGCCAAGTCCCGGAGGAACGGCCCAGTTATGAAACAGACTCTGAAGCGCTGGGTAGGGTGGGAAAATCAGCAAAGTCTCAGAGGGACGACCCAGTGTGAGGCTACCCTCAAACCACCACATTCCGCGCGATGACGTCGCGATAGAAATCCGCGCTCAACTTCGGCACTCGCTTCTGCGTTTCAAAATTCACATAGAACAAACCAAAGCGCTTCGTGAATCCGTCATTCCATTCGAAGTTATCGAGCAGGCTCCAGCAGAAATATCCCCGCAGCGGCCACCCTTCCACCACCGCCCGCTGGGCGTGGGTCAGATTGTTGCGCAGATACATGATCCGGTCCGTGTCATAGACCTTCCCATCCGGGTCCGGCCGGTCGTGCGATGAGCAGCCATTTTCCGTGATGAAAGCGTTCTCGACGCCCCAGATCTCTTTCAGGTGCCGCGGCGCCCAGTACAGGATCTCCGGCCCAATCGCCAGCCACGGCGAATCCATATGCGGATAGGACTGAGGATTGGGCACCACCGCAAACCCCAATTCCTGCGTGTGGTCGGCGCGGACGTAAGTAGGCCCATAGCAGTTCAGTCCCACCAGGTCGAGAGGCGTGGAGATTGTCTTCATGTCCTCCGCCGTGAATTCCGGCGCGTTCTTCCCCTCGGTGGAAAGGTAGTGCTCGGTGTACTTCCCTTCCAGAATCGCGGTCAGGAAAGGAGCGTTCACTTCTCGCATGGCTGTGCGCGCCGCCGCAATATGCGCCCCCGCCTCGATCACCGGCACGCACAGACTCGGATTCTCTGCCAGTCCGATCTGCAGTGGACGCCGACCTGCGGCCCGCAGCGCTCCGACTGCCATTCCATGTCCCAGCACCGCATGGTGGCGAACCTGATTGCGGACCTTATCCCCCAGTACTTTGCCTGGCGCTTTCGTCCCCGAACCGTAACCTTCATCGGTAAAGCAGGAAAACTCGTTGATCGTAAAGAAATGAGTGATCCGGTCGGAGAGCCGCTGGGCAACCGCCTCCGCATAGTCGGCGAAATGCTTGGCGGTCTCGCGTGACTGCCAGCCGCCGTAACGGTCTTCCAACGCCTGGGGCAGATCCCAGTGGAACAGCGTCGCGTAGGGTTCGATCCCATGCTTCAACAACTCATCGACCAGACGATCGTAGTAGGCGAAGCCCTTTTCGTTTGCCTGACCAGAACCATCCGGAAACACGCGCGGCCACGAAATGGAAAACCGGTACGCCTTGCACCCCAGCCACTGGAGGTGCTCAATATCCTCTTTGTAGCGATGGTATTGATCGACCGCCACGTCGCCGTTGTGGTCCATTTCGACCCGCCCCGGCGCATGCGAAAACGTGTCCCAGACCGACGGTTTTCGCCCATCTTCCTGAGCCGCTCCCTCCACTTGGTAGGAAGCCGTGGCGCATCCCCATACAAACGACGCCGGGAACTTGCCCGACGAACTCCCCGCCGTTTCTGTTGCACTCACAACTGGGTTTGCACCCAGGCCGAGCGCCGCGGCACCCGCGATTTGAGCAAACTGACGTCGTGTGAAAGCGCTCATGGTTTCAGTTCCTGGCCTTCTTTCGGATTATGGACTGCGCGAATCGTAGAAGCCCGACACTGCACCGCTGTAAGGCCGCCTAAACTCACACAGGCTTTGGCAGGCGGCGAAAAACTAAACTTCGTTGCGAAAAAGGGGAAAGCGCCCGAGTTGACTCGTATCGCTAGCTGTTCAAAATCTGCTCGCGCTTTAGCGCCTGAGGTAAGCTTTAGCGCCCTCAGGAGTTTTTCAGCAGCCTGTTAGCCCAGCCCATGCCTCACTCGCTCACCGCGCCGAGAATTTGTAGATGGTCACGGTGTGATAACGCTGTCCCGGCTTGAGCACAGTGGACGGGAAAGTAGGTTGATTCGGCGAGTCGGGAAAATGCTGTGTCTCCAGGCACAACGCGTAGCGTCGCTGGTAAACCTTCCCGCTCTTGCCCTTCGCTCCGTCCAGGAAATTGCCCGTATAGAACTGAACCCCAGGTTCTGTCGTCCACACCTCCAGCACGCGGCCCGTTCCCGGTTCAAAGACCGTGGCCGCTAGCGTCGGAGTCTTGCTTCCTCCACTCTCCAGCACCCAGTTGTGGTCGTAACCGCGGCCGTACTTCAATTGCTGGTCGTCCTGCTCAATTCGTGCGCCGACTGCCGTGGGTGTGCGAAAGTCCATCGGAGTGCCCTGCACGCCGCGCAACTCGCCGGTCGGAATCAGTGACTCACTCACCGGCGTGAACTTATCCGCCCGCAGCATCACCTGGTGCTGAAGGATATCCCCGTTGCCCGCCCCCGCCAGATTGAAATAGGAATGATTAGTTAGATTGACCACCGTCTCTTTGTCGGTCGTCGCGCTGTACTCGATCTTGAGTTCGTTGTCATCGGTCAGCGTATAGATCACCTTCACCGACAAGTTGCCGGGAAACCCTTCCTCCCCGTCCTTGCTTAAGTACTCCAATTGCAGAGCCGGGCCATTCTTGCTCGGAAGCTCTTTTGCCCTCCAGAGCGCCTGGTTGAACCCCTTGAGCCCGCCGTGCAGGGTGTTCTCGCCGTTGTTACGTGCGAGTGTATATGCCTTCCCACCCAGGGTAAATCTTCCCTGTGCAATCCGGTTCCCGTAGCGCCCGATCAGAGCGCCCAGATATGCCTTGTCGTGGATGTACCCGTCCAGATCGTCGTATCCCAGTACCACGTCCGCCAGATTCCCCTTGCGGTCCGGCACACGCAACTGGACCACAATGCCGCCAAAATTCGTGATGGCGGCTTGCATGCCCTTGTTATTCGTGAGGGTATAGAGATCGGCCGCACTGCCCTCCGGCGTCTTCCCGAATGGTTGCTTTTTGATGTTCGTTTTCGCCTCCGTTGCGTGCCCGCTCAGCAAACTCAGGGCCAACACCCAGCTTAAGACCTCGATCTTCATGGATAGGCTCCAGATCCCGGCTGCTTCCAAAGGTTTGAACGCCCAGTGTACCTGACCCCACGCTGGGCGGAGCCAAAAACCTGGCCAGCCGGGTTTCTCCGAAGCCGTCACGCGCACCGGTGATCGGCGTCACAGAAACCATGTTTGCCACGCGGCTAAATAGGTCCCACGGGGAGAGGGTGTAATGGCGACTCCTGGCAAAAATCTGATTCCGTCGCCTGAACTGCAGGCAGAACTGGAGCGTCTGGCGACCATCGTCTTCAAACCAAAGGGAGCGATCTTATTCCGGAGGGGCGAGGACGTCTCCGGCGTGTTCCTCATTCGCAGCGGACGAGTCAGCCTGGCTCTCGATTGCGAAACCCAGGTCTTTCCCGCCAGAATCCTCGGCCCCCGAGCCATTG
Organism: Terriglobia bacterium; assembly: GCA_020073015.1. Classification (GTDB taxonomy): domain Bacteria; phylum Acidobacteriota; class Terriglobia; order Terriglobales; family Acidobacteriaceae; genus Acidiflorens. The sequence goes on along the minus strand of JAIQFZ010000005.1, from coordinate 15,217 downwards.
CCGGGTTACCGGCTACCGTCTCCGGCAACCCCTACAGCCTGACCGCCAAGGTGGTCGAAGACTCCGAATTGGCCTTTGTACCTCGCAATGCGGTCCTGACGTGTCTCCAGCGCAACCCCGCCCTCTGTTTCCAGGTGATGGACATGCTCAGCGGCGAGATCTCCGACATCCGTTCTGCATTCAAGCAGAACGGTTCGGGCCGTCGAGCAAAAGCGTAACCCGGCCGCAGCCATCGTCGAAGACGGTCTCCTCACCATCGTTTCCCAACCAGCTTTTCCTCACTCTCCCTGGTGACTCCAGTCACTGCCATGCCGGGAGCGGGGAGGTATAAATGCAATAGATCCATTGCCGCCTGACAGGAGGTGCATCATGGCGACTTCCCAGGCAAGTACCCGCATCGCGTTCAACTCAATCTTGTTCGCCACAGACTTCTCCCCATCTTCCGAGGCCGCTTTCCCGTACGCGTTGAGCCTCGCTCACTGCTATGACTCCAAAGTCATTGTCGCCCACGCCGTGCCCATCGAACCCGTGGCCGGAATGACGCCGGTGCCCCCGCCCGTCGACCTCGACCTGGAATGGCAAGAGGCAAAACAGGGCATGCAGAAGTATGCCGACACCAGAGATTTCGAGGGTCTGCGTCACGAATTACTGGTCGAAAAAGGGTATCCGCCGTCCATCATCTCCGATCTGATCGTGCATGAGCACATCGATCTGGTGGTGCTCGGTACCCATGGACGCAAGGGTCTCTCCAAGCTGTTCATGGGTTCTGTCGCCGAGCAGATCTTCCGCAAAGCAACGTGCCCGGTCCTCACCGTCGGGCCCGGTTCAGAACTCAAAGCGCATCAAGCCTGGAAACCGGACCGCATCATCCTCGCCACCGACTTCTCGAAGGGCTCATTTCATGCGCTCCCCTTTGCCATCGCGCTGGCGGAAGAAAACCACGCTGAGTTGATCCTGTTGCATGCCGCCCCGCTCGTTCCCTGGGAGCAGCAATCGGAGATGGCCCACTACTATCAGAAACGTCTGGAAGAGATGATTCCTTCCGACCACGAGCCCAGTTGCAAGATTGATTTCGCGGTCCACTTCGACCTGGCGGCGCCCGCAATCCTTACCATGGCCCGTGACAAGCAGGCCGGTCTCATCGTGATGGGCGTCCATCACACGCCCTTTCCGGCCATCGACTCGCATGTGCCCTGGACAACGGCATGCGAAGTCATCAGCGACGCGCACTGTCCGGTACTCACAGTCCGCGCCTGAAGAGAAGATGGAGCGCCACCCCGGAGGCTAGCCTGCCCTGAGCGAGCCGAAGGTGGGCGCGACCCCAACGCTTTGGGAAGAAGCCGGCGCTACCAGGAGGTCAAGAGCGCCAAGCGAGTGATACGCTGCACCAGGAGGTTGCCATGAAACTCCACTTTTCGCCCGAGGAATTAAAGCTGTTCGCGGAGATCCTTCTCAACCAGGGCGATCCCGCCGGTTTGCTCGACCGCATTATGGCGAACGACCTTCGCTTCGACTTCGACGAACTCGACCAACTGCGCGAAATCCTGGTCGCGAGTTGGACCAACGCATCCAGTGAAGCCGCAGCCTGTCCTGATCCGCAATTAAAAACGAAACTCGAAGCACGTCGGGCCGCACTGGAATCCATGATCGAGAGAGTCGCCGAGGCCTGCGCTATGTTCTGAGGCCCACGCCAAACTCCGATCTGCGAAACGGCAGACTGGCTGGGCTCCGAATCGACTGCAGACATCAGATGGCGGATGGATCCCTGGCTACAAATCCAGTCTAGAGTTGTCCCTTCATCTGACCTGGGTGATCTTTCACCCCAACGAATCCAGCGCCACCCGCAGGTCCGCCTTCAAATCGTCCACATCCTCCAGCCCAATATTCAGCCGCACGATGCGATGCCCATACTCCGGACGTCCGCGCGTGGCATGAAAGTCGTACGCCACCGCGAGGCTCGTCACCCCTGCCCAGCTGTACCCGATCTCAAACAACTCCAGCTTGTCCACGAATCCCTGCACCTGCGCCTTGCTGAATCGCGGCTGAAACACGATTGAGAACACGCCTGTCGACCCCCTGAAGTCGCGCTTCCAGAATTCATGTCCCGGACAAGACGGAAGCGCCGGGTGCAGCACGCGTTCAATCTCCGGACGCTCACTCAGCCAGCGCGCCAAAGTCAGCGTGGCGTCTTCAATAGCTTTCAGTCGCACCGCCAGTGTCTTCAACCCGCGCAGCGCCAGGCTGCAATCGTCCGGAGAAGCCGCGCAGCCCACCAGTTGTTGGGTCGCGCCCAGCCGCCGCCACGCTGTCTCCTCCCGCGTCGTGATCGACCCCAGCAATAGATCACTATGCCCCCCGACATACTTCGTGATCGCCTGCATCGTCACATCCACGCCGTGCGCGAAGGCGTCAAAATACACGCCCGCCGACCAGGTGTTATCCATCACGACCATGGCTCCGGCACGATGCGCCACCTCCGCGATCGCCGGCACGTCCTGCACTTCCATCGTGATCGACCCGGGACTCTCGCACCACACCATCCGCGTGTTCTCGCGAAATAACGTCTGAATTCCGGCGCCCCCTTCCGGAGCGTAAAATCCCACCTCCACGCCAAATCGCCGCAGAACCTGCGCCGCAAACTTGCGATTCGGCGTGTACACGCTCTCCGGGATCAAAACGTGATCCCCCGCCTTCAGAAGCGCGAGATTGATGAGCGAGATTGCACACTGCCCACCCGGTGTGATCAGCGTCCGGAACCCGCCCTCCAACTCGCAGATGCGCGCCGCCAGTTCCAGAGTAGTCGGAGTCCCATACAACCCGTATGTGTACCCCACCTCGTACTGGTCCCAGTCGTCCTTGACCGACGCCGCATCCGGAAACAACACCGTCGACCCACGTTGCACACCCACCGACAGTGAGCGAAATCCTTTCGGGATCTTGGCGTCCGAGTGAATCAGCTTCGTTTTCCAGTTCTTGGCCATGACAAAGAGTCTAAATCGAACAGGGAAGGGCACGACTTCACGGATGCGGAAAAAGGCGATGTTGCACTTGATTTTGGGTGCCGCAGCGCTTCAGCGCCGCGATAAGCGGTTTGTTTTCAGGGGGGGCTTTAGCCGCCGAGGTCAAGATGTAGGTCGCAAAGGGGGCTTCTCATGCTCCCGACGGAAGGCTCTGCCGTTCGCGTACGGGTCGAGTGGCCGCCGCCGCGCCGCCTTGGATGATCTCGAGATTGGGCAGGCCTTTCCACTGGCGCTGCTCCTCAGATGCCGACTCCACCACCAGGTAGAGACTTCGAGAAGCCTCGTGTTTCGCGCGGTTCCAGACGCGGCACCGCGAAACGGAATTAGGATTTCGCCAAACGATTGCCGGTAATGCCATAGACAACTCCTTACTGCTTTGGAGTATTGCCCAGGACCAGCGCGCCTGCGGTAGGGACAATCACAGCTCTGCGTGATGCACATCACAAGGGATCCACCGCTCCCAGACGAAGACGACTCTCATCCAACCTCATCCGGGTGGAGCCTGGCCTTCGATCAGCGCACAGAAGGCATGCGTGAAACCCGGCAACCAGACATGTCCGAACGCGTCTTTTGCGTTCGTGAGTTGTGGGGCAGAATCGGTACGCAATGTTCCCCGATCATTTTTCCTGCAAGCCGTGTCGCCTGTGGTTGGTCTTCACCATCTTAGTAGTGTTGCTGGCTGGCTGCGGCGTGACGTCTTCGCCCGGGAGCGGCGGCGGCTCGGGCGGCGGGAACCTGGCCTGCAGCGTCATGTCTACCGGCCAGAGGGCGAGCTTGGGAGGATTTGTTCCATTCACCAGCAGCAGCTTGTGGAATACCGACATCTCGTCTGCGCCGGTCGATCCGAATTCCGCCACCATCATGAGCAACTGGGTGGGCGCGGTAAATATGCACCCCGATTGGGGAACCGACCCCACGTACGGCATTCCCTACGTCGTGGTAGACGGAAATCAGGCGATGGTGAATGTGAACCTGGGCGCTTACGGGGACGAGAGCGATCCGGGGCCAATGCCGGTCCCCGCGAATGCACCGGTGGAAGGCGGATCGTCGAGTACGGGCGACCGCCATGTGCTCGTCCTCGACAACAACAATTGCTTTCTTTACGAAATGTATAACGCGTCGGTGAACTCTGACGGCAGCTGGAATGCCGACTCGACCGCGGTCTGGGACCTGCTGGGTAACGAGCAGCGGCCCTACACCTGGACTTCGGCCGATGCAGCAGGCTTGCCGATTTTCCCGGGACTAGTGCGCTACGACGAAGTAGCCGCCGGTAAGATTCAGCACGCCTTTCGTTTCACCCTGCCCCATACCAGAGCAGCGTTCACGCCTCCGGCTTCGCACCTGGCAGCGAACTCAAGCGATCCGACCGCTCCCCCCATGGGCATGCGGTTGCGCCTGAAGTCGAGCTACGACATTTCCGGATTTTCGAGCAATGTTCAGACCATCCTGACCGCGATGAAAAAGTACGGCCTGATTCTGGCCGACAACGGCAGCGCGTTGTACGTCACTGGTGTTTCCGACAGCCGGTGGAGCACGGAACTGGATCAACTGAAGACGGTGCCCTCGTCGGCGTTTGAAGTCTTGCAGATCAGTCCGGTCTATACGAACTCGAGCTATCCGACGGGATCTGCGCCCACTATCAGCAGCTTCACCGCGTCCGCAACCCACGTTTCTTCGGGCGGCAGCGTGACCCTGTCATGGAGTGCCAGCAACGCGATGTACAAGATCGTGTCCCCCGGCGCGGGTGCGGTGCGCGACACGAAAGTGACCGTGAAGCCGACCGCGACGACTACCTACACGCTGTACGCGACGAATCAATATGGGCGGACCAGCGCGACCGTGACGGTGAATGTGCCGTAGCGCGGGAGGCTGTCTGGCGGCCTCGAACCGAAATCTTGTCAATGGGCAGGAATTACACGAATCACGCTAAAATCCTGCATCCACACCAAATGTATTTTCAGCAAACCGTTCGGAATGGCCTAATTCACTATGCTATAATAGAAATATAAGGAAGAAGTTAAGGCGTGGCCCATGGGCTGCGCCTTTTTCATTTCAGGGGGGATTCATTTGAAATCAGCGGGCATGCGTATCCGGAAACCCAAAGAGCGTGGCGAATGGGCAGAATTGCTCTTCATGGCCAAGGCCGCCGAACTGGGCTTCAAACTATCCAAACCGTGGGGAGAAAGCGCCCCCTATGACGTCGCCATCGACCTCCGCGGATGCTTCATCCGCGTGCAGGTAAAGTCCACCATGTCTCGACATCGGTTCATGCGGACACACTACAAGCAGAATATGTATGTAATTGACGCGCGGCGCAATTCTGACAGGCCGTATCGCGTGTCGGACTTCGATTTTCTCGCGGTGTATATCATCCCGGAGGATCTCTGGTACATCGTTCCGGCCAGCGTAGCGATTCGGCGGAAGACGATGTGTGTCATCCCCGGAGGCAAGCGGAATCGTCACGGTCAGTATGAGGAAGCCTGGCACCTGCTAAGCGAATCCATCGGCAAGAGGGCCGGCGGCCACACCTTGCATGCCGCGGCAGAGGATGCACTCGCTGAGTTAGGCGGGCCATGTTCCCTTCCGACGAGCGATGAATTTCCGAACCCGGCGGCGGCCTCAACCTCTTTGTCATCCTGAGCGGAGCGGGAACTTCACGAAGTGAAGTTTCCGCGGAGTCGAAGGATCCCTACCTATCCAAAATCCAACAATGACAACGCAGGGCATTCTCCCCGTGGACTCGGCAGCATCGTGAGAATGCCTCTCCACGGTCGACGAGGCGTATGTGAGGTAGGGGTCCTTCGACTCCGCAGCAGCTTCGCGTCCGCGAAGCTGCTACTGCGCTCAGGAAGACAGGGTAACGGTGCTGGCGGAACGAGACGCCCCCGGTGGCCCAGGCTTCTGCTCTCGCTGGCACTACCAACACAGTGGGTGCCCCATCCTTCGCGCACTTTGCGAAGGGTGGGTGGCGATACTGTCGGTAGCGATGCTCTTAATATGAAATGGATCGTCACTGGTGTGCGAACCGTGCCTTGCCCACCCTTGCCGCAAAGAACGCGGCAAGGATGGGGCAACCCCGGTTGGTTTGGGGGAAAGGGTGGGCCAGCCCCCCGTCTATGATCGGTATTGCCTACTTCTTCACCACCACCCCAATCCCCAATTCCCGCAACTGCCCCTCCGCCACCGGCGTGGGCGCTTCCACCATCAGGTCCTTAGCGGCGGCGGTTTTGGGGAAGGGGATGACTTCGCGGAGGCTGTCAGCGCCCGCCAGGATCATCACGATGCGGTCCAGCCCGAGCGCAATGCCGCCGTGCGGAGGCGTGCCGTACTCGAGCGCTTCCAGGAAAAAGCCGAAGCGGGAGCGCGCTTCTTCTTCGGTCATGCCGAGGGCGTGGAAGATTTTGCGCTGAATATCCTGGCGGTGAATACGGACCGAGCCCGAGCCCAGCTCCGTGCCATTCAGCACCACGTCGTAGGCGAGCGCGCGCACCATGGCGGGATCGCTTTCGAGCTTGTCCATGTCTTCATCGTGCGGCGAGGTAAAGGGATGGTGCGCGGCTACCCAGCGGCGGTCGGCTTCGTCGTACTCGAACATGGGGAAGTTCGTCACCCAGAGGAAGCGGAAGTCTTTTCCCGGGTCGCCGCTCTTCTGGAAGATGCCGTGCCGATCGGCGTATTTCTGCGCGAGGGCTACCCGTAAGATGCCAGCCGAGGCGTAGATCGCCAGCTCGGCGGGCGTGACTTTGCGCTTGGCTGCGGGATGGTCGTCACGTCCGGGCGTTTTTCCGGCTTGGGCCGAGCCGACCACAAGCACGAGCAGATCGTCCGCGGCGGCGCCGGTCTTCTGACGAACTTTCGCACCCGCTTCGGCGAATTTGTTTTCGATGCGCTTGAAGTCTTCGAACACGCGCGCTCCGCCCTTCGAGACAAAGAGCGGCTTGATGTCGTCGCGCTCTTTTCTCGACAACTCGCCAACCCCCGGCGTGCGAATCGCAATCACCGGCAGGTCTTTGTTGATGGCCAGCTGCTCGAGATCGGCGGGCGTGAAGCAGTCGCGCACGTCGGTGAAGGCGGGCAGGCGCAGGTCGGGCTTGTCGATGCCGTACTGGCGGATGGCGTCGTCGTAGTCCATGCGCGGGAAGGGCGTTTTGATTTCGTGGCCGGCCGCTTTGAAAGCGGCGGTCAGGAAGCCTTCCACCACTTCCCACACGCGCTCGGGCTGCGGGTATGACATTTCCAGATCGATCTGCGTGAACTCGGGCTGGCGGTCGGCGCGCAAGTCTTCGTCGCGGAAGCAGCGCACAATCTGAAAATACTTGTCGAAGCCGGAGATCATGAGGATCTGCTTGAACAGTTGTGGCGACTGCGGCAGGGCGTAGAAAGAGCCCGGCTGCACGCGGCTCGGGACGAGGTAATCGCGCGCGCCTTCGGGCGTGGAACGCGTCATGAAGGGCGTTTCAATTTCGAAGAAGCCCTGCGAGGCGAGGTTGTCGCGGATGGCGAGCGCGACCTTGTGGCGCAGTTCGATGTTGAACTGCATGGCGTCGCGCCGCAGATCGATGTAGCGGTATTTCAGCCGCATTTCTTCGTTCGCGAGCACGGTGTCGGAAGGGAGGAAAGGCAGTTGCTTCGAAACGTTGAGAATGCGCAGCTCTTCCGTCACGAGTTCAACTTCGCCGGTGGGGATGTTGGGATTGATGGTATCGGCGTCGCGCTTCTTGACCGTGCCGATGGCAGCGATGACGAACTCATTGCGCAGGTCTTCAGCTTTGTCGTGAACGGCGGCATTCAGTTCGCGGTTGAACACGACTTGGGTGACACCGGTGCGGTCGCGCAAATCGACAAAGATGATGCTGCCGAGGTCGCGGCGGCGGTTGACCCATCCCATGAGGACAACCTTCTTGCCTGCGTCAGAGGGGCGCAGAGCCCCGCACATATGAGTGCGCCTGAGGTCACCTAAAAAATCGAGCACAAGTTCGCCTTGTCTAGCAGGAATACGGCAGAGAGCCGAACTGATGATTATAAATGGCGGGAGGCAGGAGGTAGTGTCCGGAGTCCTTTGTCAGTAGTCAGAGAAAACCTTGGTGTCGAGAACTGGCTCCTCAAGACAGTTTTGGGAAGGGCACGGCTTTAGCCGTGCCGCTTCGAGCTGCAAAAATGCGGGCTTTAGCCCCTAAGGGCCGCGCCCTTAATCTTCCGAGTGGATTCTTGACATCATCTCCGGCCCCTGGATCCTCGCTACTGACTATTTGTTCTTCGTGTCTTTTCCGTCCATCACCAGATCCCACTTTGTGCCGTCCGGCGACATTTCGAACTTGTAGGTGTACGAAGTCGGCGACAGGATCTTCATGGTGAAACGGCCTTTCATGGTCTGCGGGCCCATTTTCATGTCGTTGGTCCAAGTCCAGGTGTCGCCGTCGAGGGTGCCCTTGGAATGCACGACTTCGCCCATGCTGTTGAACTCGTCGTAGGTGTAGACCTTCTCCTGGGGATCGTAGCCCATGAAAGCGATGCCGCTGCCGTTGCCCATGGCAGCGCTCTTGAAATTCGAGCGAATGACCACAAAGAAACCGCCGTCCATCCACTGCGAATCTTCGCTGACCGTCACCTTGCCGCCCGGGCCCATGGGGCCGGGCTTCATGTCACCTTCCGATGTCCAGTTGCCTACGAAATAGTTGAGTTTCTGGTGCTCAGGACCGGGCTTCGGTGGTCCCATTTGTGCGAAGGCTGCCGTAGCCAACAGCAGAATGCCGATGAGAAGAACCGCTGTGCGCTTCATAGAGAAAACCTCCTTATTGCTTGTGACGTGCCCGGGGAAAGGCTTACGGCTGCCGATAGTAGAAGGTCGCGGATTGCTAGTCAACCGTGTAGAGTCTCTCTGAATTGCTTGTCGACGATGAGCTCTGAAATCAGCCCAAGATCAGATAATAAGGATCAAGAACGGGTACAAAGGCCCAATAGCGAGCAGCGATTGCCCAGAGCCGAAAGCCCAGAGCCGAGAGCCTACTCTAATCCAGATCTAGCGCGCTCCACAGGTTCGGCGTCGTCTGCTGGAACTTGAGCTTCCATTTGCCGCCCTCTTTGGTCCAGCTGTCGCTCATGTGACGATAGCGCGGACGCGCTCCGGGGACGATCTGGTTGTAGGTGACCACCGCACAGCCCTCGTCCAGCCGCACGACGCGCAGATCGTATATGCGCAGATCCTTCGGCAGACCTTCCTGCGCCGCGCCCACCAGTTCTTCTTTCTCGTAGAGATCTCCGTTCGTGGCGATGCCTTTAAAGTCGTCACTGACGGTCTCGCTCACATAGGCGACGTTCTTGTCTTGCAAGGCCTGCATGAATTGCTTTTCGTTATTCACCAGTTCCTGCTCGAACAGAGAGAGAGGCTTGGGAGTAGGTGACTGAGCAAACGCCAGGGCGACGCTGACGACGACTGCGCACAGCAGCGAAATGCTTCGCATGGTGATCTCCTAAGCAAGAGAACTGAACAAGAAAGATTCTACCCCGTGTTCCCCTCTGTCCTCTGTGGTGAAGAACTTTAACCACAGAGGACACAGAGGAGAGCCACAGCCTAGCGCCGAGAGCCTAGAGCCCAGTGCCCGATTTCCCAATCCGCCCCGGTAAATCGCCGCGCGGAACGGTGACCTGCTCGCCGGAAGCAAGATGCTTCAGCGCGAACGCGTCGGCCTTCACTTCGTTTTCGCCGACGATCAGGATGTAGCGCGCGCCCATCTTGTCGGCTGCCTCGAATGATTTTTTCAGGCGAAACGATTCGTCACCCAGATCGACGACCAGATCGTGACGCCGCAACTCGCGCGCCAGCCTGGCTGCTTCGCGATTCATCCCCGCACCCAGCGGAGCAATATAAACATCCGGCTTCCGCACCACAGATTCCGCCGATTCCGACAGCGAAAGCACGAGCCGGTCTTCTCCGATAGCAAACCCAATCCCCGGAGCCGCCGGCCCACCCAGTGCCTCCGACAACCCGTCATATCGACCACCGCCGAGAATCGCATTTTGTGCCCCCAAAGCCCCATGCGTGAACTCAAAGGTAGTTTTTTGATAGTAGTCCAATCCTCGGACGAGACGGTCGTTCAGGACATAGGGGACCGCGACGGTTTTCAGGATTTCTTTCACCTGTTCGAAATCGGTGCGGCAGGGTTCGTCGAGGAACTGGCTGATGCGAGGGAGAGTTTCGATGATGGGTTGGTCTTCGGGGACTTTGCAGTCGAAGACTCGCAGCGGATTGGTGACGGCGCGGCGTTGGCAATCGGCGCACATTTTGTTGACTACTGGTTGCAGCGCATTGCGGAGGGCTTCGTTGAATTTTGCCCGGTCGTTGGGGCAGCCTACCGAGTTTAGTTCTAGCGTCCAGTCGGTGATGCCTACTCGGTCTAAGAGCGTGGCTAGCAGTTCCAGGACTTCGGCGTCGCGGGCGGGGGACTCGCTGCCGGACGTGGCGGGGCCGATTACCTCGGCACCGATCTGATAGAACTGGCGGTAACGGCCTTTTTGCGGGCGCTCGCGGCGGAATTGCGGGCCGATGTAGAAGAGTTTGCTCAGGCCTCGGTCCCAGAGTTTGTGCTCGATGTAGGCGCGGACTACTCCGGCGGTGTTTTCGGGGCGGAGGGTCAGGGACTGGCCTTTGTCGCTTTCGGCTCGGCCGCGGTCTTCCCATGTGAACATCTCTTTCGCGACGATGTCGGTTTCTTCGCCTACTCCTCGGGCGAAGAGTTCGGTGGACTCGAAAATGGGCGTGCGGATTTCGTGGAAGTTGTAGGCGCGGAAGACGTCGCGCACGGCGGCTTCGACGAAGTTCCAGAGCGCCGTGTCGGGCGGGAGAAGGTCGCGGGTTCCTCGGGGAGATTTAATCATTCGCTACTAGCTTCTAGCTGCTGGCTTCTGGCTTGAACAGATTCAAAAAGTCTGCCCCGGTTCTGGGGGAGAATACCTTGGTGCCTCCCAGAAGAATTAGACGGGGTAGGGGTCCTTCGACTCTGCATGAAGTTCGCTTTGCGAACTTCATGCTCCGCTCAGGATGACATTCTACTAGGAGTGCATCACCGCAGCGAAAGGGCTGGGCTGACTACCGACTACTGACTACCCTTTTCCATCAAGTACGATTTCTTGTACCCGAGATAATTTTCCGCGTAGCGCAGGATCATCTCTTCATCTTTTTTGTCGAGCTTCCGGCGGAATTTCCCGGGGGAGCCGACCCACAGTGAATTCGGTTCGATGATGGTTTTCTCGGGGATCAATGTTCCAGCTCCGATGATGGAGCCTGCGCCCACCACCGCGCCATTCAGAATAATCGAGCCCATGCCGATCAGGCAGCGGTCTTCGACCTTGCATCCGTGGAGGATTACATTGTGGCCTACGGTGACGTAGTCGCCTACGTAGACTCCGTAGAGTTCCTTCATGCCGTGGAGGACGCTGTTGTCCTGGATGTTGGAGTAGTGGCCGACGCGGATTTCGTGGACGTCGCCACGGAGGACGGCGTTCATCCAGACGCTGGCGTGCTCGCCTAAGACTACGTCGCCGATTAACTGCGCGGACTCGTCTACGTAGCAAGTGGACTGGATCTGGGGCGTGATTCCTTTGTAGGAGCGGATCATGGATTCTTCAGACGCTGTTTGGAGTTTGGCGGATGAAGAGTCAACATACCATGCCCACCCAGGAGAGCAAAAGAGAGCCGACTGAGTTCCCACTCATCGAAAAGGGCACGATGAGTGGGGCACCCGCCGTCGATTTCGATCGACGAGTGATCTTGTGGATACAATCAGGACTGCATGAGACCTCTTGAACTTTCTGTTGAGGAATTTCGGCGGCTGGCGGGCGAGGTTGTCGATCTCTCCGCGCGCTTTCTTTCGACGATGGATGCGCGTCCGATCCATCCGGCGACGAGCGGGGCGGAGACGGAGCGTCTTTTTTCGGAAGACCTGCCGGAACGCGGCCTTGGAGCGCGAGCACTGGCGGCGCTGGCCGATGTGGCGGCGCATTCACGCGCGCAGAACGGGCGCTTCTTCGGGTATGTGCAGGGCCCGGGAGAGCCAGTGGCTGCGCTGGGCGATCTGGCGGCTTCGATTCTCAACCAGAACATGACGGCGTGGCGTTCGTCGCCGAGCGGTGTCACGGTTGAGCGCACCGTGGTTCGATGGTTGGCAGAGGCGGTCGGCTGCAAGGGATTTTTCGGAACACTGACGGGCGGCGGCTCGGCCGCGAACCTGATGGGGCTGACCATGGCGCGCGAGGCGAAGACTCCGGCGAACGAGCGCGGACTGCGCAACGCGCCGCCGGGGGTGGTGTATGCGTCCGAGCAGGTGCATATGGCGGTGCCGAAAGCGGTGGCGATGATCGGCATCGGTCGGGAGAACCTGCGCACGATTCCCTGTGACGAGTCTTACCGGATGATCCCGTCGAAGCTGGAGGAGGCGATCCGGCAGGACAAAGCGCGAGGAGTGACGCCGGTGGCGGTGGTGGCTTCGGCGGGGACGGTGAATACGGGCGCGATCGATCCGCTGCGGGAGATTGCGGAGATTGCCCGCGCCGAGGGCGTCTGGATGCATGTGGACGGCGCCTATGGAGCGCTGGCGGCCATTGCCGCGCCGGAGAAGTTTGACGGGCTGGCGCTGGCGGATTCTTTGTCCCTCGATCCACATAAATGGATGTATCAGCCGCTCGACTGCGGGTGCCTGCTGTATCGGGACTTGGAGATTGCGCGGCAAACATTCAAGTACACGGGTGACTACGCCAAACAGCTCAGTACCGATCCGGTCGAGGGCTTTGCGTTCTTTGAGGAGTCGATCGAGTTGTCGCGCCGCTTCCGGGCGTTGAAGTTGTGGCTGTCGCTGCGATATCACGGCCTGGAGTCGTTTCGCGCCGCGATCGCGCGGGATCTCGGGCATGCCCGGCGTCTGGCGGCCGCCGTGAGTCAGTGTCCAGAGTTGGAGTTACTGAATCGAGTTGAACTGAGTGCGGTGTGCTTCCGGCATCTGCAGAAGAAGGATGCTTCGGAAGAAGACCGCAATCGCTTCAACACGGCCTTGCTCAAACGCCTGATTGCGCGGGGCCGAGTGTACCTGTCCAATGCTTCGTTGAAGGGCAAGTTCTGTCTGCGGGCTTGCATCGTCAACCACCTGACGGAAGATTCCGATGTGGCTGCGGTGGTGCCGGAGGTGCTGGCGGCGGCGCGGGAAGTTGGTGGTTGACCGTGATTCGTTCGTCCAGTTGTCAGCAGAGAGGCCGGAAGGCTGCAATCCTTACTGCCGGCACCTAACCCAGTTTGGCCCGGTGGATCATTCCCTTCGCTGGAAGGATGTCACGATGACTCGTGCCGTCCGTCACGGTTTCTGGCCGGGAAGGGATGCAAGAATGAAGTAGGACAGACAAAGGGGTAGGTATGTCCAGCGGGCCCAAACCGGGCAATTTTGCCTTTCTCGAAGAACCAACGGCCCAGCCACTCGATGCCACACGTCACGGCGAGGCCACCAAGGAAATCGAGGGGTTCTTGCGTTCTAGAATCGTCGGGCAGGACGCCGCTGTGGACGCGGTCCTGGAGATCTATCAGATATTTCTGGTGGGCATGTCTGCGCCGGACCGGCCCATCGGGAACCTCCTGTTTCTCGGGCCGACCGGATCCGGGAAGACGTATGTGATCGAGGTCCTCGCCGAGGCGCTCTTCGGGAATCCCCACGCTTTCATTAAAGTGGATTGCGCGGAATTTCAGGAACATCACGAAATCGCCAAGTTGATCGGCTCCCCACCCGGCTATATCGGCCACATGCAAACGCAGCCGATACTCACCCAGGAGGCCTTGACCCGCTGGCACACGGACAAACTCAAACTTACGCTTCTGCTGTTCGATGAGGTCGAAAAGGCCTCGGAGTCGCTGTGGCAGCTCATGCTCGGAATCCTGGACAAGGGCAGTCTCACGCTCGGCGACAACACGCACGTGGACTTTTCCAAGTGCGTCATTTTCATGACCTCGAACGTGGGGGCGCCGGAAATGAGCCGGCTCGCCGAGGGCGGCCTCGGGTTCGCGGTGCAAGCGCCCATTGAGGACGTGAACCTGGACGAAAAAATCACGCGTACGGCCATGGAGGCGGCGCGCCGAAAGTTTTCACCTGAGTTCATGAACCGGCTGGACAAGGTTGTCGTATTCAAGACGCTTCGTCCGGAGCAGCTTGAGCAGATTCTTGAACTGGAACTCGCGAAAGTGCAGCGGCGCATTGCGGGCGCCGTCGGGCCGAACCATTTCACATTCCGCTGCACGCCCGAGATCAAGCAGTGGCTGCTGCGGGAAGGCACGGACCCCAAGTACGGCGCACGGCATTTGAAGAGGGTGATCGAGAAAAACATTGTTTACGGGTTGGCGAACCTGGTTGCCACGGGCCAGGTCAATGGCGGCGACTGCGTTTCCATCGGCATCAAAGCCGACGGCGGTCTGACCTTCGCCAAAATTGCAGCTACGGCCAGCGAGGAACCGGCTGCGGCTAGGAGCGCGCCGTGAAGAAAATTCTTGTCGTCGATGATAATGAAATGCTCTGCCGACTGGCGTGTGACATCTTGCGTGCGGAAGGGTACAGAGCCATTCCGGTCCCGAATGCAGCCGAAGCGCTGCGCGCCCTGGAAGAGCAGGAATTCGACCTTCTCGTCACGGCCTTCCAGATGCCCGGCATGAGCGGTCTGGAGTTGGCTCGCGCCGTCCGCAACCGCAGCCCGCATTTTCCGGTCATCGTTATGACCGCGTTCGAGCCGGTAGAGTGCGAGCACGTAACGCTCTGGCTTCCCAAACAGTACCTCTTCCCGAATCTACTGGAGAAGATTCGCTACTGCCTCACCGGAGCCGAACAGGAGACCGAAAAGGCGCATCGTTAAGAAGCCGGAGTGCGGTTTGCTCTCGCCGAGAACTGAACAATATTGATGTACAGGCGTCACGGTTCTCGCAAGTGGCGCGGTGGTATACGTAGCCTTTCAAGAGTTTCGGGAATCCCCTCCGATTCCGAAGTCTCGGACATGAGGGGATTTGTATGGGCCGCCGTCGCCAGCTATTCCTGCAGCAGTCGTTTGTAGCCTCAATTCACAGCCTGGGTCCCATTGCTATCTTTTCTTGCTTAGCTCCCTTTTTATGGCTCTTTCTGGGGATTCCTGGCCTTTGGGGCCAAGACTCGGCTACCGGAGCGTTGCGCGGGGTGGTA